>NZ_CP155730.1:0-300000 GCF_039724765.1 Sagittula stellata E-37 | reverse complement strand
CAGAAAGGGAGTTCTTCGATGGAAAGCACCACCTTTACCCTGCCTGCCACGGCCAAGCAGCTCGCCTATGCGCGGTCCCTCGCACAGCGCAATGGAACACTCCTGCCTTGGGAAACTCAGCAAGATCGACGCGCGCTGAGCGCCTGGATCGACGCCCAAGCCAAGCGCGCGCCCGTGCCGTCAGACAACCGACCGACCTCCAAGCAGGTCGCTTTCGCAGAGAAGCTCGCCCGGATCAAACGGCGCGCCGTTCCGGACGAATGCTTCCGCGACAAGGGGCTCATGTCGAAGTGGATCGACGGGAATAAGTGATGGTTGTCAGTTGGTGGATGGCGAGTCGGCGCACGCATCCACCAAAGCTTCCTTCCGCCTACGAAATGCCGCCCGCAGCGCTTCCGTCGGTGAGGGCGGAGAATCCAAAACCTCGAAGAACGCCTGATGGTCGCTTGGCTTCAAGTTCGTGACGTCGGGGCTATTACTGTTTGCTGCTTTCATTTCTTCTGACCTCCAAGGGCGCATGCGCTGAAATTCGTCAGCCGACGGCCGCAATCGAGTAGTGCGGTGTCCCATCCCACACAAGATCCCAAGAAGCGCCCGGCCGGACGTTCTGGATGGCGTGGGGCTCGAAGCAGACGAGGCAATTCCCGCCCGGCGCGGGAGCCCGAACTGAGGGGTAGATAAGGCCCCGCGATCCAGCCCGGCGCAGATGCTGGGCAAGGCTTTGGCCCTCGGGATATCCGACAGCCGGATCCGGATGCAGCGCGGGATGACCCGGCTCGTCGGTCATGTCGTCGAAGACGCCGATGAAGTCCGCCAGCATTTCCACATAGCGGGCGCTGTCATGATAGCTGCCCGTGAAGCCAAGTTCGCGCGTGCGGTGCCACGCCACTTCGCTGACGGAAACCATCACATCCCACGCACAGTACCAGGCACCGCGCTCCTCGGTGTTGAACCGGTTTCCGCCAGCCCGGGTGTAGGTGAAGGCGGCGTTGACGTGACTGTCGCCGTAGAGACGCAGATCACGGCTGCGCCGCTGCCAGGCCAGCTCGCGCGGGTCCAGATGCGGGTTGCGGCCACGTTCCGCCAGAAGACGGCCGCTGGTCAGGCCCTCGATTTCTGCCAGAATCTCCATCTCGCCTTCGGTATCGACGAGACCGCGCAGGGATGGCGGCTTGTGGTAAGTGGCGGGCAGGAGACGAACGAGACCACGATCAGAAATCTCGGTCTGCTTCATGCCCCACCGCGCAATGCATCAAGATAGGTCCGAACCGCGAGGATCTGCGGCAAGCCCCCGTCGATGGCGGTGTCGACTGGTCGGCCTCCCCCAAACAGCGGACCGGTGTTCGGTCGGGTGAACCAGCTTCTTGCCACAGGCTCCGAGAAGTAGAGTTCGAGCGACTTGAAGATGCCGATCACCGCACTGAGCCGCAGCAGTTGGTCCTTGGTGAGCTCTCCCGCGAAATCCGGCTTCTTGGCGCGCTTCCATGTGCTCTCCGACATATCGGCAAGGCCAGCCGCTTCCTTGAGACTGAGCCCCCAGGCATCGACCACGCGTGCATAAGCTTTCAACGCGACGGCGTTGATCTGTGCGGGTTCCCGAATTTTCTCTGCAACGTACATGGCGTCCTCCATTGGCCTCAATATAGGCCATATGGACTTTATGTAAAGATCAGATGAACCATGCGCGGTGATCCCCGTTACCCGACCCGGCGCCCTCCTTCGGTGAACGTATACTCGTTGACGATGATCCCCTCCTCGATGGCCTCGTCCGAGGTGAGGTGGTCGTATTCGGCCTCAAGCTGGCGGTAGAGCCAGCGTGCCAGATCGCGCAGCGCCTCGGTCACGAATACTTCAGCATCCTCGGTGGCCGGCTGCCAGATCGGGCTGTCGCGCGTAACGTCCGCCGACATGGTGTATTCGTGGTAGTAGCGCCCCCGGTGGCTGACCTCGGCGGCAAGCTGGTAGAAGTTCCGCCGTTGGATCGCCTGCAGACGGTCGGCGATGCCGTGCAACGTCGCGTCCGTGGGCGCGTAGTCCCGGATGCTCGCGGTCGCGCCCTTGGCGTGTGACCAGTAACCTTCGAAGCAGGCGCCGTCGCCCTGGCTCCAGAAGCCGGAGAACCAGATGCAGGGCTTGGCTAGCGTCCCGCCGCCCATCAGGCGGACGGGTTTGGTCTTCAGACGGATGCCGAGAATCTCGCAGACTCGCTCGAAATCCTCGTAGACCGCGTCCCACCAATCGTCGTGGGGGCCCAGCTCGCGATACCAGCTGCGCGCCTTTTCCTTGGCGGCATCCGAGAGTTCGGGGAACTGGTAGACGGTGGTGCAGATGACCTCAGGCATGTGCGTCTTCCCCGTTCAACACGGCGACCAGCCATTCTTGCGTGCTTGTCCAGCCGATGGACTTGCGGGCGCCGAGGTCGATGACATGCGCGCCGCCGCCGAAGGCGTCGAGGCGGGGTCGGGAGCAGGTCAGAGCATACTGGAACCCCCAAAGGCCGGTCAGGTCGAGGTATTCGGCGAGGCGTAAGACGAAGCGGATGACGGCTTCGACATCGCCGTGTTCGTCATCATGGATCCAGAAGCTGCTGCCCTCGGGGGCATCCTGGTGCACGAGATCGAAGCCAGCGACATCTGGGTCGTCGGCGTCCTGATCCGCAGCGCGCAGATCGTGAAACAGCGCGAGTGCTCGGGCCGCCTTTTCGGGAGTGCCGACGTCGAGCAGGCAAGAGAAATGGGTGAAGTAATCCGCCATAGGGACCTCCTGAATGGGGAAGACCCGGCCGGAAGGCCGGGTACTGGATTGGGATGAAGGGTCGGCCGGGATCGATCAGCCGGTTGGCTTGTCATCTGCCGCCTGTCGTGCGGCATGCGCGCAGACCATTTGCCGGTAGAAGCGCTTGCGCGCCATACGGAAGCTGCGCACGGCGCGTGTGTCGGCGTGAAGCGCCCGGACCGCCGCCCGCAGGACGGCGTAGGGCGAAGCGGTCGCCGACAGGCCAAGGCGCTGATAGGCTGGATCGGTCATCTCATCTGACCTCGACCACAGGCGAGGCGAGATGCAGATCGACCAGAGCCTCGATCCGCGCGGTCCGGCCCATCCACGGCTCTGGCCGGATGGCCTTCACCCAATCGGCGAAGCTCGGGATGAAGCCGAGGTCTTCCTTCACATGCTGTTCGCCAACCCAGCGGGTCGGGATGATGCGCCCGGTCGAGAGCGTGCGGGTCGGCCCGAAGATGGTCTCGGCCATGAAGATCCCCTCGGCATGATGACGGAGCGCCCGGTGCCGGAAGTCGGCCGTGATCTCCTTGCTCTGGTCGAACCAGTCATGCACGGCGATGAAGTCATCGACCGTGCCGCCCCATTTCTTCACCGAGGAGAGAGCGTGGTGATAGGGATGTGCCATCGCCGCCCCCTCAGAAATCGTGGGTGTAGAGTTCGGACGAGGTGAAGCGCTCGTTGAACTCAAGGTGGATGCAGCGGGCCGCGGCGTCGAAGCAGAACTCGCCCCAGGCCCCATCGTTGTTTTCCCAGCCACCATGGGTGTCGGAGAGGAAGTCGTAGGCCAGCTGCTCGACGACATCTTCCAGCGAGAGCTGACGCATCTCGACTTCGGGGTTGTCCCAGGTGAGCGCGGCGTATTCGATTTCGGCCGCCGGGACATCGACCGCGGTCTCGCCGGACCATGCGCCGATGCTTTCGATCTGGCCGCTGTCGCCGGCCCCGTCGAAGGTCACGGTGATATGGGTGATGCCGGCCACCGTGAGGCCATCGAAGAGGCGGTCCTTGTTGCCCGGGCGCAGCGCGTCAATCCGGGCCGCGCGCGCGGCATGCGCCGCGAAGATCTGGCCCATGTCGACGGTCGAGGGTGCCAACGGCGGCGCGAGGGTGGGTTCAGTCAGGGTCATCGGATGGGAAAAGGGATCGAAGCCGGACCGGGCGATCTCTCTCCCCCGGACAAGCTCCAATTCCCCCCTGCCCTCCTCTGCCTCTCTGGCCTCACGCCGCGACCTGCAGCGCCCGGGCGGCAACGGCTCGCCAGAGCGGATCGACGAGCCGCGCATCCAGAAGATCGGCGCGGTGGCGCAGCCGTTGAGCCAGATCGGTCTCGCACCAATCGGCGGCACGAACCGCCTGCGCGCGCAGCTGGCTCGCCTCCGTCACCACGCCACGTGCCTCGGCCGCGCTCGTCACCGGGTGGCACCAGGCGACGGCGTGGTCGCTGGCGGCCCCGGCCAGAACAAGCCGCTCGTCGCGGTCGAGGATTGCCAGAAGCTGGGGCGGAGCATCCGAGGCGATCCCCTCGGCATGGTCGATTGCGCCCTGCATGGCATCGGCCAGCATCGCGAAACGGGCGATAACGAGCGGAGCGGCCCGGCCCGACAGCAGGTCGGCCGGCGCGCGGCGCGAATGGGCCAGCGCGAAAGTGTGACTCGAGTCGATGTCCCCCGAGGGAAAGGGCGGCGCGAAGCCCAGTGGATTGGTGGTCGGTTGAACAGGAAGGGACAGGTCGAACATGGGAAGATCTCCGACGGCGCGGGAAGCCTCTCTTCCCGCCTCATCCGTCAAAGACCAAACCGCCGCCCTCTTCCTCGAAGGGGTGACGGTGATGAACTTGCCCGCAGCGTCAGAGCTTGCCGAGCGCCCGCAGGCTCAGCTCCGTCCCGGCGCCGACGATGATGTGGTCGTGCAGCGTCAGCCCGAGATACCTGCACCCTTTCTGGATCTCCTTGATCATGCTGATATCGGCATCGGACGGCGTCGGATCGCCGGACGGGTGGTTGTGGATCAGTACTAGGGCGCAGGCGTTCAGCATCAGCGCCCGCTTGATCACCTCGCGCGGATAGACCGGGACATGGTCGACCGTGCCGATCGAGAGAAGCTCATCGGAGATGATGCGGTTCTTGCGGTCGAGGTAGAAGACGTGTAACCGCTCGATCGGGCCGCGGACGGTCAGCGCGCAATAGTCCATCAGCGCCTGCCAGCTGCCGATGACCGGGTTCTGGCTGAGGTAGCGACCGAGGATGTCGCGGGCCTCGAGGACGATGGTTTCTTCCTGCGGGGTCATGGGTGTCTCGCTGAACTGCACAGGCCAAAGCCCCCTGCCCTCTCGGGGCGGGGCCAGTGGCATGCATTTGGAGGGGGAAAGCGCGACCGCCGCGCGCGAGGGCGGTCGCGATGTCGGGTCCGGCGTCAGCCGACCCGGTCGAGGAGCTTCTTGGCGCGCCCTTCCATGTCGAGGCGGGCATCCTGCTGGGTTTTGTCGCGCGCAAGCCGAGTGATGCCTTGTACGAAGTCGAAGATGCTCTCGGGCGGGCGGCCTTCCTCCATCAGCACCTTCTCGATGATCTTGCCGGATTCGGCCTTCGAGAAACCGCGCTTGCGCAGGAAATCAGCGCGGTCTTCGTCGCTGCACGCCACGATCTGATGCCGCGCCGCCTTGATGCCGTTCACGAAACCTTGCGGCGAGGAATTGGCAAACCGCGTCAGCGCCGGGGCCGCCTCATGGGCAAAGCGGGAGGCCGCGTATTTCGAGTGGCGGATCTTGATCTCCTGGAAATCCTCGACGCCCCAGAGGTTGCGGTTCTGGCACACGGCCCGCAGGTAGAAGCTCGCCATGCCGAGGGTCTTGGCCCCCACCTCGGAGTTCCAACAATAGAAGCCCCGGAAGTAGAGATCGGGGGAGCCGTCGGGCAGACGTCCTGCCTCGATCGGGTTGTGATCATCGACCAGGAACAGGAAGACGTCACGGTCCGAGGCATAGAGCGTGGTCGTGTCGCGGTTGATCTCGACATCGGGGTTGTAGACCCCGGTCGACCAGTCGAGTACGCCCGGCACCTTCCAGCGAGTGTCGCCCGTGCCATTGCCCGCGATCCGCTGCACTGCCTCGACCAGCTCGAAATCGTGGATGCGGCCATAGTCGGGGCCGGTCACGGCCCGCAGCTCGGTGCGGCCATCTTCGGTCTCGAAGGTCTTGACCTGCTCGGCACGGTGGTTGGTCAGGCCGTATTGCAGGTTGATGCCCGCCAGCGGCGCGGGCAACTGCCGCAGGTAGGAGGCCGGTGCGCCGACGATGCTGGCAAGCTGGCCGAAAGCCCAGTGCGTGGGTGCCAAAGGCTCCTGCGCTTTCGGCAGCATCAGGTGCAACCGCCCGGGGTTGTCGCGCGCTGCCTCGACGCGGATGTCCGCCGTCTGCACTACGCGGCTGCGGCTGCGCTCGGAGCGGCCCTTCACATTGGCCCAGAGATCCTCGAGCGACAGATACCGCTCGTCATCGGGCCGGTTGAACCACTCGGACGACACCCGTCCGTTTCGCTCACCCCGGCTCGCGTCCACTTTCCAGCCACCCGCCCGAGCCGGTGCGCCCGGATCCAAAACTTCCACAACGCCCATCGGCTATCTCCCGCGACGGGCGCCGGAAGCCACTCTCCCAGCACTCAACCCGTCACCGAGAAACCGGCACTCCTCTCACTCTAGAAGGTGGTCACGGCGGAAAGCGGTAGTTCGCGGAATAGGCGCGGCCCATGTAGTAGAACAAGCAGAGCCGACCTTCTTTTACTTGACCTGCTTGGTCGTCTCCTGAGCTCTGTGAAAGAAGAAAGGCTGCCCGGAGTCACAAATAGGTACTCGTATCAGCATTTGAATGCTGCGCACCTGGTGGAATTGGTACAAGGCTGCTTATCGGGGGGCTCAGGCGCGGCCCCGGGCGATGTTCGAATAGGTGATGCAAGTGGTGCCGCCCGGGTAGTCTCACCGCTCGGCGAGCACCCCGCAGTGCGGGGTCTCAGTTTCGTCCAGGCTGTCCAGCCAATCCGACAGGCAGGCGAAAGCTGCGTCGCCCGGATCGTGCATCATCATGCAATGGGGAGCCTCCGGCAGATACCGGTAGTCGTAGCCGAAGAAGGCAGCGACGGCGGCGTCCTGTCCCTCAGGATGGCGCAGCGGGTCTTCCCGCCCCGCCTCGACCACAAGCCCCCGGTCGGCCCCCCCTGTCACGTTGATCTTCAGGCCGTAACGGTCGTTCAGCGCTGCCGGGCTTTCGGGGCCAAGTCGGGGCAGCCAGTCTCCGGCGTCGGGCGCTCCGCCCATGTAGACGTCGCGGAACCGGTCCGCACCGGGGGGGCCAAAAGGCTGCCCGTCGGGAAGGAGCGGAACGGCTGTTACCCCGAGCATGTTGCCCGGCGGCGACGGGGCGAGAAGCACGACCGCGGGCAGCTTCCGCCCCTCGGCCGCGAGCGCCAGCACCAGCGCGCCCAGCGAGTGGCCGACCGCCACAGGCGGCGTCAGCATCTGGTCCAGCGCCTCTTCCACCGTCCGGGCAAAGTCCGCGACCCCGAGGGCGGCGAAGCCCGCTGGCTGCGGCAGGCCGCCGTGTCCGGGCCAGTCGACGGCCGCGACTGCGCGGCCGCGCGCCAGGAGGCGCCGCATCCAGAGGGCGTAGCACCATGCGCCGTGATAGGCGCCATGGACCAGCAGCACCGGCGCTCCGACCTGTGGGCCGGAAGGGGCCGCGACCCACAGCCGTCCTCCCGAGGGCAGCATACGGGCCGTGCAGAAGGTGGACAGATCGACGTCGGGCCGCATGGTCTTCGGGACATCCGTCACGGGCGCTCTCCCGCTGCCACCTTGGGACGCGCCAGCCGGGAGCGGAGCGCGACCGCGCTCACAATCAACGCGCCGACGATGTTCAGCGCAAGGGATGGCCAGAGCAGCATCAGCCCGGCCACCAGCGTCACGCCCTGAAGCGCGCGTCCCAGCGGTCCGGCGAACCATCCCGCGAAGGCCGCCGACAGGGCGATCGTGCCGATCAGGCAGGCCGCCAGTGCCAGCGCGATCTCGACCGGGGCGCCCTCCAGGAGCGTCTCGGGACGGAACACGAAGAGGAAGGGCAGCAGGTACTTGATGATCGCGAAGCGCACCGTTTGAACCGCGGTCGCCCACCACGAGGCCTTGGCAAGGCCCGCCGCGACGAAGACCGCCGCGCAGACCGGGGGGGTGATCGCCGAGAGCGTTGCGAAGTAGAAGACGAACATGTGCGCCTGAAGCGGAGCGATGCCGAGTGCATCGAAAGCGGTCAGGATGGTGGACACGGCCAGCACGTAGGCTGCGGTTGTGGGCATCCCCATGCCGATCACCATGACGACGCAGCCTGCCAGCACCAGTGCGAGGAACAGGTTGTCCGAGGACAGCGACAGGACGGCATCGCCGAACTTCACGCCGATGCCGACAAAACCGATGACCCCGATCAGCACCCCGGCGGCCGCGCAGAGCGCGCCCAGCGTTACCAGCGGTTCCGCGGCTTCGAGCAGCGCTGCGCTGAGGTTCCTGGCCCGTCCGAGCAAACCTGTGCCCTGTGACTCGCCGATCAGGAGGTGCAGGGCGGCGAGCGTCAGGCAGGCCGACAGGATCGACAGGCCGACCGCGAAGCCCGACAACAGCATGAAGAGCAGAACGCAGAAGGGGGCGGCGAGCGGCAGCCAGACGGCCGGACGCTTCAGCCGTGCGGCGTCCGGCATATCTTCCTCCGGCAACTGGCCGATCCCCGAGCGAACGCTCTCGAAATGCACTGAGGCAAGGACGCCGGCGTAGAACAGCAGGGCGGGCACCAGCGCGAGCGTCATCATGTGACCGACGGGCAGGTTCAGGAACTCCGCCATGAGGAAGAGGCCCGCGCCCATCAGCGGCGGCGTGATCTGCCCGCCGGACGAGGCGGTGGCTTCGATGCCGCCGGCGACCTCGGGGCGGTAGCCCATGCGCTTCATCATCGGGATGGTGAAGTTGCCGGTCATCGCGACGTTGGTCACGGAAGAGCCGGTCATCGATCCGACCATGGCCGAAGAGATCACCGAGATCTTGGCCGGTCCGCCGCGCAGGCGCCCGCCGACCAGCTTGGCAATGTCCATCATGGTCTCGCCTGCGCCGGTCGCCATCATCAGGGCCGAGAACAGGATGAAAAGGATCAGGAAGCTGCAAAAGATGTCGAAGACCTGTCCCCAGATCCCATCGGTAGACAGGTACAGCATCGAGGTCAGCATCCGGAGGCTGACGCCGCCGTGACCGATCCGGCCGGGCAGGAGGTCTCCCCAGAGTGCATAGGCGCCAAAGATCCCGACCAGGATGGCAAAAGTCCATCCGATCGTGCGGCGCGAGAGCTCAAGGATCGCGGCGACAAGCGCGAGGCCGAGCACCACCGCCTCGGGGCGGCGCGCGACGGGGTTCATCATCACGTCCCAGTAGTTGGCATATACCCAGCCTGCCGCGACGAGGATCGTGCCCAGCATTGCGATGTCGAGAACGCGACCCGGTAGACCGGCCAGCCGCCCGGACCGTCCGGCCGGCGCGATCATGACCGCCAGGCCCGCCACCAAGGCCAGCACGATGGCGCGATGTTGCACATTGGGCAATTGCCCGAATGCCGCGCCCCAAGCCGTCAGGCCGATGAGTCCGGCGGAGAGAGAGAGGACGACGGCGCGGCGCCAGCCCTCATACGCGATCGGATCGGACGGAGTGTCCGGGCCCGATGTCTTTTCGCTCGTCTGCATGGAAATCCTCCTGCACCCCGCTTGTGTGATCGGTGGCTCTGCGGCAGGGAAGGGCCGTCGCACGGCGGCTTCTCCTTCCGTCCGGGGACCGGCCGCTCAGGCCGGTCGCACCGGGAAATTGACCCGGTCCGCCGGTGGTGGCCCCGGATCGGCTCCGGGACGTTCACCAGGTCGGACCGGGCAGACCAGGTCAGTCTTGAAGTTCGGGCGGAAGAAGCCGGGCCGGCACCTCGTAGCCGGCCTCGCGATAGGCTCGGACGGCTCCGGCATGCAGTGGATATTCCGAGACATCGAGCGTCTGCTGGGCGATGTCCACGCCTTCGATTGCCGGGAGCGCAGCAGCCTGGGTGTCAGTCGAATCGAGCATACCCTTCACGAGCTGGTAGGCCATGTCCTCCTCCATCCTTTCGGTGGCGGTGAAGCCAATCCAGACCGCGTGCACGGTGTAGGGTTCGGAGCCTTCGGTCACGCCAGCGGGCATGTCGTAAAACCCCATCCAGGGCATCGCGGCGCGGATCTTCTCGATCTGCTCGTCGGTATAGCCGATGGGGTGGACTGGGGTCGTCAGGTTCAACTCGGCCGATGCGCTGTCCAGGCGCGGCGCTTGGGTCGCGCGCATCTGTCCGTCACAGCGGCCGTTTTTCAATGCGCTGATCGCGTCGGTGCTGTCGGACATGTAAAGGTCCGGCTTGATATCGAGCGCCTGCAGCACGCGCAGCATGTTCTTCTGCTGCGACGACCCGTTCATTCCTGGATGGAAGCAGCGGCCCTCGAAGCCGGCTAGGTCGGTGATCCCGCTGGCGTCGGTCGCCATCATGTTTTGGATCGCCGGAAGCGTCCACCAGAGCACACGGAAGCCGTCATAGCCCTCGGCTTCCGCATCGGCGATGAGGTCGGGCGAGATGCCTCCGAAGTCGATGTCCCCTTCCTGCATCAGGACGGAGTTTGCGGCGAAGCCGCCCGGGCTGACCACAGTGACGTTCAGCTCCGAATTGGCGGCCGATATGCCGTTCGCCAGGGAACTGTAGTACGGATAGAAGGTCGAAGTCGTCGTCGAGCCACCCATGTTGAGCTGGGTTTCTGCGGCAACGGGCGCCGCGATGGAGCTGGCGGCGCAAAGAAGCGCCGCGACGAGGCGGGTAAATGGTTTCATGGGTCTCCTCCCTTGGACACCCCGACCTTTTCCCTCTTTTCGTTCGATAAGAAAAATTGTTTGTTTTTATTTCGCCATAACATGAGATTCTGGGATGCAGTCACTCTCCACCCGTCACCTCCGCGTTATCCTCGCCATCGCAGACGCAGGGTCCATCACTGCGGCATCTCAGGACCTGGGCGTCAGCCAGCCTGCACTCAGCGCCTCGCTCCGCCAGGCAGAAGAGATCGTGGGCCTGCCGCTTTTCGATCGGACAGCGCGGCGCGCGCGTCCGACCGCGGCAGGCGAGACGCTGATCCCAGAAGCGCGGCGCATCCTCTCCGATGTCGACCGGGCCACGGACCGGCTGCGGGACCTTGCCGCAGGGCGGATCGGCCAGCTCTCCATTGCCTCTCTGCCCTCGGCCGTGACCGAGATCGTGGCCCCGGCGCTGCGCCGCTTCGTCAGTGCCTATCCCGGCATCCGCGTCGCCGTCCGGGACGCGCTCAACGCCGAGGTCTCTCGGGCGATCCGCTCGGGCGAGGTCGACCTTGGCTTCGGTGTCGCCGGAGAAGAGGAGCGCGACCTCTCTGCCGATGTGGTCCGCACCGACAGCTTCATCGCCGTGCTGCCTGCCGGACACCGGCTCTGCGCGCAGGAGACGGTAAGCTGGTCCGATTTTGCGGCTGAAACACTGGTGGAAGGCGCGGCAGGGTCCAACACGCGCGCCAGCGTCCGGCGGCACCTGGGCGTCGAGGGGGCGGGAAGCGCCATCGAATGCTCCTTCGTGCCGACAACCATCGGGCTCGTCCGGAACGGTCTAGGCGTCAGCGTGCTCTCGGAACTGGCATGCAGACCTTTCGCCAGGGACGAGCGGATCACCCTGAGGCCCCTCCTGCCGGTTGTCGAACGGCCCATCTCGATCCTGAGGCGCGGTGACCGCCCAGTCAGCCCTGCCGCCAGGCTTTTCCTGGAGTTCATTGAGGTCGCGTGACTACTTGCGAAAATCGGGGGCTGAGCGGAGGCACCATCACGATGATCCAGGTCGTGCTGCCGCAGTTCTGCGCGCGCCTGGCTGGGGGCTATCATCAACGGGACCTCAAGCGTGACGCTGAAGACCTTCGACCTGCTGTCGGTCTACACCGCCAGCAAGGCAGCGGTGAACGCGCTCACTGAGGTGATGGCGTTGGAGCTCGCCGCGTTCGGGATACAGAGCCACGTAGTGCTGCCGGGCCAGGCGCCCGGCACCGCCTATTCCTCTATGAATCTCTCTCCGGTTCAACCGCGGCAATCTCTGTCCGCCACTTCGGCAGCTTGACCGTAACCACGGTCCACCCGTCTCGACGGTCGATCTCCAGCTCGCCGCTCTGCATCTCGACGAGACACTTGGTAAGTGGCAGGCCGAGGCCGACACTCCCTGTCTTACGCGTATTCACGTCCAAGCCCGTCTGGAACGGGCTCATCAGAACACCGAGCTGACACTCTTCCAAGGCATCGCCGTTGTCCCTGAGCTCGAAAGAAAGCCCATCCGGCCCAGCAAGCGAACACACCTCCACCATATCGCTGCCGTGCGGAAGGGCATTTCCGAGGATGCAGGACAGCGCCAGCTTGGTCATGACGGAATCCAGGAAGACACGCTCAGGGCGTCCACCGCGCCGTCCGGCGCGACGGCGCTGTCGGCGAAGATCAGTCCGGGGTCGCCCTGACTATTCTCGGGCCAGACCCTATAGCAGCGGCGTTTCGCAGCGCACCTCGATGGAATTGGCGAGATGGCGCAGGACATTGTCGAAGCTTAGGCGCGTGCCGGTTGCGAGGATACGGCGGACAGGCCACTGTTCAAATACGCGTTAGACAAGCAACGGCCAATCAGTGGCTTGGATGCCTGACGCGGGCGCCCGCCCGCCCATGCCGCGAAGGAGCTCTCAGCACAAACACCTGACGGCTGAGATGCTGCTCAGATCATCTACGGCAGCTCTTGGAAACCTGCGCTCGGGAAGGGTCGGTCCCACGAATGTCGGCTCTGGGCCGAGATCGCCCGAACCCGGCGGGTTTCCCCGCCGGGCCCGAGGGTAGACCCCGTTCTCAGAACGGGATCTCGTCGTCGCGGTCGACCAGCTCGGGGTTTTCGTTCTCGGCCGACTTCGGGCGGCTCAGGAAGTCGACCTTCTCGGCGATAATCTCGCAGCCGTAGCGGTCGTTCCCCATGCTACCGATCCACTTGGTGTAGTGGATGCGGCCATGGACGAGGACCTTCATGCCCATTTCGCAATGCTCCGCGACCGTCTTGCCGAGTCCGTTGAAGCAGGTGATGCGGTGCCATTCGGTGTCCATGACCCGGTAGCCGTTCTCGTCGCGCATCACACGGCCTTCCGAGAGGCGGGGGCGCGAGGTGGCGAGGCTAAAGTTGGTGATCTTGGTACCGCTCTGGGTGGTGCGGATTTCGGGGGTCTGACCGATGTTGCCGGCGAGGATAACCATGTTCTGCATGATAAGCTCCTGTGTGTCCTGCCTTCGGGACCGTCCCTTCGACAAGACCCGGAAAAAGCCCGTCGGGTGACGCGTGCACGGTGGACAGCATGGACACCGGACACCCCCAGAGGTCCGGGGTGGAGCGGGCAGGACGCCACAGGCGGCCAACACGGCCCGGACTGACGCGGGGTTGCGCGCAGGAGACCGAACGGGATTAGGGGATTTTCAGTCGAAGGTATGGCCCAGGAGACAGAGAGATACGGGGAGCCCATGCCAGCCCATGTCCCCTTGCCAGTCGGGACAGGTTGACCCCCTACCCAACTCCGTGGCGGCGAAAACCATGCCCTCAGATTTCTCGCGTCACCTTGCGCCTCTGCCTATTGGACGGTGGGTACGGTTTCCGAGACGGACAGCGGATGCCGGGTTGGTTGGACACAAGGCGCATTCGCCAGAACTCAACCATAGGGTGAAAATGGTACGCATATCAACAAGCTGAAGTTCAATGTCAGGACCTGCCCTACCACACGCGATCGCCGCCGACTTGGGAACAACCGCTGCATGCGCGCCCCGCGGACCCGGAGGCCGCGTTACCTCAGGCGATTACGCAGCCAAAATGTCCAACACCAAGAGCATGTGTCTGCGACAGTGACTTGACCCAAACCACGAGCATTTTCCCGGACGGCTGACCCAATCACGTGGTTTTTCGCTACCGTGTCCGAATTTCTCAGCGCCGTTCTCAACGGAACTGAAGGCACATCATGTTAAAGACGTGGCTCTTTTCGACATGACGCCACGCTCACGTCAAACAAAACGCACTTTGCTAACATTAGGCCGGGAACATGTTAAAGCCAACATACGCCATTCCGGACCTCCCTCCTGCGACGGAGATTGAAACGATCCCAGTGCTGAAGGCTTTGACGCGCGCCAGCCGTGCCCTTTCCGACCTCAAGGGCCAAGCCAAGACAATCCCGAACCAGGGCATTCTGATCGACACGTTGGCTCTGCAAGAAGCCAAGGCGTCATCAGAGATCGAAAACATTGCCACAACGCAGGACGAGTTGTTCTAGGCCGATTTGTTTCCTGAAGATCCGCAGTCCCCCGCCGCCAAGGAGGTTGCTCTCTATCGCGACGCTTTGCGGCTTGGCTACTCTCGGCTGGGGGAGACCGGAGGGCTGGTCTGCCCCCATCGGGTGGTCGGGTTTGATTGTTGGTGCATCGTGGGCCTCTGGTCCGTTGGGATGACGCTTTCTGGCGCGGGTGGGCGATAGCCTAATGCGCTGTGCGGCCTGACCACTGCCCGGCAGGGCATCACGCAGTGATGTCCCGAGAGGGAGTGTTGTAGTGTATGCGCTATAGCTCGATCAGGAGATGGGCTTCGCGCAAGCTGTAGAGGATTTCACCATTCAAGAGCTCGTCCATTGCCCTCTCGGCAGATTTGCAGCGCAAATCGCCTGCCAGGCAGCGGTATCACCTGCCAGCCAGCGTTGTTCAGCAGGCCGGTGACCATGCGGTAGCCATTGCGCCCGTATTGATCGGCCAGCTCGATGATATTGTCGGTCAGGCGCTCCTCGTCCTCCGGCGCGGGATACCTTGCGCTGCGTGGACCGATGCTGCCCGAACGTGCGGCAGGCCCGGCGCTCCGATACGCCAAGTTCTCGTCGCACATGGTCGATGCATTTCCGGCGACGCGAAGGATGAGGCGGTTGTCCGCCATTGGTCCGAGGCCAATGGACGAATGAAGTTTCCCTTTGCCGCCTCGGTCAGGATCAATTTGTCCAGCGTCAAATCAGACACCGCCCGCCGCAGCCGCTGGTTCTCCTTCTCCAGCTCTTTCAGGCGCGCAAGCTGAGACCGCTGCATCCCGCCATAGAGCTTCCGCCAGCGGTAAAACGTCTGCTGTGTCACACCGATTTGACGCGCCGCCTCGGAAATCGTTGCGCCTTGTCCTTGCAGAACTTCAACTTGCCGAAGCTTCGATATAGTCTCCTCGGGCTTATCTCGTTTTCCAGCCATCGCTGATCCTCCAATTAGCGGGATGAATCTATCCCAGTTGGTGGACCACCTTCAGGGGACTACTCCAATGACCGCGATTTCTCCCGACCGATTGATCGAACTCCGCAAGCTGCGCGGCTTGGGGCGTCCGAAGCTGGCGAAGCTCTCCGGCCTCTCGGAACGACAGATCGCGCGCCTTGAAGGGGCCTTGCCGATGAAGGACGCGCCGAGCGCAAAGATGTTGACGCAGCTGTCCGATGCCCTTCGCGTAGAGCCGGGGGCCTTTTCAGGTGACGCGCCGCTGACCGACTCAGATTTCGACTTTACCCACGGCAAATCCTGTAGCTGCTGCTGACAAAATGGCCCGCCCTCCGAGAATGACGGGCCTGTTGGTCGGGGTGGCAACTTAGGCAGGTACGATCACCCCGGGCAAGTCATTGACCAGCATCGTCTCGGACGGCTGGAAATGGATGACCGAGCGGATCGACTTGCCCGCATGGAGAAGATCGAACGCCGTGTTGATCTGCTCATGCGTCATGTTGTGGGTGATGTAGGGATCGACGTCGAAGTTCCCCCGGAGCCATTCATCCACCATGCCGGGCAGCTGGCTGCGCCCCAACACGCCGCCAAAGGCCGACCCGCGCCAGACACGGCCTGTAACCAACTGGAACGGCCGCGTGGCGATCTCTTCGCCCGCGCCGGCCACGCCGATCACGGTGCATTCGCCCCACCCCTTGTGGCAGCATTCCAGCGCCGAACGCATGACGTTGACGTTGCCGATGCACTCAAAGGAATAATCGACGCCACCGTCCGTCATCTCGACTATAACATCCTGAATGGGTTGGGTGAAATCCTTGGGGTCGATGCAGTCATGTGCCCCGAGCGACCGCGCCAGCGCGAATTTGTTGGGGTTCGTGTCGATGCCGATGATGCGCGACGCGCCTTGCATCTTTGCCCCCTGGATCACCGCCATGCCCACCGCGCCGAGGCCGAAGACCGCGACCGTCGCGCCCGGTTCCACCTTGGCGGTATTGCGCACGGCGCCGATGCCTGTCGGCACGGCGCAGCCCATGACCGATGCCTTGGCCAGCGGTGCCTCCTTGGAGATCTTCGCCACGGCAATCTCGGGCAGAACAGTGTACTCGCTGAAGGTCGAGGTGCCCATATAGTGATGGATCATCTTTCCCTTGTAGCTGAACCGCGAGGTGCCGTCGGGCATGAGGCCCTGACCTTGGGTCTTGCGGATGGTCTGGCACAGGTTGGTCTTGCCGGACTTGATGTAGGGGCAGTTCGGGTCTTCGGGGGTGTAAAGCGGGATCACGTGATCGCCGGGCTTGAGCGAGGTCACGCCGCGACCTAACTCTTCGACGATCCCGACAGCCTCGTGGCCGAGCACAGCCGGAAACAGCCCCTCGGGATCGGCACCGGACAGGGTGAACATATCGGTATGGCACAGGCTTGTCGTGACGATGCGAATAAGGACTTCGCCCTCTTTGGGACCGTCCAGATCGATCTCTTCGATCTCCAGCGGACGGTTTGCCTCCCAGGCAACGGCGGCACGGGTTTTCATGGGTCTCTCCTTGTCATCTCCCAGACCATGGTTGTAATAATATAACAGACAAACCGCGATGGCGGTCACCCGGCAGATCGGGCCAAACGACCTGTCTTTCCGGCCAAGGAACCTGATTTTGTTGATGTCTCATACGAGCAGCAGCCGCTCTGAGCGCCGTCGCAGCGTCGCACTGATCGTCTATCCCGGTTTCAAAACGCTGGAAGCCACCGGCCCGCTCAGCGTGCTGGGTTATGCGTCGCAACACCTCGCGGCGCAGGGCTTCGGGGGCGGTTACGATGTGAGCATCGCCGCGCCGCGCACCGGGATGATCCCTTCGGACACTGTTGTCTCGCTGGAGGCGAAGGTCGCCCTGCGCGATCTCGGGGCCTGCGACACGGTGATGATCGCAGGCGCGCCACGCATCGAAGAGGTGCTCGACGCGGAGCCGGAGGTGGTGCGCTGGTGTCGCCAATTCGGGCGCAAAACAACGCGTTGTGCCGCGCTCTGCACCGGATCGTTTTTTCTGGCGGAGGCGGGTGTTATGGATGGCCAGCGCGCTGCGACCCATTGGAACTACGCCGCGCGGATGCGTCAGCGCTTTCCGGATGTGATGGTCGATGCGGATGCGATCTTTGCGCAGGCGGGCAGTTTCTGGACCTCGGCGGGGGTGACGGCGGCGATTGATCTGGCCCTGGCCTTTGTCGAACAAGACTACGGCCGGGATATCGCGCTGGCCGTGGCGCGCGACATGGTCATGTATCTCAAGCGTCCGGGTGGTCAGTCGCAGTTCAGTACACTGCTTACCGGCCAGTCCGCCGGTGCGTCGGGCATGGGCGATGTGCTGACGTGGATGAACGCACGGCTGGATCAGGCTCTGACGCTGGAAGACATCGCCCGCGCCGCCGGAATAAGCGTGCGCAGCCTGACGCGCGGGTTCACTGCTGAATTCGGGGCCTCGCCGATGGCCACGCTGGAGCGGCTGCGCTGTGACCGCGCCAAGACGCTTCTGCTCGATACGGATTTGCCCCTGAAGACCGTGGCCTTCCGCGCCGGGTTCCAGTCGGATGAGCAGATGCGCAAGGCCTTCCGCCGCCGCTTCTCGCTCTCGCCGCGCGACTACCGCGCACGCTTTGCGACAGCGGGATCGGAACAGGCCTAAACGAAGGGCCGCAGCAGTGCCGCAACCGCCGTCACGATCAGCAGGCCGGCAAACACCTGCATCACGGGTGCGGCGAGGCTCAGCTTGCCATTGGGGTCGAGGCGCATCGCCAGCCGCCCGAGGCCAAGCCCGGCACCTGCAACACCAAGGTTGAAGGTTGCCGTTCCAAGGCCCATGGAAAAGGTCGCGATGATCCCTGCGGGCAGGATGTCGAAATGCCAGCAGATCACCAGAAGGAAGAGCGCACCGGAGCAAGGTCGCATGGCGATGCTGATCACGAGGGCGCTCATCTCGCGCAGGCTCATCTCCTCGCGGATGTCGGAAAGCTCAGGGCCATGCGCATGGCCACAGCCGCAGGCGGCATGGATGTGCTCGTGGCCATGCTTATGCTGCGCCTGAACCCCGCGCTGCCGCCACAGCGCACACGCGCCACGGAAGGCAAGCCACAGACCAATCGACCCGATGAACAGATAGCTGAGCGGGGCCAGCGCCTCCTCGGTCAGGCCAACCAATTGCTCGCTGGTCACGCGGATCAGGCCGATGCCAATCAGGACAAGCAGGATCGCGGTGAGCGACTGCCCGAGGCTGGACAGTAGGGTCAGCACCGTCAGTCGACGCATCTGCGCGCGACTGGCCAGCGCCGTTCCGCCCAAGAGCACCTTGCCGTGCCCGGGACCGAGAGCATGGACCACACCATAGGTAAACGTCAGGCCGCACAAGGACGGCAAAGCGCCCGCATCGCCGCGTTGCACGGCGCGAACGCCGGTGGCCATGGTGTTCTGGATCTCCCGCTGTGCCTGTGCCGCCCACCACGTCAGCCGCGTGGTATCCACCAGAGTCACCAGAAGGACAACCGCCGCGACAACAGTGAGCAAGATCAAGGCGATGCGTGTCAGGGACATGTCAGTTCGAGTTTTTCGGCAAACAGCCCGCCCACATTGGGGTTCTCCGGGATTTCTTCTCGTGACAGTGCCCGCAGCTGGTCTTGCAGCTTGGCAATTTCTTCATCGGGATCGAAGTGGATGATCTCGAAACGACAGGTACCCACCGGTCCCTCGACCGCGCTTTTGTCCGTCACGGTGTAGGCGTAATAGTAGATCGGATCGTATAGTTCGAGCGTCGCAGTGCGTCCGTTCATGTCGATGGGCTTGCTCAAAGAGAGAGTGAAGCCAACGCCGATCTGGTCGCCGGGCGCCTCCGCCCAGGCCTTCTGCGGACGCGACAAACGGACCTTTTCGCCGTCGATGAGGAGGTAGGTATCACCTTCGTAGTCCGGTGCCCAGTCAGTCTCACCCTCGATGACGCGGCGCAGATCGGACTCGTCGAGCTTGCCGTCCCTGTCGGGATCAAGCCCGAGGTTCTGCATGGCCATGAGCGTCGTGAAGGCATCGTAAAGCCAGTGGATGCGCACCGCCTCCAGCTGGCCGCTGTCATTCAAGACGAAGCTGCCGGTCACATCCACGAAAACATGCGGATGGGCCTGTGGTCTGGAGGGGAAACTGGTCACGAGGATCACGACGGCGAGGAGGGAGATGAGGATGCGCATGGGCGCCAGATGGGGGCGCTCTCGCGCCCCCGTCAAGTCACGCTCAGGATGCGCCCAGGCACTCGGCAAGATTTGAACCAAGGTTGCGGATCAGTTGTGGATAGAGGTCGGCGCCCGGTTCCAGATCGGCGCCCAGCGGATCAAGAACACCGACGGTCGCCTCACTGCCCCGGAACACGGTGTCAATCATGCTGGCGTTGAACTGCGGCTCGGAGAAGGCGCAGGTGATGCCCAGTTCCTGAACCTTGTCATGGATTTCCTGAATGCGGGCCGGGCTGGGGTCGGAGCTGTCGCCCACGCGGATCGAGCCCGCGGCCGGGAAATCGAACCGGTTCTCAAAATACTGGTAGGCATCGTGGAAGACCACGAAGGCCTTGCCCCGGACTGGTTGGAGGCTGGCCATCACATCATTGATCGACGCGTCGATCAGCTGCTGACCTGCCGCGGCATTCGCACTGTAGGTTTCGGCATTTTCCGGGTCCAGTTCGGAGAGCTCAGCGGCAATCACACCCAGCCAGACGCGCGCATTCTCCGGATCAAGCCATGCGTGCGGGTCGTGGCCACCATTGTGATGGTGGTCTTCTTCATGCGCCTCTTCATGCGCGTGGTCGTCGTGATCGTGGTCATCGTGATCCTCATGCGCCTCGGCGTGCGTTTCCTCGCGGCGGTCGTCATGATCGTCGTGCCCGTGCTCTTCCGCATGATCCTCGTCATCGTGGTGCTCGTCGTCATCGTGGCTGTGCTTTTCAAATGTTGCGCCTTCGCGCACCTCCAGCTCGGTCACCCCTTCGACTCCGATCAGCTCAACGACCTGCGCATCCGAGGCCAGCGCCTCCAACGGACCTTCCAGCCAAGGCTCCAGCCCTTCGCCGATCCAGAAGACCAGATTGGCCGCCTCCAGAGCTTGCGCCTCCGAGGGACGCATGGAATAGCCATGCGGCGAGGCGCCCGGCTGCACCAGCAGATCCGGGCTGCCGAGATCGCCCATCACCATTGCAACAAGCGAATGAACAGGCGCGATATCGGTGGCGACCTTCGGGACGTCCGCCGCAGCGGAGGTGGCGATGCCGATGGCCGAGACGGTTCCGAAAAGCAGGGTACGGGACATGTAGAACTCCTTGATCTAATTGGCCAAGGATGTAATGGTTATGTTATAACCTATCAAGAAGAAAAAGAAGACATGACCCCGGGCGCATGCAGATGAAGCCGCACCAACAGTCCCCCGATCCCTCGAACCGGGCCGTCTCTGCCTGTCTTGAGCGCGCCGAACTCTTCTTCGAAGGCAAGCGCAAGCGCCTGACGCCGATCCGTCGTCGGGTGCTGGAGATACTGTTGGCGCAGGGCTGTGCGATGACCGCCTACAAGATCCTCGACCAGCTGAAGGCCGACGGCAAGGCGCCGCATCCACCGGTCGCCTATCGCGCGTTGGATTTCCTCGTAGAGTTCGGCTTTGTTCACAAGATCGAACACCTGAACGCCTATGTGGCCTGCACCCATCCCCACGCGCATCACGCCCCGGCCTTCATGATCTGCCGTCTCTGCGACAAGGTCACGGAAACGGCCTCTCCGGCCTCCACCGATATGATGCAAAGGCTCGCGCGGGAGACTGGCTTCGTGGTCGAGGAAACGATACTGGAGGCCGTCGGGATCTGCCCCGATTGCTGCGACGACGCAGGGGTTGCGCCAAGCACATGACAATCTTCACATTCGACAGCGTCGGGCTGACCATCGGAGACAGCGCGATCCTCAGATCCGTGTCCTTCGGCATGGCGGCAGGCGAGATCGTCACCATCGTCGGGCCGAACGGCTCCGGAAAATCGACGTTGCTGCGGCTTCTGATCGGCTCCATCGCGCCGAGCGGCGGGCGGATTACGCGTCAGGCGGGATTGCGGATCGGCTATGTGCCGCAGAAGCTGGCGCTCGATCCGACCTTGCCGATGACTGTCGACCGCCTGTTGAGCCTGCGACGGCGCGTGAGACGCGCCCGGATGGCGCAAGCGCTTGAAGAGGCGGGCGTTCCGGGGCTGGAGCAGCGTCAGATCAGCGCGCTGTCAGGCGGGCAGTTGCAGCGCGTCCTTCTGGCACGGGCCCTGCTGGGTGAACCCGATCTGCTGGTTCTGGACGAGGCGACACAGGGCCTTGATCAACCGGGTGTCGCGGCCTTTTATCGGCAGATCGAGCGCGTACGGCAGGAGCATGGCTGCGGCGTGTTGATGGTCAGCCATGATCTGCATGTGGTCATGAGCGCCTCTGACCGGGTGATCTGCCTGAACGGGCACATCTGCTGCCAAGGCACGCCGCAGCATGTGGTCTCCGCTCCGGAATATCGCGCCCTGTTCGGCGAAGGCACTGGCGGGGCGCTGGCGCTCTACTCACACCATCATGACCATCCGCATGACCACAAAGACGATCAGAAGGAGCACGCGCAATGAGCTGGGCAAACGCGATACTCGACGATTTCGTGATGCGCGCCATTCTCGCCGGGATCGGTCTGGCCTTCGCTGCGGCGCCTTTGGGATGCTTCGTGGTCTGGCGGCGGATGGCCTATTTCGGCGATGCCACGGCACATGCGGCGATCCTTGGCGTGGCGCTCTCGCTGACCTTTTCCGTGTCGATCTTCATGGGGGTGATGGGCGTGGCACTGGTCATGGCCTTCACCGTGTCCACACTCAGCGGGCGCGGCTTTGCCATGGACACCATGCTGGGCGTGCTGGCGCATTCGGCGCTGGCCTTTGGCCTCGTCGCCGCCTCCTTCCTGTCAGGGATAAGGGTCGACCTCATGGCCTATCTGTTCGGCGACATCCTCTCGGTGATGCCGCGTGATCTCGCGGTGATCTGGGGCGGCGGTGCGCTGGTTGTGGCCCTGCTGATCTGGCGCTGGTCGGCGCTCCTGACCGCGACGCTCAACCCCGACCTGGCCTATGCCGAGGGCGTCGATCCCCGGCGCGAGCAGATGATGCTGAACGTGGCACTGGCCATCGTGGTGGCCGTCGCGATCAAGGTGGTGGGGGCGCTGCTAATCACCGCGATGCTGATCATCCCCGCCGCCGCCGCACGCCCATTGACCAGCACGCCCGAGGTCATGGCGCTTTTGGCCGGAGGAATGGCCTGCGCCTCGGTGGTGGGCGGCATCCGCGCAGCCTGGATTTTTGATACGCCCACCGGCCCGACCATCGTATGCGTCGTGGCCGGGCTCTTCGCGCTGTCGGTAACGTTGGGTCAGCTTCTGGCGCGGCGCTAAGGCGGCGGACCCGGTCAGGGGCCGCGCGGCCTCAGTTTATGTAGACCGAGTCGATCTCCTCTTCGGGATCGACGATCGGATCCAGCACCAGCAACAACCGCGTCTCGCCGGTTCCGGCAATCGGTGGTGAGCGGTGCAACAGCCCCGACAGCGGCGTCTCCGGCCAACGTGTGCCACGTAGCACGATGGGCGACCCGGTGGGCACGGTCACGATCTGCTCCGGATCCTGGCCATTCTGCGAAAGGCCGTATTGCGTGCCGGTGCCGCGATAGGTGCAGACCAAACGCGCCGTCACCGCATCGATATGAAACTTGCGGCAGGCATTGGTGCTCACCACGTCGAAGCGCAGCCGCAGAAACGGCGTGTCCATCACATCGGCAAAGATCGCGGCCAGTGCCGAGGCATCCCCGATCAGCATGTCGCGCTCGGGGGTCGCTGGGGTGCCATGCATGTCCGAGACGCGCATCAGCGCATCGCAGACCTGCGCGGGCCGCAGGATCATGCGCGTGGCAGGCAATTGCTCACGCGACAAAGCGTCGAGCCATTTCTGGAACCGTGCCAAAGGCTGGCGTGTCCAGATCGCCGCCGCGCAATCCGGCCTGCGGATGGCGGCCAACTCTTCGGTCGCGTCACTCAGAAACACGCAGTCGTCCAGCGTCTGGGCGGCATTGATCGTATAGATCATCGCTTGGGTCATCGTGTCGTCCTTGGGTCAGGGCTGATAAGGCAGCGAGGAATGGTGCAGCACGATGCGTAGCACCCCCGCATCGTCGCGTTTGTAGCCAAAGCTCTTGTCGACCTTGGTCGCCGCGCCGGTCTTGTCCGTGAGGCTCACCCAACCCATCCACATGGCAACATCGCCCTGAATGAACTCGGCTGCGGTTTCGCTTTCTATCGACCGCCAGCCCTGGATCGCGAAGCCCGCGTCCAGCGGGTAGTCATTTGAATGGCCGCAGAAGTAGGCCACAGCGCCTTCGCGGGTCGGGCGGAAGGTCTGCGCACCGCTGGCCATGGTCGGTTTGAACAGCACCGGGCCGAGTGTGTAGCCGTAATAGGCATCAAGGTTGGCGGCAGCTGTTTGCCGGGCGGCTTCGATCCCGCCATCCTCGAAAGCCACGGAGATTGCGACCTTGCCGTTGCCCCAGATGACCAGGGCCGCGGCGATGTCTTCGGATGTGATTGCCTGCATATCGTCCCTCATGCCGCGCGCTGGCGGTCCATGCGCGGGAAGGGGTCGCGCAGATCTGCCCATTCCTCAGGCGTGAACTCGGTCACATCCATCAGCGCATCATTCAGCTTGGCACAGATCACCTCGCGCTCAAGTCCGACGCCGATGAAAACGATCTCCTGCCGCCGGTCGCCCCAAGGCTCCGCCCACATACGCGCGATCTCGGCCTGCGCCTCCGGGTGCGTGGGCAGGCGATCCTCAGGCACGGAGGCCCACCACCAGCCCAGCGGCTTGACCGAGGACATGGCCCCCGCCAGCGAGAATTCCATCGCCCAATTGGGCTGCGAGGCGATCCAGAAATGTCCCTTGGCGCGGATCGTGCCGGGCAGCGTGCCATTCAGTGCCGCGTGCAAGCGCTCTGGATGAAAGGGCGCGCGCGCGTTGTAGACGAAGGAGGTGATGCCATATTCTTCGTCCTCGGGCACGTGGTTGGCAAAACCATAGAGCTCTTTGGCCCACATCGGATGCTCATGCGCGGTGTCGAAGTCGAACAGCCCCGTGTCGAGGATCGCATCGGAGGCGACCTCGGAGTGATCCGTCTCGATGATCCTAGCATCGGCGTTCAACGCGCGGATAATTTTGCGCGCCTTGTCGGTCTTGTCCATTCCGGCGTCCGACACCTTGTTTAGGATCACCACATCAGCGAATTCGATCTGCTCGGTCAGCAGGCTCACAAGGCTGCGGTCGTCCTGATCGCCAAGGCTCTCGCCCCGGTCGGTCAAGAAATCATGGCTGGAATAGTCGTTCAGCAGGTTCACCGCATCCACCACCGTGACCATCGTGTCCAGCCGCGCCACGTCCGAAAGGCTCTCGCCCTGCTCGTCGCGGAAATCGAAGGTCGCGGCGACGGGCAGCGGCTCGGAGATGCCGGTGCTCTCGATCAGCAGGTAGTCGAAACGCCCCTCTTCCGAGAGTTGACGCACCTCCTTCAGCAGATCGTCCCGCAGGGTGCAGCAGATGCAGCCGTTGGACATCTCCACCAGCTTTTCCTCGGAGCGGGACAGCTCAGTGCCCTCGCGCACGAGGTCCGCGTCGATGCTCACCTCGGACATGTCATTTACGATGACCGCAACGCGGCGGCCTTCACGGTTGTTCAGCACCCGGTTCAGAAGCGTGGTCTTCCCGGCGCCGAGAAATCCGCTGAGGACGGTGACGGGTAGACGGGTATCGATGGCGGACATGGCTGTCTCCTTTTGTTTATTTGTCAAAACGGCATTTCGCCGGAGTGGATTAGGTCAGGATCGGATGGGGCTGCGGGCATGTCCTTGGGGTGCATCTTCAGCATCGAGAGGCTGGCACGCAGATCCGCCTCGGACATGTCCCGCGCGATGACCACGACGCGACAGCGAGTATCCATCCCCGACGAATTCTTGAGCGGCACGGGCTCATCGAAGATGTGCTGCACACCATGGAACACGAAGGGGAACTCCAGCCCTTTCAGATGCACGATACCCTTGATGCGCAGAATATTCGGACCTCTCAGCCCGATGAGCGTATCTAGCCAGAGATCGAAGACCTCGGCGGCAATCGGGCCGTCGATCTCGAAAGACACGGAGACGATTCTGTGATCGGCACTCGCGGGCATGGCTCCAACCGTCGGCAGGACAGCAGGGGCCCGGTCAGTGGTGTTGGGATCTGCCGAGAAGCCGGACAATCCGGCCAGAGGATCCGGCTGCCCCAGCCACTGCCCAACATCATCGGAAGAGACCCCAAGGCGCATCGCCGTCACACCGAACAGCGCCCCCACCGGCATGCGCCCATGCTCGGCCCGCATGCGTTTCGCGGATGGGTTCATATCCGCAAGCCGCGCATCCAGCCGCGCCAAAGCGCTCGCCGCGACGAGATCGACCTTCGACAGGACGATCAGATCCGCCATCGCCACCTGCTGAACTGCTTCGAACTGACGGTCCAGCGTGTTCAGCCCGTTCGCCGCATCTACCAGCGTGACGATCCCATCCATCCGGTAATGAGGTCCGACGATGCGGTCCATGATGAGGCTGTGCAGGATCGGACCCGGATCGGCGATGCCTGTGGTCTCGATGACCACCCGGTCGAAGTCCAAATCCCCGCGCTGCCGCCGCGCCATCAGCTTGCCCAGCGTGCGGAGCAGATCGCCGCGCATGGTGCAGCAGATACAGCCCGACTGCATCAGCACAGTCTCCTCCACAGCCTCTTCGATAAGATCGTGATCGAGACCGGCATCGCCAAATTCGTTCATCACGACGGCAATCCGCCCGGCGTCGGGATCGCGGATCAAGTGGTTCAGAACCGTGGTCTTCCCCGCCCCAAGGAAACCGGTGAGAACGGTTATCGGAATTCTGTCATCCATCTTTGCTACCATCCTCGGCACTCCAAAACCCGGTACAGAGCATATAAAGTAACGTTATATCATAACGCAATGGGTCAGGGATACTCGTTGCGCTCGGCTTTGAAAAGCACAACAGGGACAACAGCTTGCCCAATAGCAACGCCGATTCCCGGGGTCATCTGGTTACAAGCATGAGGCGCGACGGCGACCAAACAAGCAATGTCGGAACCGTTCGTCGGCCCGCTTGGCGGTGCCCTGACCTTAGTCCCGGTCTGTCACGCCGCAAGCATGACGCGTCCCCGCACAGCGGAGGACGCGATCATGAGATAACCCCGTTCTTTTATCGTAGAGCAAATCCTGCCCCTAACATGGTTTGATCAGAAGACTTTCAGAATCCACTATTTTTCTGGCTAGCAGATGAGAAAAGAGGGCTGGCACCGGCCGTCGCATCCCGTGTTGCGAAGTTCAGGATTGGGTCGGCGTAGCAACCGCCCCACTTCGTCAGATCTCGACGCCCTCTGAGATCGTGAGGGCGTCTTCCAGGTCCACGTCCAGATATCGGACAGTGCTGTCCATCGTGGGTCGTACCCGAGAAGAAGCTGCACGGCCCTCAGGTTCCCTGTCTTCCGATAGATCTGCCCTAACCTTGTCCGCCGCATGGAATGCGTGCCGTACGACGAGAGTTCCAGCGCGATGGACGTGACCCAGTCACGCACGAGCCCGGCATACTGACCCGTCGAGATGTGAAGGCGTTCATTGAAGCGTCCGGGCCAGAGATGCTCGGATCAGATCAACAACGGCTCGGCCATCCAGCGGGCCAATGACCGCCGTGTGCCCTCGGTGATCTCGAACCGAACCTGCCGACTGGTCTTGCTCTGGATCACGGATGCCCGCTCCTTGACCTGACCCGTGGCAAAGACATCGACGACCCGCAGTTTCACAAGATAACAACCTCGCAGCTTGCTGTCGCTCGTGAGATTGAACAGTGCCAGGTCACGGTGCGGCTCCGCAAGTTCAAGCCTGACCCTGATCGCCTAGACGTGTTTTGGCAGCAGTGGACTTTTTTGACCGACGATCCGTCCCCTATTCCATGCAGGGCGGCAGGCGCGGATGGCGGGTAGGTTTGCAGTAGGCATGTCAGTTCCTCCGATCTGCCGCGCCCAGCCACATCGTCAACTTCGTGCTGGCGCGCAAGCATACCACAAACGTGCTGCAGCTGGGTCTCAACGGCCGCTCCGGGCCGCTGGCCTCGGTACCATGCAGAAGATGAAGGTCCAGAAAGCGCAGGAAGCGGAACGCAGGAGCGGCGTCTCTGCACCTCAGCGTGCTGCAATCCGGGCAGATTGGCGACATCGGACGCGCGCCGCTCGGATCCTGATCCGGGCCACGGAACTCGAAAGAAAAGATCGGCATCGACGATTGGCTCAAGACGCGACGATGCCGATCTTGATATCTTTCTGTTTGAAGAGGTCCTTCTCCAGCTTCAGCTGTTTGAAGACGGAGCGGCCTCGGGGTCGCCCGGCGCCGCATGAGGCGCGGCGCCGGGACGGGAGCCGAAGCTTTTAGCCGACAGTTTCGCCGTCTTCGCGCCAGACCGAGATCACCGAGGAACGCGGTTTGCCTTCGCCGTCCGGCCAGGAGCCGCCCGGGTGCTGGATACCCACAAAGGCCACCTTGCGGTCCGCCGACCAGCACAGGCCTGTCACTTCGGCGCCGTTCGGCGCGGTCAGGAAGCGAGCGATTTCACCGGTTTCGGTATCGCCGACCAACATCTGGTTGTTGCCCATGCCAGCGAAGTCGCCTTCGTTGCTGTCGTCGCCATCGGTCTGGATCCACAGCCTGCCCTTGGTGTCGAAGGCCATGCCGTCGGGCGAGTTGAACATGTTGCCCGTCGTGACATTATCCGAGCCGGCATAGGCATCGGCATGAACCTCCGGGTTGCCCGCCATGACGTAGAGGTCCCAGGTGAAATCGATGGTGCCATGATCGCCGTTCTCCGGCGTCCAGCGCACGATTTGGCCGTAGTTGTTGGCCTCGCGCGGATTAGGGCCGCCAACCGGGGTCTCGTCGCCACCGGCGTTGGTCTTGAGGCCGCGGTTCTTGTTGTTGGTCAGAGCGCAATAGGCCTCGGCCTTGAGCGGATTGCAGGCGATCCACTCGGGTCGGTCCATCGTCGTCGCGCCGACCTTCGAGCCTGCCATGCGCGAGAAGACCAGGATTTCTTCAAGGCTCATACTGGTGGACTCGGGGGTCAGAGCAAGCCATTCGCCGGTCTGGTCGGGGTTGAACTTTGCGACGTAGAGTGTGCCGTCCGACAGAAGGCCATCGGTGGGCTGGCCTTCGGCCCAGGTGCCGTTCGAGACGTATTTGTAGATGAACTCACCACGCTCGTCGTCGCCCATGTAGACCACGACGCGGCCATCCGCGGCCTGCACCATCTCGGCGTTCTCATGCTTGAAACGGCCGAGGGCAGTGTGCTTGACCGGGGTGCTCGAGGCATCCGAAGGGTCGATCTCGGTGATCCAGCCGTGGCGATGCGGTTCGTTCGGCTCCTGGCTCAGATCATAGCGTGCATCGTACTTTTCATAGGCGTAGCGACCTTCGCCGCCGATACCGTAGCGGCTGTAGCCCTCGCCCTCGGGCATTTCGCCGGTGGTGCCGAAGTAGCCGTTGAAGTTCTCTTCGCAGGTCAGGTAGGTGCCCCAGAGGGTCTTGCCCGACCCACAGTTGTTCATGGTGCCCTTGGGCGACATGCCTTCCGGGTCCGCATTGGTCTGCACCAGGGCCGAACCGGCGGCTGGGCCGTCCATGGTCATCTGTGTTTCATGGGTGATGCGGCGGTTGAAAGGGCTGTCGACGACAACCTCGTAGCCGTTACCGGTATCGGCAATTTCCATCACCGTGACGCCCTGCATGTTCTTGAGCAGCGTCACTTCG
This sequence comes from Sagittula stellata E-37, assembly GCF_039724765.1. Taxonomy (NCBI): domain Bacteria; kingdom Pseudomonadati; phylum Pseudomonadota; class Alphaproteobacteria; order Rhodobacterales; family Roseobacteraceae; genus Sagittula; species Sagittula stellata. The sequence goes on along the minus strand of NZ_CP155730.1, from coordinate 270,894 downwards.
TCGACGTTGGCGGGCATGCCTTCGGACGCTTCGGGCAGGTTGATCTTCGGGTTCACGTACTCGGAGTTGACCGCGATGACCTGAGCGCCATCGACCTCGAACAGCTCCATGCCGTCGGTGTTCTCACCAAAGACCTTGTCCGACATCGCAACGGAAACGCCGGTTTCGGGCGAAAAGGCGCCTTCAGCCTCTGAGAACAGGGGCTGCCCCCATTTGACCAGCGGCTTCCACTGGTAGCCGGCGGGTACGTGAATGTCGAAGTCCGTCGCGATGCCGATCGGTTCGAAGTCGAAACCGGACGACTGGGCGCGCGCCACGCTGGTGGAGCCCATCAGGCCCGATCCGAAGGCCACCGCACCGGAACCGAAAGCAAGGACACCGCTGAGGAAGCCGCGGCGGGACAGGGCCGTTTCGACCACTTGGTCGAAGTCGGTTTCCGCAGGGCGCGGGTCGCGCAGTTCATCGAAGTCGTCCCAGGAAAGGTCGATTGTCTTCTTGATATCCATGGTTGGCTCTCTGGCTTTGGGGATGAGTGTGCCGCCGTCGTCTCGGCGGCGGTGTCCAGTCGTTTTAGAGTCACCAGATTGTAAGATTTGTGACCGTCGCTTGTAGGTTTTGCGAAATGCGCGCGTTTCCGATCCGGGTGAAACCACCTCCCCTCGCATCACCCGGTGCGGCTGTCCGAAGATCCGAGTGCGGGACATGAAGCGGTCAACCCCGGCGAGCTGGGCGCAGTGCGCGACTCTGGCGGGTCAGTTGGCGGTGTCCCTCTCGCGCAGGGATCGCCCGGGGCGCTGCGGGACCTACGCCCAGTAAACGCCGACTGCGTTCCCTTGGGCGCTATCGACGTCGTCGCTCTTGACCCGTGTGCCCGGAGTGGTCTTCGACTGCCCTATCTCCGCCGCGATCAGCCCTTTACGGCCCCTCGTGAAAAGCGCAGCATCACCCAAAGGTCGGACTTTCAGGGCTGCGACTGGTCATCCGCTGCGCCTAGCGTGGAGGTCGGCTCTGGGCCGGTAGAGTCATGGTGCTCTGCCAGGTAGTCACGTGACCTGCGGCAGCGCCGCATGATCACTTCGTGATCATCTTGGCGTTTGCAGCACACATGACTACACAATGACGCATGTCGATGATCCAAGACCTAGAGCAAATCGTGACAACGGTCCTGCCGACCGACCCCAGCTTCCGATCAATCGGGCGCGAAGAGTTGGAGCGACACGTCAACCAAGCCCGGCAGAGCGCACTCGCCAACTCGAAGGATGAGTTTCTGCTCTCCTTGATGCGCCTTCTGGCCCTTCCGGGGAACGGGCATACGCGTCTGATCCCAAACGATGCCATCTCGGTTCTTCCTCTCAGGTTCGCAACCATCGGCACCACTGTACGCCTGCTGGACGCCGCACCGGGCCTCTCTGAGGCGGTCGGGGGCGATTTGATATCCATCAATGGTGTTCCCACAGGTGACATTGAAGTCGCCGCCGAGAAATTTCTGGCGGGAACGCGCCAACGAAAGCGTGTCATCGGGCCAATCCTTTTCGCTTGGCCAGGTGCATTGCGGCACCTGAGAGTTTCTTCAGGCGACGATGCAATCGAATACCGGATGCAGAGTGAAGCAGGCCAGATCAGAGACATTCTTCTGGATCCCAAGAATGGGGTTCCCGGTTCCACGGTCTACCCGCGCAGCGAGCATGGCAGAGCCGACGCATCCTGGACACCTCAGTGTTTTCTGAAGTTCAAGGACTTCGGCCAAGCCGGGCTATTACTGGTCCTCCCAAGCTTCTTTGACCCCGGTGAAGCGGCACTTCCATCTGCAGTTTCCAAGGCGGCGGAACTCGTAAGGTCGCGCCCGGACACTCCCCTGATTATTGACGTTCGAGGAAATACGGGCGGCGACTTTATTCGGACCATGCCTTTGATCGATGCGATATCCGAGGGCGCGAAGGGCCGGCGGGTCGGTTTGCTCATCGACAAGTTCACCTTCTCCGCCGCCATCGTCTTCACCGCCATCTTGAAGCACCGTCTGGGGGAACGGCTCGTACTTATCGGGGAAGAGATGGGGGACGGGCTGACATTCTTTGCGGAAGGAGGAACGATCGACCTTTCGTCCAGTGGAGCGGCCGTTCGGTATTCTACGGCCTTTCATGATTGGGCCGGTGGTCGTACCGACGAGACCACTCCGGTCGAAATCGCGGAGCGAATTGTGCCAATCGGAACACTGGAGCTGGACCGCGTCTGGGTCGCGCCCTCGGACGATACCGAAGCGCTGAAACAGTTCTGCAGCGAGGTTCTAGGTTCAGGACCCATTGATTTGGTTGAGCGAGCGTGATTCACCGTTCGAAAACGAGCGGTGAACATGTCTGATCTCTACTGGTTGAGCGATGCGCAGATGGCGCGTCTGGAGCCTTACTTCCCCAAGTCGCACGGCAAGCCCCGGGTTGATGACCGGCGCGTTCTGAGCGGTATTATCTTTATCAATCGCAATGGATTGCGGTGGCGAGATGCGCCAAGGGAATACGGCCCGCACAAGACACTCTACAACCGCTGGAAGCGGTGGAGCGATAGAGGCGTCTTCGCCCGGATCATGGCTGGGCTGGCGGGCGAGCATGGTGAGGAGACGACCGTGATGATCGACGCAACTCATCTGAAGGCCCATCGCACGGCGTCCAGCCTGGGCGTGAAAAAGGGGGGCGTGGACGGCTGATTGGCCGGACGAAGGGAGGCATGAACACGAAGTTGCACGCCGTCTGCGACAGCCATGGCCGGCCCATCGACCTGTTCCTGACTGCCGGCCCCGTCAGCGACTACATCGGGGCGCGTGCGCTGGTCGGCGGGCTGCCAGACGTGAAATGGCTGCTCGGAGATCGCGGCTACGATGCCGACTGGTTCAGAGAAGCCTTGCAAGACAAGAAGATACGCCCTTGCATCCCGGGCCGGACGAAACGGAAGACGCCCGTCCCGTACGACAAGCGCAGGTACAAGCGTCGCAACCGGATCGAGATCATGTTCGGCAGGCTCAAGGATTGGAGACGGGTGGCGACCCGTTATGACCGATGCCCAAAGACCTTCTTCTCAGCGATCGCACTCGCTGCGACCGTGATCTTCTGGCTTTGAGAGAGAACGAGTCCTGACCCTAATCAAACTTAGCAAAGATGTACTAATCATGGGTCAGCCAGCAAAAGGAGCTGACGATGACTGACAAAGTGTAGTTCATCGCCGGCGCAGGCAAAGGGCTCGGGCATCTGCTCGCTCGCGATGTCCTCAAGGCGGGCGACAGGGTCGTTGCGACCAGCGTGACCGTCGACGGAATTGCGGACAATCTCTCCACCACGGATGACAGGCTGCTCGTTTTGCCACTTGACGTCACCGATCCCGAGGCGGCCTCAGCGGCGCATGACGCCGCCATTGAGGCATTCGGCCGGATCGACGTGCTGGTCAACGATGCGGTCGCGCGCAGCTTGGTTAGTTTGAGACGATCCGTGATGTGGACGTGCGCCGACAGTTCGAGATCAACCTCTTCGGCGCGATGAACGTGGCACGGGCGGTACTGCCCACGATGCACCGGCAGCGTTCGGGCCTCGTGACCTGCCCCCCGCGAAATCCCTCACCGCGATGTAGAGTCTGCGCCAACTCTGAAGGAGCAGACACATGCGAAAGAGCCGTTTCACCGAGGCGCAGATAATTGGGATGATCAAGGAACAGGAGGCCGGAATGCCGACTGCGGAGGTGTGCCGCAGGCACGGCCTGAGCACGGCGACGTTCTACAAACTGAAGGCCAGGTATGGCGGTATGGAGGTGTCCGAGGCTGCGAGGCTAAAGGCCCTTGAGGATGAGAATGCCAAGCTCAAACGCCTGCTGGCAGACACCATGCTCGATAACGTCGTGTTGAAGGACCTCCTGGGAAAGAACTGACGACATTGATCAAGCGGCGAGACGCGGCGCGCCGCGTGATGCGGGATTATGACTTCTCGCAACGTCCCATTGCCCGGCAGGCGATTTACGCAGCAACTCTGCCGAGAGGGGACTGTGTCGAGATCCGCAGGGAGATGCAGGAGATCGTCGGCAAGCGGTCGTCCATTGAAGGCGCCATTGGTCCGAGCCCAATGGACGACGGTTCGGCTACCGCCGGATAGGCGTCCTGTTGGAGCGCAAGGGCATGATCATGAATCACAAGAAGCTCTACCGGATCTACCGCGAGGAAGGGCTGTCCGTGAAAAGGCGGCGCGGTCGCAAGCGAGCGCGTGGCACAAGAACCCCGATGCCATCGGCCGTGGGCGTCAACGCGCGCGCCCCTCTCGCGGTTATGCTGCGCAAACGGCTGCCGGGCAGCGGGATCGTTGGACTTTGTATCCGACAGCTTCGGTGCCTCGCGGAAGTTACGGACCCTCGCCGTGATCGACGACTGCACGCGCGAATGCCTGTGCCTCGTGGCGGACACCAGCCTCTCCGGGGCAAGGGTCGCCCGGGAGCTCAGTACCCTGATCCAAGTCTACGGCAAGCCCGGCTGCATTGTCAGCCCCTCTCGGGGCATCCCTGTGGGATGCCCTGCCGGGCAGTAGATAACGGCACAGAGTTCACCAGCCGGGCGATCCTGAAATGGGCCGATGAGAACGAAGTGCCGTGGCACTACATCGATCCGGGTAAGCCCCAGCAGAATGCGTTCATCGAAAGCTTCAACGGCAGCCTGCGGGCCGAGTTGCTCAACGAGGAGATTTTCGACAGCCTGGACGACGCACGGAGAAAGCTGGCCCTCTGGCGCTATGACTACAACACGGTCCGCCCGCACTCGTCCTTGTCCAACCAGACGCCGCAGCAAGCGCGCCGGACGCTTGAGCAATTTAAGGGCTCCGCGCCCGGCGCGCGTGCGCAAGACGACGAAGCCGAATACCCAAAACCAACTTGCAGACTCTCGTTATGAATGAGGGACCGGCAGGGTGCAGGTCAGTCGGCGTCCCGGCGATCTTGCGATAGCTCACCCGGCCGAGTGCTGCGCACCCACCTTTCGGGCCCAGTAAAGCAGGGCCGCGTACTTAGTATCCAACGCTCAGATCAACCCGGCCCACCGGCTCCCCGCCCTGTTCGAACCTGTTGAAATTGTCGATCATCAGGCGCTCGGCCGCATCGCTCACCGGCTGCGCGGCGATATGCGGGGTGACGAATGTCTTCTCGTGGCTCCACAGCGGGCTCTGGGCCGGCAACGGCTCGGTGGGAAACACGTCGAGCATGGCCCAGTCGAGACGACCGGTGTCGAGCGCGGTGATCAGATCCGCTTCCACGAGGTGGCCGCCGCGCCCAAGATGGACAAGCGCCCCACCTCCCGGCAGCTGACCGAAGAGGTCAGACGACAGGATGCCGCGCGTCTCGTCGGTCAGCGGCAGGACGTTGATCAGAATGTCGCTCTGGGTGAGGAAGCTGCCGAAGTCGCTGTCGCCCGCGAAACTTTCGACGCCGTCAACGTCCTTGCGGCTGCGGCTCCAGCCCGAAACGCGAAAGCCGAGGCTCACCAGCTTTTGCGCGATATCCGTGCCGAATACGCCCATCCCCATGACACCGACCGACCGCTTCGAGGGATGAACAGCAGGATGCATCTGCCAGTCAGCCTGATCCTGCTGGCGGGCGTAATCGCGCATCCGCCGATGCCAGTGAAGGACACCGTAGAGCGCATACTCGGTCATTTGCTCACGCAGGCCCGCGTCGACCAGCCGGAAGAGCGGCACGTCCTTGGGAAAGTCAGGGTCGAAAATGATCTGGTCGATACCGGCCCCCAGTGAAAAGACCGCTTTCAGGTTCGGCAGGGTTGCCAGAACACCGTTCTGGATGCGCCAGACCAACGCGTGCGTGATGTCCAGCGGATCGCCGATGTCAGGCCAGACGCGGAACTCGACATCGGGACGTTCCTTGGCGAACAGCGCCTGCCAGGGCGCCGGATCGTCGATGTTCGAGGCGAACAGGATCGTTTGCTTAGCCATATCAGTTTCTCCTTTTCACCCCGGGGAGGATGCACAGAAGCTCGAAGAGCAAATTCGCCGCGGTGAGCGCCGTATTGCCGGAGGTGTCGAACGGCGGTGAGACCTCCACGAGGTCACAGCCGACCACGTCGAGGCCCCAGCAGCCACGGACGATCTCGAGGGCCTGCGTGGTCGTGAGGCCCCCGATCTCCGGCGTGCCGGTGCCCGCAGCAAAAGCCGGATCCAGCGAGTCAATGTCGAAGGTGATGTAGACGGGGCCGTCGCCCACATGGGCGCGGACCTCTTCCATCAGCGGCGCCAGCGAACGATACCACAGCTCATCCGCCTGGTAGACCTTGAACCCCTGCTCACGCGACCAGTCGAAATCGTCGGCCGCATACCCGGTGCCACGCAGACCGATCTGCACGGTGCGCTTCGGGTCGATGAGCCGCTCTTCCACGGCGCGGCGGAACGGCGTGCCATGCGCGATCTGCTCCCCGAACATCGTGTCGTTGATGTCGGCATGGGCATCGACGTGGATCAGCCCGACCGGCCCGTGTTTCTTCGCGATCGCGCGCAGGATCGGCAAGGTCATGGTGTGGTCACCGCCCATCGAGAGCGGTTTGCATCCGTGCGACAGGATCTCGCTGATGCCTTGCTCGATCAGGTCGATGGACTTGATCAGGCTATAGGGGTTCGTCGGAATGTCTCCCACGTCTGCAACCTTGAGCGAGTCGAAGGGCGCGGCGCGGGTCGCCATGTTGTAGGGCCGCAGCAAGACCGATTCAGCCCGGATCTGCCGCGGGCCGTAGCGCGTCCCGCTCCGGTTGCTCGTGCCCAGATCGAGGGGGATTCCGACGAAACACGCGTCGAGACCGGACGCGTCCGCGACCTGCTTCAGGCGCATCATCGTCGCGATTCCGCCGAAACGGGGCATGTCATTGCCGCTCTGCGGCTGGTTCAGGGACACATTCATCGTACCACCTCTTTGATGTCGTTCGCGCGAAGCTTTGCAGCAATGGCAGCTTCGCTCTGGGTGCAACTTCGATGGGACGCGGCTGCCGATCAAGAGCGGCAGTCCGGACGATACTCAGATGTCCGTCAATGTAATGGGCCCGGGCCCAAACATTCGCTTTCCTCACAATGATGATTGGCAACGCGGGATTTTCCCGGCGGCCCGGCGTTCCTACCCTCTGCCACACAACAGTTATCACCTCGGAAGGCGCGTGCACTCATGACTGTAGACATCACATTTGAAACGCCCGGGGGTCCGCTCGCGGCCAGCATCCGGCGCGTCGTGGCCGCCGGTTACACGGGGCGGACCCGCCACCTCGTTGAAACCCACATCGAGGAGCTCAAGGACATCGGCATTCCGCCGCCGCCGCATATTCCGATGCTGTTCCCGATCATTCCCGGCCTGCTGTCGCAATCGCGGCAGACGCAGGTCCTCGGGTCCGACACCGCGCCGGAGGTGGAATACGTCATTTTCCGTCAGGACGGGCGCGACTATGTGACGGTCGGCAGCGATCAGACGGATTCCGTGATGGAGTCGCAGAACGCTCCCATTTCGAAAAACATGTGCCTGAAGACCGTTGCACCTGAAGCCTGGCCTCTCGATGAGCTGCTCGACCACTGGGACAGTCTCGAGCTGTCACTGGTCTGCGACGGCAAGGTCATGCAGCAGGGCAGCGTCGCGCAGATCATGACCCCGGCGCAATTGCAGGCCTTCGTGGCCGAGCACGACGGCGACGAGGACGAAGGGCGGATGATCTTCTCCGGTACGCTCGAGATGCACGGTCGATGCCCCGGCGAGGCGGCCGAGATGACCATCACCCTCAGCGACCCGGTGCGTGAGCGCAAGATCGTCCACACCTACACGGTCGAACCGACTGTTCCGTTCTTCTGAGGCGCTGCGCCCGGCCCTTCCAGCAGGAGGAGGGACAGGGCGGAGACGAACAGAACACGGCGATTTAAACTGCCCAAAACGTGAGCGGAACGGTTACTCTTTCCGCTCACAGCGCCGTTTCCCGCCGGATGTTTGAGCAAAAGCCTCTATTCCTTGACCGGAGTGCCCAGTCGGCATCCACTTGCGCGGTGGGAATGGGCGCCGGACAAGCGCCAGCAAGGCGGGGAAATCGAACATCCTTGTCAGAGCGGAGCCGAAACCTTCGCCCGCGTGGATGTCGTAAGACAGTGATCTTTCGGGTCATCCCGCCAGGGTGTCGCGACGCGTTGGCAATAATCGCGCGGCGCCCGATGGCAAGAAGCGCGAGACTGGCTCCATAGACGATTGGCACCGTTCCCTCCTGGTCGCTCCGGCTGGCAGACCCGCCGGACATTGTGGAAGAGAGATGCCTATGGTCAATATTGCAAACGCCGATCTTCGCTTGCTGCGCGTTTTCACCACCGTCGTGAAATGCAACGGGTTCTCAGCGGCACAGGCCGAACTCAACATCAGCCAGTCGACCATCAGCAACCACATGATCGCGCTGGAGGAACGCCTGCGCCTGAAGCTCTGTCAGCGAGGGCGTTCGGGCTTCGCCCTGACCGACCATGGGCGCACGGTGTTCGAGGCGTCGATCCGCTTGTTCGAGGCGCTCGAGGAATTCAGCAACGAAACGGAATCGCTCCACTCGGTCCTGACGGGCAGCCTGCGGGTTGGTATCGTGGACAACACTGTGACCGATCCGCATTCGGCGATTTCCTCGGCCTTCCTTCATTTCTCCGCGCGGCCGAACAACGTGAATGTGAACCTTGTCGTGGACAGCCCTCCCGGCCTCCAGAAACTCCTGGTGGAACGGCAGATCGATCTCGCGATCTTCGGGTTCGTGCCGCGGCTCACAAACCTCCACTACCAAGACCTCTATCCCGAAACGAGCACGCTCTTCTGCGGGCGGGGGCACCCCTTGTTCGACATCGACGACGACGATCTGTCGCTCGATGCCGTTCGGGACTATGCCTTCGCCAGCCGGTCCTACTGGTGCAATCAGGATCTGGAGCGCATCGGCACGAAGAAGAACACCGCCACGGTCGAACAGGTCGAGGCGCAGTTGCTGCTGGTGCTGTCCGGAGCCTATCTTGCCTTCCTCCCGAACCATTACGCGCAATCATGGGTCGACAAAGGCGAGCTGCGGCCGTTGCTTCCCGACGAGACCTCCTACTCGGTGTGGTTCCAGCTCGCGACACGCAAGGGCATACGCACGACACCGACGATGAAGGCGTTCATCCAGGATGTGCATAGGGCGGTCGGGGAAAAGATGCGCGAAAAAGCCATGTCGTCCGACCTGCCGGCGGTGGCGTCGTGGCAGTCCCGGCGTCCGGCCAAGGAAGACCGGGTCGCCCTGAACTGAGCTTTGCGGGTCGGGCACGCGGGTCGCCATCGCCTTCGAGGCAACGGCCTGCGCGCCGGCGTCCGGCGGCGCCGTGCCCGGCTCAGGCGCCAGACTTCTTGCTGCGCCTGATCTTTTCCTCGACCCACCGGACCACCATGGCGGCGGGCAGGCTGATCGCGAGGTAGATCGCCCCGACAATCGTGATCGGCTCGAAATAGCGATAGGTTTCATTTCCGATCACGCGCGCCGTGCCCATCATCTCAAGGACGGTGATGGTGGAGAGAAGCGCCGTCTCCTTGAACATCATCAACACGTAATTTCCCGCGGCAGGGATCATGGGGGGCAGAGCCTGCGGCAGGATGACATGCACCCAGAGCCGGACGATGGGGATGTTCAGCGCACGGGCGCCTTCCCACTGCCCCTTCGCAACGGATTCGATGCCGGCCCGGTAGACTTCCGACATGTAGGCGCTGGTGTGCAGCCCGAGCGCGAGTATGCCGGACGTCAGGGCGGGAAGGGTCAGCCCGAGGCGCGGCAGCACGAAAAAGACGAAGTACATCTGAACCAGAACCGGTGTGCGCCGGATGAATTCGCAGAGCCAGTAAAAAACGTTGCGGATGATCACGTTCGATGAGCGCCGCCCTAGCGCGAAACCCAGCCCGACGACCAGCGCCAGCACCGTGGCGAGGACTGTCGCCTGCAGGGTGACCGTCAGTCCTTCCGCGATACGGGGGAGGATCGACTGCGCATATGCCCAATCCCACCTCATGGTCAGCGGCCTCCTCTCTGGATGTCGATGCCGCGGGAGAAATGCGCGCCAGCCTTCGTGAAGACATGCGCGACGGCCGAGGACAGGATGAAGTAAACCACAAGAACAAAGCCGTAGATCAAGATCGTGTCGTTCGTCTGCTGGCGGACGACCTGGGCCTGGAAGGTGAGATCCGCGATGGTGATCAACGACACGAGCGGCGTGATCTTCAGCAGGTCGATTGCGAGGTTGCCCATCGGCGGGATCATGGACACCAGGGCCTGCGGCAGGATCACGTACCGCATCGACTGGAACCGCGACAGGTTGAGCGCGACGGCGCCCTCGGTCTGGTCCCGCGGCACCGATAGAATGGCCCCCCGGACCACCTCGGAGCCGTAGCTGCCGACATTGAGCCCCAGCACGATGATTCCGACGATGATGGCGTCGATGTAGATGCCGAACAACGGCAGGGCGAAGTAGGCCCAGAACAGTTGCACATAAGCCGATGTGCCCCGGAGAAACTCGACCATGACCCGGATCGGCCATCTGAGCCAGCCGCTTCGGCTGACGCCTGCGACACCGAAGGCGAAGGATGTCACGAGCATCACGACGCCTGCGCCGGCGGCGACAAGCAGCGTCTTCAAGAAGCCGTCCCACAGGATGGGCGCATATTCTACGAGAGTGTTCATCGGCCAGTTGGTCCGTCAGCGTGCACGAGGGTCGGCAGTGGCGCCCCGGGTCTGCCCCGAAGAGGTGAGAGCCGGGGCGCGTCCATCAGTTGCTCGCGGGGCAATAGTCCGCGCGCGTATAGTCGGACGCCAATTGCGCGTTGAAGCCGTAGGGCGTGACGATATCCGAGTATGCCCCGGAGTCCTTGAGCTCGGCCAAAGCGCCGTCGAAGGCGTCTCTGAACTCCGCGTCCTGCATGTGGAAGCCTGCGGCACCGCAGTAGGTCTGGCTTCCCTCGATGGTCACGGAGGTGATGTTGTCCGCCCCGCTGGCCACGACGGCGGCATTCGCTGACAGATCGGGAAACGCGAACAGATCAATCCGGTCGGACATCAAAAGATCGAGGCCGCCTTGCGGGTCGTTGATCGGAACGAGCTGATCGCGGGACACGCCCGCGGCAAGCGCATCCTTCTCCTGCGAGCATCCTCCGCAGACGCCGAGTTTCAGCTCCGGATTGGCGGCGACATCGGCGAAGCTGGCTGGCGCATCCGCCATGTCGGTCTTGTGCACGAAGACATCGACCGCACAGCTGTCCGGCTCGGCAAACAGGATCGCGGCACAGCGGTCGGGCCGGATATAGAGCCCGGCGGCGATCATGTCGAAACGGCGTGCCTGCAGGCCGGGGATAAGCGAGCCCCAGTCGGTGACGACGGGTTCGATGGTGTCGATGCCGAGCCGCTCAAGAGCGGCGCGGGTGACCTCCGGGATGGCGCCGGACAGGTTGCCCTCTCCATCCATGATGGTCAGTGGCGGCTCGATCGCAACGGCAACGGTGACGCTGCCCTTGGCCTGCGCTTCTTCAAGCGTGATCGCGTGGGACATATGCCCCGTTGCGACAAGCACGGGCAGCGAAGCTGCGAAGACTCCGAACGTGGTTTTCATGGCGCTGTTCCTCTCTGTTGTCTGTTTTTGGTGACTTTGGACGGCACTCAGTCCAGCCTTACGCCGGCGGCCAGAATCTTCTTCAGAAATGCCCGTGTGCGCTCTTCCTTCGGAGCGGAGAAAATATCGTCGGGGGCGCCCTCTTCGACGATGACACCGCCGTCGACAAACAAGACCCGGTCCGAAAATTCGTGCGCGAAGCTCATCTCGTGGGTGACGAGCAGCATGGTTGTGTTCGTGGTGGTCCCGATGTCGCGCAGCACGTTCAGCACCTCCTCGACCAGCTCCGGGTCGAGCGCCGAGGTGACCTCGTCGAACAGCAGGATTTCCGGGTCCATGGCCAGCGCGCGTGCAATCGCGACCCGCTGCTTCTGCCCGCCTGACAGCTGGGAGGGATAGGACGCGGCCTTGTCCGCCAGCCCGACCATGTCGAGCAGCTCCATGGCGCGCCGTTCCGAACCCGCCTTGTCAGCGTCCAGCGAAAGCTGCGGCGGTTTTGCGATGTTCTGCAGGGCCGTCATGTGCGGAAACAGGTTGAAATGCTGAAACACCATGCCGATCTTGCGCCGCATCTTGCGCAGGTGGCGTTCGTTGGCCGGCACGTCCGCGCCGTTCCTGTTCATGTGCCAGAGCGGCTCGCCGCCGACGTGCACCTTGCCACTCTGAATGGTCTCGAGTGTCATCAGGATACGAAGGATCGTTGTCTTCCCCGACCCGCTTGGGCCGATGATCGAGATCTTCTCTCCCTTCGCAATCCCAAGCGAAAGCGCGTTCAGGATCCTGTTGGACCCGAACTGTTTGACGACCTGGTCGAAGACGATGAAGTCTTGCTGCGATTGCAATGTTCGTACCTTCCCCATGGGCTTTTCTGCGCGCCTTCGGATGCCTGAGCTCCGAGGCGGGCGATCTGCTCACAGGGTAGGGAACGGCCCTTCCACGGGATATATCGAACGGTCAATCCAAACATTGCCGAGGACCAATGCGAGCCCTTTGCGCAGACCGGGCACTGGCCCAGCACTGGCCGGGCAGAGGCCGGCAACCGGGCCGGCACGACCGCGCGCTCGAGGCCCATGACCGGCCGCGCCTGTTCAGCCGCCATCCGCGCGGGCAAGCCGCGCATAATCGGGGACCAGTGCAAACCTGCCGGTCCAGTCGACCATCTGCGTGTAGACGGACGGCGGGCCGTTCTCGCCGGCAGCCTCGAGTTCGCCCTCGGTCTCCCGGTCGGACACCAGAATGAAATGCGCGCCGCGCGGATCGAGCGGGAACGACGCGGAATGCCAGATATCCTGGCCGATCAGCATCGCCGTCTCGCCGTCGACGAGAAAGCCCCTCATGTCCTCTGGCTGCGGAATGTCCTTCGTATCGGCGACAAAGACGATCGACGGCACGTTGTCGAGCGGCACGCGCACCTCGGTGATCGTCGGGTGTTTTTCGAACGTGCTGCACGCCACCGGCCCGTAAGGGTGCCGCAACATCGTCAGGTCGGCCTGACCGCGGAGCACGAGCGGAATGCGCGCGGACGAATAGTCCGGTCCGAAGAACTCCGGGGTGTACGAGGATCGGGCCATGATGTGACCGAAGGGGCGAAAGTTTTCTGGCGATACCGGTTCGATCAGAACCGAAATGCTCTTGGTCATCGGGCGGTGTCCTTCGTCTGCAAGGGGTCTCGTCCGCATCACCCGTTCCGGGATCTGCGTGCTGTCACTGGTGCCAGCCGGGTTGCGGCCTCACGCGTTCGATGGCCGCCGCCGCCGACAGGACCAGCGCCTCGTCATGCGGCGGCCCGACGATCTGTGCGCCGATCGGGAGACCGTCCGCCGTCGTTCCGCATGGCACCGAAACCGCCGGACATGCGCCGACAAGGTTGAACATGCCCGTCAGATCCAGCGTGGCGATCCGGCCATCGGCGGTGCGGCCGCCATAGTCGAAATCATCGCCGCCGAGCGCCGGGGCCGGTTGCGCCATCGTCGGACACAGCAGCACATCGTACGATTGAAAGACACCCGCCAGCTTCCGCCATAGCTTTGCGCGCAGGAAGTCGATGCGTTTGATCTCGGCGGCGCCGAAGGTCCGGCCGATGTCGATCATCTTCAGCGTGAGTTCCGAAAGCTTCTCCGGACAGGTGTCCCGAAGCGCGCCGTAATGTGCGGCCATCCAGACCATCGAGGCATTCGCGGTCAGCTCGGCATCGTCCGCGTCCAGCCCGAGATCGACCGCCTCGATGCGGGCACCGGTGTTGGAGAGTGCCTTGGCGGTGTCTTTGACAGCGGCCCGGACCTCGGGATGCACGACGCCGTAGCCCAGATCGGCCGAGAGCGCGATCCGCAGGCCGTCCGGCCGCGCCGGGATGGTTTCGGGCAGGTTCAGCGACGGGATGTAGGAAAACAGGTCGACAGGATCGGGCCCGGCGACCGAGCGCAGGAAAAGGGCGGCATCTTCGACCGTCCGCGCCAATGGGCCGAAATGGCTGATATCGTCGAATGTCGATGGCAGTGCATCGAAGGGAATGCGGCCCAGCGACGGCTTGAGGCCGACGATGCCGCAGAACGAGGCCGGCCCACGGACCGAGCCGAGCATGTCGCAGCCTTCCGCCAATGGCACGCATCCTGTCGCAACCGCCACAGCCGCCCCGCCGGAGGAGCCGCCGCAGGTATGGGAGGGCACCCACGGGTTGCGTGTTGCGCCGAACAGCTCGCTCCGGGTGAACCACGAGCTTGCGAATTCCGGCGTCGTGGTCTTGCCGACGAGAATGGCGCCGGCCTCCAGCAGCCGCCGGACGATGACCGCGTCGGTCGTGGGCACAAAATCCTCGAAGGCGCGCGATCCGAAGGTTGTCCGGATACCGGCGGTTGGCGTGAAATCCTTGACCGCCACCGGAACCCCTGCCAGCGGCCCCAGCGCCTCGCCCGCGCGGCGCTTCCGGTCTATCTCTTCGGCCGCCTCCAGTGCGCTCTGCGGCAAAGTGAGGCAAAACGCATTGTACTGCGCGTCGATCTCCGCGATGCGGCCGAGCGAATGCCGGACCACCTCGACGGCAGAAAGCTCGCCTGCTCGTACGGACGCGGCGATGGCGCTGGCCGACAGCATGTCCCGGGTCTTCATCGCTTCATCCTCCCCTTCCCTCACGCCGGAACGCCGTCAGCAGGTTGACCGGCAGCCGCAGCGACACTCTGCTGTCCCCGAGACGGGATCAGGCCTCTGATGTGGTCTGCCCCCTTCTCACCGATCATGATCGTGGGTCCGTTGGTGTTGCCGCCAATCAGCAGCGGCATGACCGACGCGTCGATCACGCGCAAACCTTCCACCCCCCTCACCTTCAGGTCCGGCCCGACAACCGCCTCGTCACCCCGTCCCATGCGGCAAGTGCCGACAGGGTGATAATGGGGAACGGAGGTCCGTTCGAGATAGCTCTCGAGGTCCGTATCGTGGACCATGTCCGCGCCGGGCGCGGTTTCCGCGCCGCGGAGTTGGTCGAAGGCCGTCTGCGCATGGATCTCGCGCGCGATCTTCAGGCCCTCCAGATTCAGGGCGCGATCCTCGGGCTCGACGAGGAAGTTGTTGAGAATGGTAGGCGCGTCGAACGGATCGCCCGATTGCAGCGAAATCCGCCCGCGTGATTTCGGGCGCAGCACGGCCCAGTGGATGCTGTAGCCATGGAAGGCCGGGCGATAATTGTCTTCGGTGATCGCGGCGGGAAACATGTAGAACTGCAGATCGGGCCGGCCCGTCCCCTGCCCGCCCCGGAGAAACGCCTGCGCATTCATCGGGAAGACGGACAGCGGGCCGCGGCGCAGAGCCGCCAGCTCAACCGCCGCAGAGGCTGCCTTCAACGGGTTGAGCAGGCTGTAATAGGTGATCGGCTTCAGGCAGGCGTGCTGCACCATGCCCCCGATATGTTCCTGCAGGTTGGCGCCGACGCCCGGCAGATCCTGCGTGACGGACAGGCCGTGCCGGCGCAGTTCGTCGGCAGGCCCGATCCCGGAGAGCATCAGCAGTTGCGGCGACTGATAGGTGCCGGCGGAAAGGATCACCTCCTGACCGCACAGAATGTCGTAGGGCACGCCGCCGCGCGTTGCGCAGGTGATCCCGAGGCATCTGCCCTTTTCCATCTTCAGCCGCGCGACGTGAGTGCCCGTCAGCACCGTCAGGTTGGGTCGGCGGCGGGCCGGTGCCAGATAGGCATTGGCCGCAGAACAGCGCAGCGGAAACCCGTGCATATGCGTGAACTGCGACCAGCTGAAGCCATCCTGCTCGGCGCCGTTATGATCGGGGTTGACCGGATGGCCCATCTGACGGCCCGCCTCGAAGAAGGCGTCGAAGATCGGGTTGTCGTAGTTGCCGAACGCCGTTCTGAGCGGCCCCGAGGTGCCGCGCAATCCCGTGCTGTCATCGCCCTTCCAGCTCTCGGATCGCTTGAAATAGGGCAGGACATCGTCGAAGCACCACCCCTCTGCCCCCATGGACGCCCATTCGTCGTAATCGTCGCGATGTCCGCGCACATAGATCTGCCCGTTGATCGAGGAAGAGCCGCCGATCACCTTGCCGCGCGGCAGGCTGACACTGAGCCCGCCCATGCCGGGTTCTGGCGCGCTCCGGAACTGCCAGTCCATCTTGCTGCCGACAGTAAAGACCTCGCCCGTCGGCAGACGGATCAGCGGATTGCGGTCGCCGCCGCCGGCTTCCACCAGCAGCACCCGGCAGTCCGGGTCTTCCGTCAGCCGGCCGGCGAGGACACAGCCCGCAGAGCCCGCGCCGACGATGATGTAATCATAAGCGTCAGTCTTCATATCAACTCTCATCTCTTGGCCAGTGACGCGCGGAGCAGCCGGTCGGCAATGATTGCGAGGCACACCATGGCGGCCCCAGCCACGATCCCGCGCCCCGGATCGGCCTTGCTGAGCGAGACAAGCGCCTCTGCCTCAAGGCCCTTCGTTCCGATCAGCGCCGTGATGACAAGCACACCGAAGGCCATCATGATGGTCTGGTTGACGGCAAGGATCAGCCCGGACCGGGCGACCGGCAGCCGCACCCAGACCAGCCGTTGCCACGCCGAAGCGCCCGACATGTCGGCGACTTCTGTCACCGCAGCCGGGATGTTGCGCAAAGCGGCAGCGGTGTAGCGCGCTGCTGGTGTCCACGAATAGGCCACGATGGCGATGAGCGCGGCGAAGTCGCCCGACCCGAGGAACATGATGACCGGAATGATGTAGACAAAGGTGGGCAGCGTCTGGACCGTGTCGATCACCCAGCTCATCACGGCGTCGACCTTCGGATAGGCGACACACAGGATGCCCAGGGGAATGCCGATCAGCAGCGACGGAAGAACACTCGCCGCCAGAAGATACGTTGTCAGCTGTGCCTGCACCCACAGACCCGACGTTGCAACGAAGAGCATCATCAGGACGCAGGGCAAGGCAAGCCGCCAGCCCTGCAGTATATAGGCCAGCGCACCCACCGCGATCACGGCGCCGGACCACGGAACGCTAAGCGCCAGCAGCTTGGCGGGCTTGAGCAGCCAGATGAACGTGGCGGTCTTGAACGCGCGCAGCTCCTCGGACCAGCTCTCGTTGATCGCAAGGACGAGATCGTCCCAGTGCGAGGCCATCGAAAGGCTGGCCCAGTCCGGAAAACTGACAACCCACGGCAGCGCAACCTGAAGCAGGGCGGGACCGGCCAACGCCACGAGCAGAGCCATGCCGAAGGTCGGACCGCGCAGATAGCGGGCCACCTGCCGGTTCGGAACCTGCGTTGCAGCTGCCCGGCCCAGCCGATCAAGCGCGATGGCAAGCAGCACGATGGCCGCCCCGGCCTCGACGCCGTTGCCGATCCTGAGCGATTGCAGGGCCTGAAGCACCACCGCGCCCAGACCATCGGCCCCGATCACGCTGGCGATGATGACAACGACCAGCGAAAGCATGATCAGCTGGTTGATGCCCACCAGAAGCTTCGCCCGGCACGAGGGCAGCAAGACGAGCCACATCGACTGCCAGGGCGTGGTTCCCGCCATTGCCGATGCCTCGCGGATCGAGGGCGGTACTTCCTGCAGGGCCAGCGTCACCACCCGCGCCATCGGCGGTGTGGCATAGATGACCGTCGCGATCATGGCGCCGACCGGCCCGAACCCGAACAGGTACAGGATAGGGACCAGATAGGCGAAGATCGGCACCGTCTGCATGATGTCGTAGACAGGCGTGAATATCTTCTCGAGCCACGGCTGCCGGAACACCGCGATGCCCAGCAGCGTGCCCATGATCGTGCCCACGATCACCGACACGATTACCGATGAGAGGGTCAGCATCGTCGGGGCCCACAGGTCGAACAGCAGCGCATAGAGAAAGGCCGCCGACACCAGCCCGGCCAGCTTCCAGCCGCCAAGCTTCAGGCCTGCAAGGCCTGCCACGAGGATGATCGAGAGCCATGGCAACGGCGGCAGCGTGACGCCGCCCACGGTCAGGCCCTTGACCAGCACCCCTTGCAGGAATTGCATCGGGTAGAGGAACACCCTCGCGAACCCCCGTGTGATCTGGTTGACCTCGACGCCGAATATCGCCGCCTCCTTGGCCACGTAGGTCACCGCCCTGCCCGACCATTCGAGGAATGGCGGGACAAACGCATCCGGCACCGTGGAGAGGGCCTCCGGCAGGTCCAGCCCGACCATCGGGGCAAGGCAAAGGGCAAGACCGATCGCGAAAAGTGCCCGCGGCAGAAGCGAGGCCGCCGACCCTGCCCGGACCCGCGACAGGCGCTTCGAGCCGATGAACGCCCGCGGCGCGTTGGCGGTGAAGGCACTGAAGATGGATCGGCTCATGCGCGGTTGCCCTCCGTGGTTCCGGCGAGCATGACATCGAGCACGGCAGCGCGGCTGATCGCCCCGACGGGGGTGCCGTCCTTGCCGAGCACCGTCACGGGGTCGGTCTGGCCCAGAACCGGCCCGGCGATGTCGATGATCTTGTCCGCTTCGCGAATGGCCGGACCTGTGGCGTCGGCATCACCGGCGGCGCGGTCCATGACCGATGCGACCGTCAGCACCTCCGCCCGGCGCACATCTTGGATGAAGGAGGCGACATAGTCGTTGGCAGGCTGCAGCACGAGGTCCTCCGGCGTTGCCACCTGGACGATCTCGCCGTCCTTCATGATGGCGATCCGGTCGGCCAGGCGCATCGCCTCGATGCAATCGTGGGTGACGAAGACAATCGACTTGGTCAGCATGGTCTGCAAGCGGATGATCTCATCCTGCATCTCCCGCCGCACCAGCGGGTCCAGCGCCGAGAACGGCTCGTCGAGGAACCAGATATCGGGCTTGAGCGTCAGCGACCGGGCGATCCCGACGCGCTGCTGCTGGCCACCCGACAGCTGGTCGGGATAGTGGTCCGCGCGGTCTTCCAGGCCGACCAGCGCCAGCATGTCCATCGCTCGCGCCTCGCGATGCGCTCTGTCTATGCCCTTGACCCGCATCGGAAAGCTGACGTTTTGCAGCGCGGTCATGTGGGGCAGCAGGCCATAGCCCTGGAACACCATGCCCATCTTGTCGCGGCGCACCTGCATCAGGCGGCGCTGATCGAGGTCCCCCATGTCGAGGCCGTCGAAATACACCTCTCCGAAGGTCGGCGTCATCAGCCGCGCCATGCAGCGCAGGAGGGTGGACTTTCCCGAGCCGGACAACCCCATCAGGACAAGGATTTCGCCGCGTCGGACAGAAAGGCTGACATTCCGGACGCCCGCAAGATGGCGCCCGGATGCGTCGATCTGCGCGGCGGTAACGCCGCGCAAACGACCGGTTTCTATCTGTCGCGACTGCGGTCCGAAGAACTTCCAGACACCGGAACAGCGCATGATCTCGTTCTTCGGAATCGCCACAGATTTCATCACAGGGCCCAGTCCGCGGTGATGTCTGCATTCTCGGCAAGCCACTCGGTGGCCGCTTCGATGCTGTCGACACCGTCGACATCGACCCGGCGCACGCCCCATGCCACGTCGTCGGTCTTCAGCTGGAACAGGCGCAGGATGCGGGCAGCGCGCGGGAACTTGGCCTCGGAGCCGGCATGCGCCACCTTCCAGACGTAGCCTGCGGGGTTGTCGCAATCCCAGATCTCATTCGGATCGGCGCCCCAGGCCGGGTCGTTGATGCAGTCGAGCTCGAAGTCCGGGAACTCGACGAACTTGCCCTCGTATTCGGTGGTCATCCAGTCAGGGGCAAACCCCCAGCCGATCACCGGCTCCTTGCGCTGCATCGGCCCGACAATGGCAGCGTGGAGCGCCGCCGGCGTGCCGGTCGACTCCAGCGAATACGGCAGCTCGAGCGACTTCACCCGCGCGACATTGTTGGTCGTCCAGTCGGCCGGCGCCTCGACGAACCTGGCGAGCGGAGAGGTCTCGATCGTCGACAGCGCCTCGACGCAGTCGGTTTCGAGCAGCGCCTTCCAGTCCGGCAGGCCGGGACAGACTTCCTCGACATAGGTCGGGTACCACCAGCCTTCACGGATCTTCACACCGGTCGCGCCCATGTTCACGACATCGCCCGTCGCGAGCGCGGCATCGAAGATATCGCGGCTGGTTTCCCAGATGCTGGTCGAGAAATCGAGATCGCCCGCCTCGAGGCCGACGAATTGCGCTGCGTAATCGGCCTTGATGCGCTCGACCTCGAAACCCTGCTGTTCCAGGAACGTCGCATAGACGTTGGCAATGAAATCCGCGTCCGTGATCCCGGTCACGACGATTTTTATGGGCCCGCTCTGATCCTCGGCCGCAACCGGGCCGCACATGAGCATCGACAGGACCGTCATCGACGCTAGGACTTTCCTACCGTAAGTTTTCATTTCGCGGATCATTTTCATCTCCGATTTTTCGGTTTGCTCCCAGTCAATGAGCGTAGGGACCCGAAAGGCTGGTAACATACGTTTTTCTTGGCCTTTGCATTCCGGGTCATCAAAGTATCTGCGCACAGCCCGGAGCCCTGACGATACGGCGCCAGGCGTCTTGCCCCCTGCGTTCTCAACCCTCCGCTGTCAGGCCGGATGTTTTGCCGCAGGATGCGCCGCAGCGACGCTTGGGCCCGACCCTGCAAACGCGCTGACCGCCCCAGCGAACACGCGTTCGGCGAAGCGCCCGCCCATGGCGGCCCTGTGCTTTGGACCCGCAAAACGGGCTTGCGCACAACGATTTCGATTGGGGCTGCGGCAGGGGCAGGCCGGAGGCCGCGCGGCGATACACGCGACCAACGGCTTCGTCTCCATGCGGTGGGTGCTGCCTGAAACGCAGGGTGGCCGCTTCGCGGGACAGGCTCCGCCGTTCCGGGCAGATGCGGACGCTCAGTCGCGGCCCACGACCGGCTCCAGAACCTCCCGGAAGGCGGCGTGGAACGCGTCGACCTGCGCCCGCGTCGTCGCGGGGCACATCAGCGCCATATTGTGGGACGGCGTCAGCACGAATCCCCGGTTCAGAAGCGCCACGTGCAGATAGGCGTTGAGGTCGTAATCCTTGAACGAATTCAGCACGTCCGACCCGTTCCGGGGATTGGTGTTTTCGTAGAGGAACTCGATCCGCGTGCCCATGCGGATCACCGACCAGTCAAGCCCGAGGTCCGCGAACAGGCTCTTCACCCCCGCCTCGTAATGTTCGGCCAGCGCGTTCATGTGCCGATGCGCCTCTTCGGTCAGCACATGTTCCAGCGTCCCGCGAATGGCGGCCAGTGTCACGGCCGACCCGGTCAGGGTCGTGCCGATGCCCAATGCATCCTCATCTTCCGGCGCGGGATAGCGGCTTTCGATGGTCCGGGCGAGGTCCGAGGCAAAGCCATAGACCGCCGCCGGGATGCCCGAGGCGATGGGCTTGCCGATGACGATCATGTCGGCGCGGATGCCATGGGTGGACAACATGACCCTGTCGCAGCCCGCCCTGACGAGGCGCATCCAGAAACTCGAAGCCGTCCTTGGCGTTCTGCTTTTCGAACGCACCACCCGGCGGGTCTTTCTGACAGCCGTCGGACGCGATTTCCTGCCCTGCGCCAAGCGCTTGCTGGACGATCTGGAAACGTCGCTGCTGTCGGTCCGTGAGATTGCCGAGCGGCGCTCGGGCTTGGTCAGCATCGCCTGTATCCCGACGGCGGCCAATTACTTCCTCCCCGATGTCATGGGCCAGTTGGCGGCGGAATATACCGCGATCCGGTTTCGCATCCTCGATGCCGGTGCGAACCGCGTGCTGCAATCCGTGATCAGCTGCGAGGTCGATTTCGGCATCACGCTCTTGGGAGAGAACGAACCCGAAGCCACCTTCGAGCCGCTGATCAAGGAACCCTTCTATCTGGCTTGCCGACGTGATCACGCGCTTGCAGAGACGGATCAGGTGTCCTGGGCCGAGGTGGCGCAGAATCGTCTCATCACGGTTGGCCGTTCAAGCGGCAACCGCCTCATCATGGATCTGGCTCTCGCTGTCGCAGAGATTCGGCTGCGCCCCTGTTACGAGGTTCAGCACCTCTCCACGTCCCTCGGCATGGTCGAGGCGGGTCTCGGCATCGCCGCCCTGCCCCGCATATCGCTTCCGGCCGATCCCCACCCCTTCATCGCAGCCATCCCGCTGGTTCAGCCGACGGTCTCGCGCACGGCCGGGATCGTGAGGGTCCCCAAATCGACCTTGTCGCCCGCCGCGGAGCAATTCCACACCATGCTGCTGAGCCGGTGGCGGAGTGACCGCTAGGGTCAGACCCTCTGCGCCCTCCTTCAATCGGATAAGTGCTTTCAGAGAAGCGATTTATTCCTGCCATTGAGGGCTGTTGGATCATGTGTCCGACTGCCGGAAACCCGTTTTGTCGAGACGCGTTTCAGCAGGCGACCAGCCGGGAAAACCCACTTTCCGTCAGTTCTGCGCAGGAGCGCATGTCGGGCCCTCGCGGTTATCCGGAGGGCGTCACGCCAGCTGCATTTTGTATTCCCAGGGGGAATGGATTAAGATTTTTAATTCTTTTGACTTGTTAGTAGTCCTCCGTTTTCTTGACGGAAACTTTGCGAGAGGGTCATGCAGGAAAATTTCATCAACGTCGGTGCCATCCGGACGCGATACCTATCGGAGGGATCGGGCGGAACGCCCATCGTCTTCGTCCATGGCGGAACTATCGGAGACGTCAGTTCGGCCTCGAACGCCGAGGATTTCGAACCCCTGATCGCGGAGATTGGCAAGGACCGCCTTGCCATCGCCGTCGACCGGCTGGGCCAAGGCTACACCGACAACCCGTCCGAGGACGAGGTGATCGGCTGGACGATGAAGGGCTCGGTGCAGCATTTCATCGCCTTCCTCGAAGAACTCGGCAAGGGCCCCTACCACCTCGTCGGCCATTCGCGCGGCGGCTATGTCGTGACGCGCACCACGCTGGAGCGGCCAGACCTCGTCGCCTCGCTGACCATTGGCGACAGCAACACCGTCGCCCCCGGCGGGGCACGCAACGAGGGCATCCACCTGCGCAACCCGCACAAGCCGGGCACGCGCGAGGCGATGGAGTTCACCACCAACGCCTACTACTTCTCGCCCGAGACGCTGTCGCCCGCGTCCATCGACAAGAAGCTGGAAATCCTCGCCACCCCGAAGATCCGCAAGGCCATCGCCCGGATGGGTCCGGGCGGCTACCGGGTGAAGCACTTCCTTCCGGATCTTGCGAAGGACCGCGAGGAGCTGTTCATGCGGCTGGCCAACGAACCGCTGCAGCGCCGCGTGCAGATCCTCTGGGCCTACAACGATCCGACCGCACCGATCGAGATGGGCTACAGCCTGTTCGAACTGATCGCGAAGCATCAGCCGCGGACCAGCATCCACATCGTCAACCAGTCCGGCCACTCGCTCTACCGCGAGCGGTTCGAGAATTTCATCCGCGTGCTCAAGGATCATCTCGAGGGGGTCACCGATGGCTGCTGAACACATGAAGACCACCCGACGCGAGATCGAAGTCGACGGCATCCGCACCACGCTTTACGTGGCGGGCGACGGACCGGCGCTCGTGCTGCTGCACAACGGCTACATGGGCAAGCCCGACGAGGTCGCCTCGGCCGTGATGTGGGCCCCGGTCTTTCACCGTCTGGCGGAGCACTTCACCGTCATCGCCATCGACCGTCTCGGTCAGGGCCGGACGGACAACCCGGCTTCGGCGGACGACTACAGCCTCGAGGCCAGCAAGGACCACGCGTTGAAGGTGATCCGGGCGCTTGGCCATGACCGCGTCCATCTCGTGGGCCATGACGAGGGCGCTTTCGTGGCCGCCCAGCTGGCCATCGAAGAACCCGAGCTGGTCGCGAGCGTCGCGCTCGTGGTGGCGAACGCCCTGACGCCCGGCGTCAGCCGTCGCAATGTCGTCCACGCACACCCGCCCCGGCCCTATCTGGGCCGCACGAGCCTGCGCTGGATGTACGAGACCGCCTGTCATTCGATCCTCGCGGTCCGGTCCGAGTGGATGAATGAGGCCGAAGAGATCGCGACGCTGGACAAGACCGGCGAGGCGATCCGCGTCATGTCGGATGGTGAGACCCACCTGCGCACCTACGTGGCGCAGTGGACGGCCAAGCGCTCTGCGCTGCACCGGCAGTTCCACGACACCGGCCTGCCCTGCCCGACCCTGTTGGTCTGGGGGCTGAACGATCCCGTGGCGCCGCTGGAGAACGGGAAGTACCTGCTGGAACTTCTGACGCCGCAACAGCGGGATACGGAGATCCGGATCTTCAACACCGCAGGCCATTTCCCGCATTGGGAGCACCCCGAGACCTTCGCACGGGTCGTCGGCTCCTACGCGAAAGAGGCCGAGCGGCACGCCGCCGGTCGCGCAGCTTCCGGGAAGTGAGGACATAGTGGGCCGTTTCCTTATATCGCGTTTCGCGTCGGCCATTCCGACGCTTTTCCTGGTCGCCGTGACCGTCTTCACCCTGATCCGTCTGGTTCCGGGCGATCCGGCCGCCTTGCTGCTGGGCGATCAGGCCGATGCGGCGGACATCGCCGCGCTGCGCGAGAGACTGGGACTGGACCTGTCGGTCGTCGACCAGTTCCTGATCTGGGGACGGAACATCCTCATGGGAGATTTCGGGCAGTCCATTTGGCTGGACGAACCGGTGCTGCCCCTGATCCTCGAGAGGTTCATGGTCAGCATCCAGATCGTACTGCCGGCGGTGCTGCTGGCGACTGTGGTGGCGGTGCCCGCGGGCATCATCGCCGCCGCGCGCCAGAACAGCGTGACGGACATCGCCTTCGTCGGCCTCGCCACCGTGCTGCTGTCGATCCCGACCTTCTGGCTGGGCCTGCTGCTCTTGCTGTTCTTCGGCCTGAACATGGGCTGGTTCCCGGTCGTGGGCTACGTCTCGGTCACCGAGAACCCGATGACCGGACTGCTCTACCTCGTGCTGCCGGTAACGACCCTCTTCCTGCACGAACTAGGGTCGGTAATCCGGATGTCGCGCGCCTCGACGCTCGAGGTCCTGCGCCTTGAATACATCACCCACGCCCGCGCTAAGGGCCTGAAGGAAAGCACCATCCTGCGACGCCACGTGTTCAAGAACGCGTTCGGGCCGACGCTGACGCTGCTCGGCCTGATCCTTGGCAACCTGCTGGGCGGCATCGCGGTGATCGAGACCGTCTTCACCATCCCCGGGCTTGGGCGCCTGATGATCGACGCGATCTACGCCCGCGACTACCCGGTCATCCAGGGCTGCATGCTGTTCATCGCTTTCGTCTACGTGGTCGTGAACGTCGTGATCGACCTGCTCTATTCCTTCTTCGATCCGAAAGTCACCGCGTCATGAAACGACCTGCCGCAAACGCCGCAATCGGCACGGCCCTGATCGGTGTCCTGCTCGCGGTGTCCGTGCTCCAGATCTTCTGGACGCCCCACGATCCGATGGGCCTCAACCTGATGGCCCGCCTTCACCCGCCCTCGGCCGAGTTCCCGCTGGGGACCGACGAATTCGGGCGCGACGTGATGAGCCGCCTGATGGTCGGCGCGATGACCAGCGTCACCATCTCGTTCCTGACGGTCGGGCTGGCCCTGCTGATGGGCACGACCATCGGCCTGCTGAGCGGCTACACCCGCGGCTGGCTGGACCGCGGCATCATGACCGTCAACGACGCGCTGCTGGCCTTCCCGGGGATGCTGCTCGCACTGGGGTTGCTGGCCGTTTTCGGCGCGAACAAATACGGCATCATCTTCGCACTGGGCTTTTCCTACACGCCGTCGGTGGCCCGCGTGGTGCGTGGCACGGTGCTGTCGCTGCGTGAACGCGAATTCATCGAGGCCTCCCGCGTGATGGGCAATGGCGAGCTTTACACCATGGTGCGCCACGTCCTGCCCAACTGCCTCGCGCCCCTCATCGTGTTGTCCACGTCGATGTTCGGCTGGGCGCTGCTGTCGGAAAGCGCGCTGAGCTTCCTCGGTCTCGGCGTTCCGCCCCCCGCACCGACATGGGGGAACATGCTGGCCGGGGGCCGGCCCTATCTGGAACAGGCCGCATGGCTTGGCATATTCCCGGGGCTCTGCATCTCGCTCACGCTCCTTGGCATCAACCTTCTGGGCGACGCGCTGCGCGACCGGCTCGATCCGCAGATGAGAGGTGTATCGTGACCCACTCCACCCTTCTGGAGGTCCGCGACCTCACCCTGAAGATCAAGGCAACCGAGAAGACCGTGGTCGACGCCGTCAGCCTCGATGTCAGGCCGGGCGAGGTCGTGGCCATTGTAGGGGAATCCGGCTCGGGCAAGACACAGGTCGCCCGTGCCGTGATGGACCTGACCAACCCTGCCATCGCGCGCGCCTCGGGGTCGAGCACGTTTCAGGGGCAGGACTTCTACGCGCTGACCGACTCGCAGAAGCGCGCGATCCGCGGCAAGGAAATCGGCATGGTCTTCCAGGAGCCGATGACCTCGCTGAACCCCTCGCTGACCATCGGGCAGCAACTGGCCGAGGGTCTGGCCCTGCACACGGCCCTCTCGGCCGAGGAGCGCCGCGCGCGGATCGCCGACATGCTGGAGCGCGTGGGCATCAGCGATCCGGACCACGCACTGGCGGCCTATCCGCACGAGTTCTCGGGCGGGATGAGGCAGCGGATCATGCTGGCCTCCGTCATGCTGCTGAAGCCCGCGCTGCTGATCGCCGACGAGCCGACGACGGCCCTCGACGCCGTGATCCAGCGCGACGTGATGGAACTGATGGTCGAGCTCACCCGCGAGGTGAACACCGCCGTCCTTCTCATCAGCCACGACCTGCCCATGGTCGCGCGCTACGCCGACCACATCCTCGTGATGAAATCGGGTGAAGTGGTCGAGCGCGGCACCTCTGCGGAGGTCCTGTCGGCGCCAAAGCACGATTACACCCGCAAGCTTCTGGCGGCGCTTCCCTTCCGTCCTGCCGCGCGCAGCTTTCCCGATGGCGCCGAGCCGGTGCTCTCCGTCGACAACCTCGTGGTGGAATATGCCGGGCGTCAACGGATGTTCCGGCGCACCAAGCCCAAGCGCGCGCTGAAGGGCGTCAGCGTCACCGTGCGCCCGAACGAGGTGCTGGCCATCGTCGGCGGCTCGGGCTCGGGCAAGACGACGCTTGGACGCGCGGTCACCGGGCTGCTGAGCCCCACCTCCGGCGTGATCCGCTTCGACGGACGCCCGGTGGGCGCGCGGAAGGACCGCGACTACCGCGCCAACTGCCAGATGGTGTTTCAGGACCCCTATTCCTCGCTGAACCCGCGCATGAGCGTGGGCGATCTGGTCAGGGAACCGCTGCGGCTGGAACCCAACCTTTCGCGCCGGGAAAAGCGGGCGCGGACCGAGATGATCCTCGAAGAGGTCGGGCTGGGCGGCGATTTCTACGATCGCTTTCCGCACCAGCTTTCCGGCGGTCAGCGCCAGCGCATCGCCATCGCCCGCGCGATCATCCGCCGCCCCCGCTTGCTGATCGCGGACGAACCCGTCTCGGCGCTGGACGTGACGGTGCGGGCGCAGATCCTCGCGCTGTTTGCCGACCTGCAGAAACGCCACGGCTTCTCCTCGCTGTTCATCAGCCATGACCTTGGCGTCGTCGAACAGGTGTCGGATCGCATCATCGTGATGCAGCACGGCGAGATCGTCGAACAGGGAACGCGCGACCAGATCTTCGACGCGCCCGCCCATCCCTACACGCGCCAGCTGCTTGCCGCGATCCCCGCCCTCAAGGCCACCCCTCAGGGCGGCATCGAGATGACATGGCGCGGCGCTTGAAAGCGGGCCTCCGGCCACGGGCCGACGACGACCCCGTCCGGCGGCCTTCAAGACACCGGGCACAAAGCCCGCGAAATCCAACAGAGAGAGAGGAAGTTTAACGTGAAGACGAAACTGTTAACTGCCGCGGCCTTGACCGCGCTCGCGACGGGCGTGTCGGCCCAAACGCTCAATGTGCAAATGAACGCTGACCTGCGCGACAGCCATCCCGGCGTCAACCGGGACGGCAACTCGGACGGGATCATGGTCCACTTGGTCGAGGGTCTGGTCGGCTACACCGAGCAGACGGAAGTGGTTCCGATGCTGGCAGAGACCGTCGATGTGTCCGAGGACGGCACCACCTTCACCTTCACGCTGCGCGACGGTGTCACCTTCCACAACGGGGAACCGCTGACCTCGAAAGAGGTGCTGTGGAGCTGGGAACACTACATGGACGAGGCGACCGAGTGGGCCTGCGCCCGCGACTTCGATGGCTCGCGCAACCTTGAAGTGACCTCGGTCGAGGCGCCCGACGACAAGACCATCGTGATGAAGACCGACACCCCGTCGGCCGTTTTCCTTGCCCTCATGGCGCGCCCCGAATGCGGCCAGACCGGCATCCTGCACCCCGCCTCGGTCGATGCGGACGGAAACTGGGTCGCCCCCATCGGCACCGGCCCCTTCAAGTGGAGCGAGTGGCGCAAGGGTGAGTTCGTGGACCTCGTCGCCTTCGAGGACTACGCAGCGCTCGATGGCGCGACCGAGCCCGACGGCCTTGTCGGTGCGAAGAAGCCGCTGGTCGACAAGGTCCGCTTCATGGTCATTCCGGACGCGGCCGCCGTCTCTGCGGGTCTGCGGTCCAATGCCATCGACGTGGCCTCGATCTCTCCGGACCTGCTGCCGGAGTTCAAGGACGACCCGAACATGACGCTCTATAACGTGCGCAACTTCGGCAACAACGTGATGTACTTCCAGATCCGCGACCCGCTTCTGGAGAAGGTCGAGATCCGCCGCGCTATCGCGGAGGCAATCGACTTCGACCAGCTGGTCGAAATCGCCTCGCATGGCGTCGGTGTGCCCAACATGTCGATGATCAGCGTGGACTCGGCCTATTACTCCGACGTGCAAAAGAAGCGCCGCGCCTACGATCCCGAAAGCGCCAAGAAGCGCCTTCAGGACGCCGGCTACAATGGCGAGCGGATCTCGATCATCGCCAACAAGCGCGGCAACGTGCCCAGCTACGCCTCTGCCATCGTGGCTCAGGCGATGATGCAGCAGGTGGGTCTGAACGCGCAGATCGACGTGCTCGACTATGCCACCCAGACCGACCGGCGCCGCAACGGCGAAGGCCAGCTTCTCTCGGTCTCGATCGGCCCGCGTTTCGATCCCTCGCTGACCTACGCCTTCTTCATCGGCGACAAGGACGCCGACAAGGGCAAGCTCTGGGATGATCCGAAAGCGATGGAGTTGATGGAGAAGTCCTTCACCACGCTGGATCAGGCGGAACGCCAGAAGATCTTCGACGAGATGCACGAACTGATGCTCGACCAGATGCCGGCCGTCTTCATGTACAACCTCGTCTACAGCTGGGTCGCGACCTCCGAGGTCGAAGGCAAGCCGGTGTGGCAGTCCTTCCCGCGTGCCTGGGAAGTGTCAAAAGCCGAATAAGACCCGACCGGGTCTTCGAAAGGGGCGGCATCGCGGAATGCCGCCCCGTTTTTATCTGCCGAATGGAGGCAACCCAAATGACCAAGGGCGGAAACCCGCAAGCGCGCATCTTCGAGATGGCCGACACGTTGCGCGATGACTTCACCGCTGTCAGCGACGAGATCTGGGGCCACGCGGAACTGCGCTTCGTTGAGCGCAAATCCTGTCAGGCGCAGATCGCCGTCATGGAAAAGCACGGCTTCAAGATCACCCGCAACGCCGCCGGGATCGAAACCGCCTTCGTTGCGGAACGCGGAAGCGAAGGCCCCGTGATCGCCTTCCTCGGCGAGTTCGATGCCCTCTCCGGGCTGAGCCAGAAGGCCGGGCTGGATCACCACGACCCCATCGTCACCGGTGGCACCGGTCACGGCTGCGGGCACAACCTGCTGGGAAGCGGCGCGATGCTGGCCGCGGCCACGCTGGCGCGCGTGGCGGAAGAGCAAGGCATTCCGGTCAGGGTCCGCTACTACGGCTGCCCCGGCGAGGAAGGCGGCTCCGGCAAGGCCTTCATGGCCCGCGAGGGGTTGTTCGACGATGTGGACGCCGCGCTGACATGGCACCCTGCCCCGATCACCGGCGCGCGCTCCAACACCAACCTGGCCGTCATCAGCGTCTACTACCGTTTCGAGGGCCGCGCCGCCCATGCCAGCCACTCGGCGCATCTGGGCCGCAGCGCGCTCGACGCGATGGATTTGATGAATGTCGGGGTCAATTTCCTGCGCGAGCACGTGCCCCCCGATGTCCGCATGCACTATGCCATCACCGACACCGGCGGGTCCTCCCCCAACGTGGTGCAGGCCCGGGCAGAGTCGCTCTACTACGTTCGTGCGCTGGACGTGACCACGGCGCTCGAGGTCATCGAGCGGGTCAACGACGTGGCGCGCGGTGCAGCGTTGATGACCGGCACCGAGGTCACCATCTCCGTCGACCGGGGCACATCCA
The DNA here is from genome assembly GCF_039724765.1 of Sagittula stellata E-37. Classification (NCBI taxonomy): domain Bacteria; kingdom Pseudomonadati; phylum Pseudomonadota; class Alphaproteobacteria; order Rhodobacterales; family Roseobacteraceae; genus Sagittula; species Sagittula stellata. The sequence continues at coordinate 240,421 of NZ_CP155730.1, read as the reverse complement.
ACCTCGTGCCTAACACCGTGCTGGAGCAGGTGATCCACGACAAGCTGGTGGCCTTGGGTCCGGTGCCCTTCGACGCCGAGGATCATGCCTTCGCCCGCAGGATCCAAGCGACCTTCCCCGAGGGCGCGGTCGAGGCCAGCACCAAGCTTTATCACGCCCAGAAGGATGCGGTCCTGAACCGGATCGATCCGGACGCGGCCCTGCACACCGGGATCCGCCAGTTCGAGGGTGCCCCGCATCACCGTGCCGGTTCGACCGACGTGGGCGACGTGAGCTGGCTGGCGCCCACCGTGCAATGCTGGACCGCCACATGGGCGCTCGGCACGCCGCTTCATACCTGGCAGGTGGTGGCTCAGGGCAAGAGCCCGGGCGCGCACAAGGCGATGATCCACGCCGGCAAGGCGCTGGCCGCGACGGGCCTCGAGATGCTCACCGATCCCGAGGTGCTCAAGCGCGCCCGCGCCGAATGGCAGGAACGCCTGAACGGCAAGCGTTACGTCTCGCCCATCCCGGACGGAGTCGAACCGCAGCCGCCGCGAGAGGTTGTCTGACCGAAGCGCCCACCGCTATGGTCTTGCCAAGACGGGCGGGATCGCCCCAAGGCAGAGCGACATGGACGAGCAATTTTCCACCAAGGATCTGCAAACCTTCGTCGAGCTGGCGAACTCCGCCAGCTTCACGCTTGCGGCGGAGAACCTGCACGTCACGCAGTCGGCGCTGAGCAAGCGGATCGCCGATCTCGAACTGAAGCTTGGGGTCAAACTCTTCGACCGCACGACGCGCAGGCTGCACCTCACGGTCGAGGGGCGGGAGTTCAGGGAGATGGCGGAAGCGATCCTGGAGCAGGTCCGCCGTTCCGTCTCGGACCTGCGGCAAATGGCAAAGGGCGAGCGGGGCCGTCTCTGGATGACGGCGGCCCCGCACTTGTCCTCGACCCTCATCCCGCCGGTCCTTGCAACATTTTCGGCGTGCAACCCGCTGGTGCAGATCGAGTATTACGACTGTCGTCGCAAGGACATGATCCGGTACATCCGCACCGGATCGGCCGAGTTCGGGATCATCGGTGGCATGATCGGACAGGACCACAATTTCCCGGCAGAGTTCGAAACCACGCGCATCCTTCAGGTCGAGCAGCAGATGTCGGTGGGCTTCTCGCCCGGCCATCCGCTTGAAGAGGCCGATGTCATTCGCTGGGAAGACCTGACGCCCTACAAGCTGATCAGCCTGCGGTCCAGCGGCGGCCTCGGACACATGTACAAGGTCGTGACGCAGAACATGCAGGTCGACCTGCAAAAGGCCATCGAGGTCTCGATCATCACCACGGCCATGGGCATGGCGTCGAATGGACTGGGGATCGTGATCTTTCCGTCCTATGTGGTCGAGAACTTCGACAGCCGCCGCCTGACGCACCGCGCGATCCACGGCTCGCGGCTGGACTACGAGTTCGCGTTCCTGCATCTCGAAGGCCACAGCCTGTCGGGTGCGGCGACAAGTTTCGGCGAAATCATGCGGCAACGTCTGACCCGGTAGTAAAAGATCTTCGATGTCTCCCCCAGTGGGCGTTCGTCCTGCTGTCCGAGACGCGCCGTGCCGTGATGGTGCGACGCTGAAATGGGTCGTCACGCACCAGCCAGAAGCCCGGCATAGACGCCGCCCTGCGCAGCCAGAGCGGCATGTTTGCCGTTCGCGACCACCCGCCCGCGCTGCATCACGACGACCAGGTCGGCCTCACGGATGGTCGAGAGCCGGTGTTTGATGGTGATGGTCGTGCGGACCTTCGACAGCCCGTCCAGCGCTTGGGACATCGCGCGTTCTGTTCGCGTATCGAGCGCGCTTGTCGCCTCGTCCAGCAGATCGTCGGCGCCACTGACGGTCACATTGAAGGAGGAAGCCCCGATCGGAATCGTCAGGGTCGAACCGTTGAGCGTCACACCGTCGGAAAAAGTCGTTGTGCCGTAGTCCGCCGCCGTTGTCGTGATATCGCTGAGTGCAAAGGCAAAGTCTTGTGCGACCGCAGTGGCGCCGGAAAGCGTGACCACGTGAACGAGATCAGTGCCGTCGGCCTGCGTCGCATCGGATATGCCGGTGACGACGACAAAGGAGTCATTGTCCTGGATCCGTTCCGGTCGCCGGGATGCCTGCGACGGAGAGGCCACAGACCTCGTCACTCTCCACCTCGCTGTCGTCCACGGTGGCGACACTGATCGTGAAACTGGTCAGTCCGGCAGGCAAAACCAGGCTGCCACCGCTCAGAATGACGCCATCGGAATAGCTGATGGCACCGACATCGGCATCGCTGGTGGAGGTATTCCCGCGCAGGAAACCAAGTCGCTCGGACCCGTCACTGGTGACGGAGAGCGTGGCCGTGTGGACCAACGTCGTGCCTTCTGGCCCGATGGCGCTGGTGACACTGTCGACTGTTGCGAAATAGCTGTCGAGCTGCGCCGCGATGGCTGTGCCATTGGCGTTGGCCGAGGGCAAGACACTGCCGCCGAGACGATAGGCAGAGACATCCCCGATCACGACCAGGAATTCCTGTTGTACGAAATAGGCCTCCAGCGGGGAACCGGTTTCGGCAAGAAAGGTCACGGCGGAAATCGCCGACGACCCGGTGGGCGGGGCCGGACGAATTCCCCTTGCGACCCGGAAGCGCCACTAATCGTGACATCGCTGCAGGTGATCCTGCCCCTCAGCACGCCAGAGGTCAGCGAATTCGAAAATGTATCGTTGTCCGGCGTCGAGGTGAAGAGCGCTGTGGCTCCGGGCGCATGACTCTCGAGGCTGTCGGTCAGCGTGATGTTGCCGGTGGATGAACTGGCCACGTACAGCTCATGGATATCGAAAGACGCCGCCATCAGCAGGGTCGCGGAAACGGTCCACAGCAGGCCGAGGGTGAAGCGCACCGTCAGAGCCTTAAACCATTCGAGAATCACTAGCGGCTTCATGGAAAAAGTGTTGGTAATCTCAAGGTATTACCACTCGGCTATGCCGTAAGCGGGCAACCGAGGCCGTTCAGAGTTTGGAGGTCCACAGCGTAAGAGCGTCGATTTCGGCGCTTGGCCATCGGTTTCGCGATACGTCCCAGGGTCTGGGTGAGCCGCGCCAGCGGATCTGCGTTGTCCACCTTGCAGGTCTGGATATAGGCGGCGATGGCGGCCCATTCAGCCGCCGTCTGACCCGGCGAATTGGCTGTTCTTCCTCGTGATGGTCTGGCGCCTGATGGCCGGCTCGACGATGTTGGAGTAGCCCATTGCCGGCCCATCGGTGTGGAAGCAAAGCGATCAAAGATCTCGCGCCGGGCGATGGCATAACGGATGACCTCAGCCCGCTTCGACTTGCCGGAGAAGGTCGGCAGTGTTTGCTGCCACAGGTGTCAAGCGCAGGCACCGCGACGTTACAAAGTTCCGCTTCCTGCGCATCGCTGCCGTTCGTCCAAGACGCAGTGAAGTTCGGCTGTCCGCCATTTGGTGGAAAGACACCCGTTTCGTTTGCGAGCGCAGAATGTTGACGGTCGGAAGGCGCCCTGAGCAGACTGGATAGCGCAGATAGCGGGGCAGTCGATGCGCTACGTCCGGGTAACGATGGGTATTTCAAGCATTCCTTGCTTCGGCCGAGGCGCGACAATCGGGGTGCTTGCGGATTCGGGCATCGCTGCTATGCAAGCAGAACCATGCGAGTGCTGATCAGGACATTCCCCTTCGGCGCGCTTGTCGCGCTGTTGTTCGTCGCTCTGGCGACGTCCGGCTTCGCGCATCGCATCGCTTCTCCGGACGAGCAGGCTGCCATCGCCTTTGCACAGGCTTACGGGGTCGATGTTTCGGAGATCTGCGGCGGGCCGGGAGAGACGTCGGGAGGGAAGGGCTGTGAGGCCTGTCGGCTTCATGCCGTCACGAGCCTGCCGCAACCAGCCGTCGGCCTCATCCTTGCCGAACTCTCGCTTGATCCGGTGGATTGGGCGTCCCGGCCCCCGATCCTGCACGATCTTGCCGCGGTGCTCCCGCATCACGCGCGGGCGCCCCCGACCGTCTGATCCTCTTGCGGTCGGGATCGAGAGCATTCCGATATATCGCACCCCTCGGCAGTCTGCCTGATCTCTCGCGCGATGCCGTTGCGTGACAGACGGCAGCGCGAGCGCCCGAGTGGCGCCAGATCCGATCAGAGCCTTCCGTCATCCGGCCATGGGACAGATCGCCCCGTGCCTCTCACCATTCTCTCATGCCCGGCATTGCCGGCCAATTCAGAAGAGGACCGTCATGAAACGCGCCCTGACCCTGATCTTCCTTGCCCTCGCCACGCCTTTGGCGGCCCACGATACCACTGCAGGCAACCTGCACATTGATCATCCCTGGATGCCGGTGCCGATGGCCACGGCGAAATCCGCCGCCGGGTATATGGTCATCACCAACCACGGCAGCGAGGCTGACGCGCTTGTCGAGGTCCGCAGCGATTTCGCCGAGCAGACCATGCTGCACACCACCGAGCATTCCGACGGCGTCGCGAAGATGACCCATGTCATGACTCTGCCCATCGCCCCCGGCGAGACGGCAACGCTGCAACCGGACGGTCTGCATGTCATGTTCATGGGCCTTCAGGACAAGGTCGCCGAGGGCGACCTGATCCCGGCCACGCTGGTTTTCCGTCACGCGGGCGAGGTCGCGGTCGAGTTCGCCGTGGATGCGATGGCCGGCCACGATCACGGCGATCATTCGAACCATTCCGGCCACTAAACCTTGCCCTTCCTCAGGACGATAACACGGGCGCTGCTGCTTCTGGGGCTGATCGGCACGAGCGTCGTGCCGACCGGCTTCATGCGCGTATCCGGCCCCGAGGGCATACGCCTCGTGATCTGTACCGGGGACGGTCCGCAGGAGATCACCGTCGATGCGAGCGGTGCGCCGATCCCCGACGATGATACCGGTGACGCACCCGACGAAGATCATCGTAGCGCGTCCTGCATCCTGTCAGGGCTCGTACCGACGCTCGTTCCGGATCTCACCGTCGTCCGGCTCAAGGGGGCGGCGCACCGTGTGAACCTCTGGCGCAGGGAGCACCAGATCCTTGCCCGAGGCCCGCCCCTGCGCATCGCCGCAGCCCGCGCGCCGCCACGTCCCGTCTGACCCCGAAAGCCTTCAACTCTTTCCGTCGGACAAGGACATATAGTCATGACATCCCCCCTGGACGCGGCCGACACGCAAAAGCGTGACCGCGCCTTCTATTTCGCCGCGTGGCGCTGGCATTTCTATGCCGGGCTCTACGTCATTCCCTTCCTCCTGATGCTGGCCGTGACCGGCCTCGTCATGCTCTGGATCGCGTATGTCCAGGGCATCGGCGACGAGAAGCGCAGCGTCATCCCCGGCGAGGTGCCGCTGCCCGTCAGCGCCCTGCAATCCGCGGCCGAGGCTGCTGTGCCGGGCAGCACCGCCAGCCAGTATGTCGCGCCCCTCGGCCCCGACCATGCCGCCGTCTTCCGGGTGAGCTTTGAGGGCACCGCCACCGGCGTCACGCTCGACCCCTATACCGCAGAGGTGCTGCACAGCTTCCCGTGGCGGGCAGGCTGGTATGACCTTGCCAACGATATCCACGGAACGCTGCTCATCGGCACCACCGGAGACCTGCTGATCGAGGCCGCCGCCAGTCTCGGGCTTTTGCTGGTCATCACCGGACTCTACCTGCACTGGCCCCGCAACGGATCGGGCCTGCGCGATATGCTGGTGCCGGCGCTGCACAAACGCGGGCGGGCGCTGTGGAAGTCGCTGCACGGGGTGACGGCCTTCTGGTTCTCGATCGTGCTGGTGCTGTTCCTGATCTCTGGGCTCAGCTGGGCCGGGATCTGGGGCGGCAAAATGGTGCAGGCGTGGAACACCTTTCCCGCCGAGAAATGGGGCGCGCCCCTGTCGGACGAAACCCATGCCAGCATGAACCACGAAGGCTCCCATGAGGTGCCCTGGACGCTGGAGCAGACGCCGATGCCACTGTCGGGTTCGCTGGCCGGAACGCGGGCCATCGAAGGGCCGGTGACCATCGACAGCGTTGCGGCCTTTGCCGACGGGCTGGGCTTTGACCGGCGCTACAACCTGAACCTGCCCGACGGCCCGTCAGGCGTGTGGACGATCAGCCATGACAGCATGTCGAACGACGGGCCGGACCCGGCGGCGGACCGGACGATCCATATCGACCGCTACTCGGGCAACGTGCTCGCCGATGTGCGCTACGCCGATTATTCCACCTATGCCAAGGCGATGGCCTGGGGCATCGCGCTGCACGAGGGTGACCTCGGCGTCTGGAACTTTGCGCTGAACACCGCCTTCATTGTCGCGATGATCTTCGTTTCCATCTCGGGGCTGGTGCTGTGGTGGAAACGTCGCCCGGCCGGGGCGGGCCGGCTTGCCGCGCCGCCGGTGCCTGCGGACATGCCGATGTGGAAAGGCGCGGTGCTGGTGGCGCTGGTTCTGGCCATGGCCTTCCCGATGGCGGGGGTGGCGCTGCTGTCGGTGATCGCCGTGGATCTTCTGGTGCTGTCCAACGCTCCGCGCCTCAAGCGCGCAGTGTCGTGAGGGGGCTGGCATGCAGATCGCACCGCAATCTCACGCATGGGGGCATCCTCCGGCGGCACGTCCCGCTCGCCCGGCGCTGTTCCGGGGGCTGACCACGCCCGAGATGCGGCGTGTCCGCCGTGTCTTCACCGAAGACCTCTACGAGGGCGACGAGGCGGTTCCCCGTGATCCCGCGCGCGCGCCCTTCGTGGGCTTGCTGCTGGACGGGTGCCTGCGCGAGGACGCCACATCGCCGGACGGCGAACGGCTCTTTGCGTTGACCTTTCCCGGCGAGACGCTCTCGCCTCTCGGCCCGCGCCGCTGCAGGGGACGGCTGAGCGCCATTGGCGCGGTGCGGCTTCTGACCTGTGACCGAGATGGGTTCGAGCGGATCGCGCAGGCTGTGCCACGCTTGAGGCTCAACCTGCTCGGGCTGGTGCAGGAGCAACTGGCCGAGGCGCACCGCTGGCAGGTGCTGCTGGGCCGCAAGAACGCCTCCGAGCGGGTCGCCTCCATGCTGCACTGGTTCCACGCGCGGCAGGGCGCCCCCGCCGAGCTGCATCTGCCTGTGAACCGCACCGAGCTGGGGCAGATGGCGGGCCTCACCATGGAAACCGTGTCGCGGCAGGTCCGTGCTTTCGAAAAGGCAGGCGTCATCGATCTGCCGCTGCCAAGCCGTGTCCGGGTGATCGACCCGGGCGCGCTGCAAACTCTGTCCGGCGACGCCCGAACGCAACGCCTTCATTGACCAAAGGAAACACCATGAAACACCTGACCTTTCCCGCCCTCGCCCTGCTGTCGCTGAGCGCGCCCGCCTGGGCCGAGATCACCATCACCGACCTGCGCGGCCGCGAGGTGACGCTCGACTCCGCCGCGCAGGAGGTGCTGCTGGGCTTCTACTACGAGGATTTCCTTGCCGTGACAGGCGAAGGTGCGGTGGACCGCATCGTCGGCCTGTCGCGTGGCCCCTGGGCCGACTGGCGCCCGAAGCAGTGGGAGATCTACACCGCCGCCTTCCCGCAGCTGGCCGATCTGCCCGACGTCGGCGACACCGAAAGCAGCACCTTCTCCATCGAGACGGCGCTGGCGACGGACCCGGACCTCGTGATCCTCGCGGGCTGGCAGTACGACTCGCTAGGTGAGTCCGCGCAGCAGTTCGACACGGCGGGCATCCCCGTGCTGGTGCTCGATTACAACGCGCAGACGCTGGACGCGCACCTTGCGTCGACCCGCGCGCTGGGGAAAGCGATGGGCACAGAGGATCGGGCCGAGGCGCTTGCAACCCTCTATGAGGACATGACCGCCGACACCGCCGCCCGCGTTGAGAATGCAACGGCCTCGCCGAAGGTCTATGTCGAGCTGGCGCAGAAGGGCCCGGACGAGGTGGGCAACACCTATGCGGGCGGCATGTGGGGCGGCGTGATCGACCGGCTTGGCGGGACCAACATCGCCAATGGCCAGATCGAGAACTGGGGGCCGCTGTCGCCCGAATACGTGCTGGCCGAGGCGCCTGAGGTGATCTTCCTGTCGGGCTCCGAATGGCTGAACAGGCCCGCCGCCGTGCCGATGGGCTTTGCCGCCGACCCAGCTTTGGCGCAGGACCGCATGGACGCCTATCTCGCGCGTCCGGGCTGGTCCGATCTGCCCGCCGTGCAAGAGAGCGAAGTCTATGGCATCTATCACGGCGGGTCGCGCACCCTGTCGGATTTCGCCTACTTCCGCTTCATGGGCAAAGCGCTGCACCCCGAGGCCTTCGCGGACGTCGATCCGCAGGCCGAGCTGGCGCAGTTCTACGCCGACTGGCTGCCGATTGAACTGGACGGCACCTTCATGCTGCACGCGGAATGAGCTTTGCACCAAGTGAACGGAGCGGTTTCGACCGCTCCGGCATACCCCGGGCGGGGGCGGTTGTTGCCGCTTTCGCCGTTCTGAGCGCGCTGATGGTGGCGGATCTGGTGACCGGACCGGCGGGGCTGCCGCTGGACGAAGTGCTGCGCGGCCTGTCGGACGGACCGCAGGGCGAGGACCGTCGCCTTGCCACGATCCTGTGGCACCTGCGCATGCCTCAGACGCTGATGGCGACGCTGGTCGGCTGTGCGCTGGGAATTGCGGGGCTGCTCATGCAGACCATCCTCGCCAACCCGTTGGCGAGCCCCTACACGCTGGGCTTTTCCGCCGCCGCCGGTTTCGGCGCGGCACTGGTGATCCTGTTCGGCACGGCGCTGCCGGTCGCCACCTGGATCGGTATTCCCGTCGCGGCCTTTGCCGCAACGCTCATCGCCGCCGGGCTGGTGCAGCTTGTGGCGCATTACCGGGGCGCCTCGCCCGAGATGCTGGTGCTGGCGGGGATCGCGGTGCTGTTCTTCTTCCAGTCGCTGCAATCGCTGCTGCAATTCATGGCCGCGCCCGAGGTGCTGCAGCAGATCGTCTTCTGGCTCTTCGGCAGTCTGCTCAAGGCGACATGGACCAGCGTCAAGGTACTGACGGTAATCCTCCTTCTGACGCTGCCCTTTGTGCTGCGCGAGGTCTGGAACCTGACCGCGCTGCGCCTCGGGAGCAGCAACGCGGCAAGCCTCGGACTCGACGTCGCGGCGCTGCGCCGCCGGGTTCTGGTGCTAGTGGCGCTGCTGACCGCAGGCGCGGTGAGCTTCACCGGCACCATCGGCTTTGTCGGGCTGATCGCGCCGCATGTGGGCCGGGCGCTGGTGGGCGAAGATCACCGCTTTGGCCTGCCCATGGCAGGGATCATGGGCGCCATCGTGCTCGTCGCCGCCTCGGTGACCGGCAAGATCCTCTCGCCCGGCGCGGTGATCCCCGTCGGAATCATCACCGCCATCGCGGGCATCCCGATGCTGCTGGCAGTCATCCTGATGAAAGGCCGCTCATGATCCTGACCGAGTTTCGCGTCCACGCAAGCCGCCGCTGCCTGCTGGACATCGCCGGGCTGGAGCTGCCCTCGCGCGGGCTTGTCGGTGTCATCGGCCCGAACGGCGCAGGCAAGTCGACACTGATGAAGGCGCTGGCCGGGGTCATTCCCCACGACGGGCAGAAATCGCTGGAGGGCGGCTGGCCCGACCCTGCGGGGATCGGTTACCTGCCGCAGGATTTCACCGTCAGCGCAGCAATGTCGGTCGCTGAATGCGTGCTTCTGGGAAGGCGCGAACGGCTCGGCTGGTGGATCACCGCCCGCGACAGGGCCGAGGTCGCCCGCGTCCTTGCGCACCTCGATCTCGGGGCGCTTGCAGGCGCGCGCATGGACCGACTGTCCGGGGGCCAGCAACAGCGCGTCCTGCTGGCGCAGAAGCTGCTGCGCGACCCGCGCCTGCTGATCCTCGACGAGCCGACGAGCGCGCTCGACCTGCACCACCAGCTCGAGGTGCTCACGCATCTGCAGCGGCTTTCTCGGGACAGGCTGGTGCTCGTGAGCCTGCACGACCTGACCCTTGTCGGTCGCTTCGCAGAGCAGGTCGTCCTGATCGAACAGGGCGCGGTGAGAACCGCAGGCCAACCGAAGATCGTCCTGCATTCGATGCACCTCGACCATGTCTACGCCATCGACAGCCAGATTCTGTCGGACCGTAACAACGCCCCCGTCGTAATCGCCCATCGTCCGGAAGAGCGCCATCCGGAAGATGGCAACGATGGCGATATTCGGCAGTGCAACAAGCACTCTCAGCTCACCCTGCTCCGCCCTTGAAGCGTGCGCCCGACAGGCGGCTATAGACATGGTTGAGTTGGGCTCGGATCAGACATGCGACGGTGCTGTGAGACCCACCGCCGGGTCGAGCAGCCGTTCGCCGCACTTGCGAACCCCGGCTGGATCGGAAGGTCCGCAGTGCCGACGGAGAAGCCACCGTTCGCTGCAGTTGCGCCAAGGTCTGTAGTCAAGTTGCTTAAGCTCAGGACACATAAGCAGTAGATGACCGTCGCTGCGAGGGCGATGGCCGAGAGAAAGACCTTAGGGCAACGGTCATAGCGCCTGGCAACGCGCCTCCAGCCAGAAGAGATCCCGCTTTTTTTCGTGCGGTGAATCATGCCTTTCGGCTCAATTCGATGGGCTCTGAGCTTGCGCCTGTGTCCGACAGGATTCGAGTGAACCGTGGGATTGGTGCTGATGAGCGAACGAGATCAGAACCGCATCGAGATTCTGAGCTTGGTCGTCCAGGGCCGCATGGCGGCGGGCAATGCGGCGAACTTGCTGGCGTTGAGCCGCAGGCAGGTGAGTGCGCCCCGGGAAAGGGGACGTGCCGCAATCACCTTCTTTGCGCAACAGAGCGTTGGGCGCTTGCTCAGGCTTCACTGCAAGAAAATGGAAACTGTATCTCGTCCAGAATAAAGGCGTCCATCCACGCATGGCGCGGCGCTCACATCTCGGCCAGATCGATCATCGCGAGCAGCTTGAGCGTGTTGCCGAAGTAATCTCCCTCCTCGATGGGAATGGAGACCATGGCCGCCCAGAGAGAATCCATCCAGGCCTGATCCGCCGTCGGGTCGCCGCTGCCCGCAATCGCACCGGCCGTGAACATGGAAATCCAGCCCGGTTCTCCTGTCCACCTGCCATCCTGCGGGATGCTGCCGTCAAGCTGGTACGTCGAGGCGATACGGGACGGCTCTCCGTTTGTTGCGGCGCGTATCCATTTATTGATCCGTCGCAGGCGCTCAGCCGCGCGAGGATCTCCGCTGACCCGGAAATCGGCGGCGAGCCGATACGGATAGCGCAGGGCGTTCCACGAATAAAAACCGTCGTACTCCCCTTCCAGAAACTCCGCCGGGGCCGGGCGCGGATCGTTGGGCATCCCGACCATGAAATCCGGCACAAGGCCGGTATCCGGCGCATAGGTTTCGGAAATCTGGCCCCAGACGGCATAGCCCGTGTTCCGTATGTCGGTCCACCGGGTCGCGTCGCCACCCGGGGCATCGGCAAAGGCGAAAAAATTGAAAGGCGTGAAATCCGACGACCGGGAGGCCTCGGCATACACATCGTAACTCGCCCAATCGCCCAATTTGACCAGATCGTGTCGGGTGATTTCGCGGCTCAGAACGGCCTCACGGACCTCGGCGGCATCCTCGGCGTAGCCACCCCATACCCGCTCTGCCATTTGCAGTGCCAGAGCTATGTCGATGTCGCCGTCGCTGGCTGTCATCTCACCGTCAGGTGCATCCTTGCAATCGCGGGTCTGGTTCCACGCCATCAGGCCGGGTCCGCTTTCGGCGGGATGCAGCCGGAAATAGGCAAGCATCTCGTCAAAGAGAGGTTTTGCCTGCGTGTCCCGACCGGCCATCCTGACGAGTGCGAGCATGCCGTAGCCATGAGCTTCCGACACGGTGAGCGTGTTCGGCACGCTGTCTCCGTACGTCGGTTTGCCGTCGCCGGCTATATCGACATAGGCACCGCCGCAGCCCTGATGCAGATAGACGCGCTTCCATTCCCGCCAGAACCGATCCAACACGGCCCGCCGGTGATCTTTGTCCACCGACGGATAGATGACCGAAGCGTCTTCGGGCGCCACGGGCAGGGTTGGGCCGGCGGCGACGTCGGCGGCCAATGTGGTCCACGCCGCTGATACCGAAAATGCAACGATCGCATAACCCGATCTGGACCGGATGTTCCCCATTCGGTTCTTCCCTTTGGTTCCGGGCTGCGCGACGGCTCGAAAGATGGAAATCTCGCGCAGACTACCAGCATTCTCGGGACTTGAAAGGTTCAGGGTCGAGGTTGCCGATCTGGTGACCGGGATTGGTCAAACGAGTGGTCTGTTCAGTTTTTTGGGCGCTGCCTTCCGCAGTTTGTTCTGCTGGCTTTGCCGCCGCCAGCGTCAGAACGATGTCTTCAGACATGGGAGTGGGTCCTTTGGGGGACTGAGGTGTCTCCGGACGCGCGGATCGTTTCTTGCACGTTGGTCTGCGCCCAAGACCGAACGAGGGGACCGGCCCGTTGCGGTGCTGTCCATCCGGCGGTTTCGGATCAATCGTTGCCAGTGTTTTCCAGCCGCTCCACGAGCTTTCCAAGCAGCGGGTGTGGGAAGGTCCTCGGAGCCGTCACCGCATAGAAACTTTCGACGATGTCCAGCGGGAACGGCGCGCTGACAAGACGTCCTTGCGCCAATTCGTCGGCCAGCACGACCGATGGCGTGATGGCGAGACCAACGTCTTCCCGGGCGAGCAGACGGATCATTGCCATGTCGTCGACGTTGGCCGCGATCCTGGGCATGACGCCAAGCCGAGTGACAAGGCTGTCGAACCCTGTGCGGATCGAGCTTTCGGTGGGCAGGATCACCGGTTCGGCAGCGAGCAGTTCAGGCAGCGATCCATATTTGAGCCGATGCGCATGGCCATGGATGCCGACCGACTGCTCCGTGATGCGGTGCGCAACGAGATCGGGGAAGGTGTCCCTTGGCGGCGGATCCGTCAGCAGCACCACGTCGAGCGCCAGATCCTCAAGGGACCTGAGCAACGATAGCCCGTTTCCAGAAGACAGGATCAATTCGGTCTGTTGTGCCAGGGCGGGCTGCAGGAACCGCAGCTGGAAGTTCCGCGACAGGGTCGACAGCGCGCCGACCCGCAGTGGCTTCGACGCCGTGCCGCTGGCCTTCAAGGTCGCCACGAGATCGTCGCCGACATCGAAGATGCGTTCCGCATGGTCCAGCGCGATGCGCCCGGCCTCGGTCAGGATCATCGCCCGGCCCGTGCGCTCGAATAGGTCGTGACCCAGCCGTTTCTCAAGCTGACGCACCTGCGTCGAAAGCGCCGATTGCGACAGGTTCAGCCGTTCCGCGGCGCGGGTGAGGTTACCTTCGCGGGCAACTTCCTGAAAGTACCGCAGATGATGGTAATTGAGGCGCATATGTTCCATTAAATAGAACGGAACCATCGAGACAATGTATTTTTCTTGATCTCATCATCTCTCTAGGTCGTTGCGGGCACCTTTCGGAGATGATCGATGACTTTACTGCTCATGCTGGCCCCGGCTGCGCTTCTTGCAGCGGCAATCGCAATGCACCTTTATCCTCCTGCCCGAGCGCACTGGCGTCTGCGTCTGCCAGAGATCGGGGCACTTGTCGCCCTGACCTTGGGCGTACTCGTCGCATGCGACCTTGCGATTTCCGGACCGGTGACGGGCCCGCTTCTCGGGATCGGGCCGATCGGACTGTCGGCGCGGATAGATGTGGTGAGCGTTGCTCTGACCCTGACGGTCGCGTTCGTCGGCTGGGTCGTCCTGCGCTTTTCACGCGTGGCGCTCGACGGAGAGGCGCGCCAACCCGCCTTCATGGGCTGGATGGCCGCGACCATCGCCTGCGTGTTGTTGCTCGTGAGCGCCGGGAATATCGTCCAAATGACTCTGGGCTGGATGGCCACCGGTTTCACGCTCCATCGTCTGCTGCTCTTCTATCCCGAGCGGCCACGGGCCCGCAGGGCGGCGCGCAAGAAAGCGCTGAGCGGTGGCGTCGCCAGCGCGGCGTTGCTGATCGCCGCCGGCATCTTGATCGCGGGGTTCGGCACGGCCGACATCGCCGAGATCAACGCGGCTGCGCGGACGGGCGTGTCGCCAAACCTCCTCTGGCTGGCCGCTCTCATGCTCGCTCTGGCGGCGATCTTCAAATCGGCACTAGTCCCGACCCATGGCTGGCTGACCGAGGTGATGGAGGCACCCACGCCGGTCTCCGCCCTGCTGCATGCGGGGGTGGTGAACGCTGGCGGGTTCCTGTTGATCCGCTTTGCCGATGTCCTCGTCGCGGCACCGGGGGTGCTGGCGGTGCTGGCGCTTGTCGGGGGGTTCAGCGCGCTGCTGGCCGCGGCTGTCGCGCTGACGCAGCCGGCTGTAAAGACCGCGCTGGCCTGGTCGACTTGCGCTCAGATGGGCTTCATGGTGCTGCAATGCGGGCTGGCGCTCTTCCCGCTCGCGCTTCTGCACATCGTTGCCCATTCGCTCTACAAGGCCCATGCCTTCCTCGCGTCCGGCAGCGCGGTGAAGGACGTCGCGTCGATCCGGCGTCCCGGCCCCGTCGCCGTGCCCGACCTTGCAGCGGTTGCGCGCGCCTTCGTCTTGGCGCTCGCGCTCTACGTTGTCGTCGGGCTGGCCTTCGGGATCGGCGCGAAGCCGCCCCAGGCCGTCGCCCTGGGCGCGATCCTGATCTTCGGCGTCGTCTACCTGATCGCGCAGGGGATCGCGGACCTCGCGCCACGGGCGCTCACCTGGCGCACGGTTGCGCTTTCGGTGGTCGCAACTGTCGCCTACTTCGCCCTGCAACAGGGGGCGACCTGGGCCTCTCAGGGCACTTTGCCCCCGCCTCCTCCGCCTGACGGGCTGATCTGGGCGACGATCGCCCTTGCCCTTGCAAGCTTTGCCATGGCCGCGGTGGCGCAGACCACCTTTCCGATCTGGGCGGGACATCCTGCGGCCACGGGACTGCGCGTGCACCTCATGAATGGCCTCTACCTCAACGCAATCACCGAGCGGCTTTCGGGCCGCTGGACCCCCAAATCCGGAGCGACCCAATGAACCCCTGCATGTCCTGGCCCGGCCAGACCCTGGAACTTTTCGCCGCGGCGGATGCGGCATTGCAGCAGATCCCTCCGGCCTTCCCGCTCGACGCGACGGTGGCCGTCAATCCCTGGCTCGGTCAGGTCGGCGAGGACCGCACCCTTGCCGCCGCGCGGATGGCGCGTGTCGGCGGCGGGCGGATGTTTCTCCCACAGCACTCTGTCGCCGCGATGATCGCGGCGGGAGAGGTCACGGACGACGATCTTGCGGCAGCCGCGGCAGCCCACGGGATGGACCCGCAACCGCTCGCCCGCTCCGCCATGCAAGAGGCCGCGTCCCCCGTGGTGTTGCCGACGGTCGCGGACCTTGCACAGCGCGAAAGCGGCGTCGACTGGCCCGCGTTCATCGAAGAACGGATCGGCCACTGGGCCGCAGCAAAGTTCGACCGGGGGCAGGCATTCTGGCCAGCGCCCGACGCAGGGGCGTGGAAATCCTGGCGTTCCTATGCAAGCCGCGATCTGACGCCGGGGCTTGCCGGGCTGACGGGCTTTGCAGCGCTTGTGGCATCGATGCCGACAGAAGCGCGTGCCGCTTTTGCCGAAGCCTGTCGGCAACTGCGTATCACGCCGGAGGCCGCGCCGATCTATTTCCACCGGCTGCTGGTGACCTTGGGCGGCTGGTCGCAATACGCACGCCACCTGAGCTGGACCGCCGAACGCGACGGGGAACGGGACGAAACGCTATTCGAGCTTCTGGCCGTGCGCCTTGTCTGGGAGGCGGCGCTTCTGCAAGCGGGCGGAGACGCGCTCGCCGAGGTCTGGGGCAGGTCGAAAGACGACTATGCGCGGAGTTTGGACGCCGGCACGGACATCAGGCGTGACGCGGCCTTGCAAGAGGCGGTGGACCGCAGCGCGGAACGGCGCCTTTCAGAGGCGCTTTCGGGCGGCGAGGCGGCGGACCGGCAAGCGCGCCCCGCGATCCAGGCGACCTTTTGCATCGACGTACGCTCCGAGCGGCTGCGCCGTGCGCTCGAAGCGTCCGATGCGTCAATTCAGACATTGGGCTTCGCGGGCTTCTTCGGCCTGCCGGTGCTGCACCGCGGTCACGCTTCGGACACCCTGGAAGCGCGGGCGCCGATCCTGTTGGCGCCCGGCATCAAGACGCAGGCAACCGGGGACAAAGCTGCCGACACGCGGGAACGTGTCCACCTGCGCACGGTTCGTGCCTGGGGCCGGTTCAAACGCGCTGCGGTCTCTGCCTTCGCCTTCGTAGAGGCGGCGGGTCCGCTATATGTCGGCAAGCTCCTGCGCGACGCACTTGGCCAGGTCGCCCGTCCGCCGCTGGATCCTGCGCCGTCGCTCGACCTGCCGCTTGGCGACAGGATCGCGGCTGCGGAGGGCGTATTGCGTTCCATGTCGCTGACCTCCGGATTTGCCCGTCTTGTGCTGATCTGCGGTCACGGCGCATCGGTCACCAACGCACCCCATGCCAGTGCCCTGCAATGCGGCGCGTGCGGAGGCTTTGCGGGAGATGTCAACGCACGGCTCTTGGCGGCGCTCCTCAACGACGCCGCTGTGCGCGAGGGGCTCGTCGCAAAGGGCGTGACCGTCCCCGAAGATACGCACTTCATTGCCGGGCTGCATGACACCGTTTCGGACCACGTCCAGTTGTTCGAGGACGGTGCCACCATCGACCACCGCGCGGACATAGAGCGCCTGAAAACCGCATTGTCGCATGCGGGCTTGATCGTCCGGACCGAACGCGCACGTGCGCTGCCGCGGGCTTCGGCCCACTCCTTGTCGCGGCGGGGAAGGGACTGGTCCGAGGTCAGGCCGGAATGGGGCCTTGCCGGGTGTCAGGGCTTCATCGTCGCACCGCGTTGCCGGACGGCTGGACGCGACCTTGGCGGCCGCGTCTTCCTGCACGATTACGATTGGCAGCAGGACAAACAGGCGGCGACGCTCGAACTGATCCTGAGTGCACCCGTCGTCGTGGCGAGCTGGATCGCGCTGCAATACCACGGCTCTGCCGTCGCGCCCGAGACCTTCGGCGCTGGCAACAAGCTGTTGCACAACGTCGTTGGCGGCATCGGCGTTCTGGAAGGCAACGGCGGTACGTTGCGGGCCGGGTTGCCGTGGCAGTCCGTGCACGACGGCCAGGTTGCGCGCCACGTGCCCGGTCGGCTTGTCGTGGCAGTGGAGGCGCCCGTGGACATGATCGAGAACGTCCTGGATCGGCAACCGGGTGTCCGGGCGCTTTTTGATAACGGCTGGCTGACGCTTGTGACGATGGACCGGTCCGGCAAGATCGCTTGCCGCTACGAGAAGGGAAAATGGATCGACCGCCCCATGCCAAAAGCCGTCATGCCCGACGCGGCCTGAGAACGGCGCTCCTGGCCAGCCAGTCCAGTGGCCCGGTCAAGATGCGGGACGCTGTTGGACCCATGCTGTGAGGGATCGAACCTTTCAATCCAGCGTGGTGGCCGGGCTGCATGAGCAGACCCGGCCACCCGAACGACAGGACCGGGAACAGGCCGATCCGTTACGAAGCGCTCAAGCGCCGGGGCGTGCCGACGTTAAGGTTCGACCACGCCCCTCATCCGAGCTGTCGAATGGGGCCAAGGCGAAACAGACGTTGGCCCCGGCCTATGAACGTGCGCCTCGTTTCAGGCCAGCCGGTCGAAGCCTGCGCGCAGGTCCTTGATCAAATCCACGGGATCTTCGAGGCCGACATGGATGCGCACGGTCTGGCCCGCGGGCGCCCATGTCGTCGCCGAGCGGTAGACGGCCGGGTTGCTGGGCACGAGAAGGCTTTCGAAGCCCCCCCAGCTTGACCCCATGCCGAAGAGTTCGAGGTGGTCGAAGAGGCGCGCCAGCCGGGTGCGGTCCGTTTCTGTAATGACGAAGCCGAACAATCCGGACGCGCCGGTGAACTGCCGTTTCCATTGTGCATGGTGGGGGTCTTGCGGGCGACCGGGATGCATGACGCGGATGACTTCGGGTTGCTGCGCCAGCCAGTCGGCCACCTGAAGGCCGCTGGCGTGGTGCTGGCGCATCCGCACCGGCAGCGTCCGCAATCCGCGCAGGGCCAGGAACGCATCGTCCGCACCAAGGCAGAGACCCAGACGCAGGTAGGTTTCGCGCAGCGGGCCATAGACCTCTTCGGTGCAGGCGATGGTGCCCAGCATCAGGTCGGAGTGGCCCGAGATGTACTTGGTGCCCGCCTGCATCGAGATATCGACACCCTGCTTCATCGGTTGGAGGAAGAAGCCGCCGCTCCAGGTGTTGTCGATGGCGGTCTTGATGCCGTGGCTGCGGGCAACCGACACGATCGCATCGACGTCCTGCACTTCGAACGTGTGCGAGCCGGGGCTTTCCATCCAGATCAGCGCGGTTTCGGGGCGGATCAACGCCTCGATCCCCGCGCCGATGGTGGGATCGTAATAGGTGGTCTCGATGCCCAGGTCGCGCAGAACGTGTTCACAGAACTTCCGGGTCGGCCCGTAGGAACTGTCGCTGACGAGGAAATGTGCGCCCGGCTTGGCAAAGCACATCAGGATGTTCGAGATCGCGCTGACCCCCGACGGCGTGGCAAGGGCCTTGTCGCTGCCTTCGAGCGCGCAGATGGCGTCTTCAAGCGAATGCGTCGTCGGAGTGCCCCGCCGCCCGTACCGCAACCGCTTTCCTTCCTTCGAATCGAGCGCTGCAAGGTTGTCGAACAGGATCGTAGATGCTCGGTAGACAGGCGTGCTGACGGCGCCGTGGTGCTGCTGCGGGTCGCGGCCACAATGGGTCAGCCGCGTATCGGCTCCTGAGTCTTCGAAGGTCATTGTCTACGTCCTCGCTGCGGTAACTTCGATCATTGCATTCTTTAAAAAACATCTGTATACATTAGTTCAATGGTCGTCAATGATGCGCGATCATGAAAAGCAGGCCGGGACCCAGCCCGGCCAATTGCACCGCAGAGAGAGGTCGAAATGACGAAGATTTTCAAAAGCCTGAGCACTGGCATGCTGATTGGCGCCGCCGCACTAGCGACAGCGGCCCAGGCCGAATCGGGCGACACGCTGGCGTCCATCAAAAGCCGCGGCGA
Source organism: Sagittula stellata E-37 (assembly GCF_039724765.1). NCBI lineage: Bacteria > Pseudomonadati > Pseudomonadota > Alphaproteobacteria > Rhodobacterales > Roseobacteraceae > Sagittula > Sagittula stellata. Next base: position 221,314 of record NZ_CP155730.1, on the reverse strand, counting down.
GTTGCTGTGCGGCGTGCACCCGGCACGCCACGGCTTTGCAGCGCCGGACAGCCAGGGCAACTGGGCGGGACTAGAAGTTGACTACTGCCACGCCCTCGCCGCAGCGGTTTTCGGTGATGCGGACAAGGTGCGCTTTGTCGCGCTTTCTTCTCAGCAGCGCTTCCCGGCGATCCAGTCCGGCGAGGTCGACGTGCTGGTTCGCAACGTCACCGCTACGCTGGGCCGTGACACCGCTCTGGGGCTGAACTTCGCGCCGCCCATCTTCTACACCGGCACCGGCTTCCTCGTGCATGCGGGATCGGGTGTTGAAACTGTGGAAGACCTCGATGGCGCAACCATCTGCGTCGCGCCCGGTTCCACCACCGAACGCAACGTGGCGCAGATCTTCGCATCGCGCGGCATGGAGTACACGCCGGTCGTGATCGAGAACAACAAGCAGCTCGTCGACGCCTACGTGACGGGCCGCTGCGACGCCCTGACGAAGGACAAGGCCGCCCTGCCCGGCGTCCGCGCCTATGACACGACCGACCCCAAAGAACACGTGCTGCTGCCCGGGATCTTCTCGAAGGAGCCGCTTGCTCCGGCGGTCCGTCAGGGTGACGATCAGTGGTACGACATCGTCAAGTGGGTGGTCTACGCCACCTTCAACGCCGAGGAACTGGGTGTGACCTCCGAGAACGCCGAAGAGATGCGCAACTCGGACGACGTGGACGTCATGTCGCTGCTGGGCACCACCGGGGATTACGGTTCCAAGCTGGGACTGACCGAGGACTGGGCGTATGACGTCATCACGCAGGTCGGCAACTACGGCGAGATCTACGACCGGCATTTCGGTCCGGACAGCCCGGTGCAGCTGGATCGTGACCTGAACAAGCAGTGGACTGACGGCGGCCTGCTCTACGGCTTCCCGATCAAGTAAACGTCCGGCCCGTGCCGCCTTGCCTTCCTCCCGGGTGGCGGCACGGGCAAAATGATTCCTTTCCCACAGGCAGGAGTGACCCGTGTCTCACCTCGACGGCAGCATTCGAGGCGGTCAGAAGCCGCGCGCAACGCTTGGAACGATCATCTACAGCAAGACATTCCGGACGATTGCGACACAGGTCGTCATGGCGGTGTTCGTCGTCATGGCCGGGCTGTTCCTTTACAACAATGTCGTCGAAAACCTGCGGGCGCAAAGTATTGCGACCGGTTTCGGCTTTCTCGAACAGGACGCCCAGTTCGACATCGGTGAAACGCCGATTCCCTTCAACGCGACCGACACTTACGCGCGTGCCTTCCTCGTCGGTCTGCTGAACACGCTGCGGGTCTCTGCGGCCGGGATCCTGCTGGCGACGATCCTCGGCTTTTCCGTCGGCTTCGCACGGGTGTCCAGCAACTGGCTCCTTTCCAAGGTCGCAACCGGGTATGTCGAGATCGTCCGGAACATCCCGGTGATCCTCCAGGTGATCTTCTGGGCCGTCGTGCTGCGCAATCTGCCCGCGGCGCGCGACGCCATCGACTTCGGCGGCTTCGCGTTCCTGAACAACCGGGGCCTCTCCTTCGCCGTCCCGGCCACCGATCCGGTGCACGGACCGATGATCTTTGCCTGCTTCGCCGGGATCGTTCTGGCCATCCTCGGCGGCTACCTCGCACGCCGCCATCGCGAGAACACGGGCCGCTACATCTCGATGCTCTGGCCCTCGATCGGCCTGATCTTCGGTCTTCCGGCCATTGTCTGGCTTCTGGGTGGCGCGCCCACCGCCCTCAGCGTTCCGGCGCTGAAGGGGTTCAACTTCCGGGGTGGCGTGACCATCTCGCCCGAGTTCACCGCTCTGCTGATCGGGATCGCCCTCTACGCCTCCGGCTTCATCGCCGAGATCGTGCGCGCCGGCCTTCAGGCCACGCCCCGAGGCCAGATCGAGGCCGCGCGTTCGATTGGCCTCCGGCCGCGCTTCGTGATGCGCTTTGTCGTGCTGCCGCAGGCCCTGCGCGTCATCGTCCCGCCGCTGACCAGCCAGTACGTGAGTCTGATCAAGAACAGCTCGATTGCGGTCGTCGTGGGTTATCCCGACCTCGTGAACATCGGCAACACTGCCATGAACCAGACCGGGCAGGCCGTCGAGGCGATTGCCGTGATGATGCTGGTCTATCTAACCGTCAGCCTCGTCACCTCGACCTTCATGAATGTCTACAACCGCCTCGTGGCGATCAAGGAGCGCTGACGACCATGACGAGTTCAGCCGACGCACCCAAAGTGGACACCGTCATCCATACCGCAGACGAGTTCGACCCCAATGCCACCCTGCCCTTCGGGCAATGGATGAAGAAGAACCTCTTCAATTCGATCCCGCAAGGGATCCTGACGGTCTTCGTGGCCGCGTGCCTGGCCCGCTTCGCATGGTTCGTGCTGAACTGGGGCGTTCTGGATGCGGTCTTCTACACCGATGATCCCGACGTCTGCCGGGCCGCTGCAGGCGCCTGCTGGGCGGTGATCGTCGAGAAACACCGGCCCATGCTCTTTGGCCTCTATCCCTACGATGAGCAGTGGCGGCTCGTCATCATGATGGCGATCTACCTCGTGACCGTTGTTGTCTCGCTCATGCCGCGTTTCTGGAACCTCAAGTTTCTGGTGCCGCTCTGGATCTTCTCGGTGGTCTCGATCTTCACCCTGCTCTTCGGCGGCGTCTTCGGCATGCCCTTCGTGCCAAGCACCGACTGGGGCGGCCTGCCGCTGACCATGATCCTCTTCTCCGGGACTGTGCTGATCGGGATGCCCGTGGCCGTGCTGCTGGCGCTTGGCCGGCGTTCGCCGCTGCCGGTCGCCAAGGGCGTGTCGGTGGTCTTCATCGAGGCGCTGCGCGGTGTGCCGCTGATCACGATCCTCTTCGTCGCGGTCAACGTCTTTCCGCTGTTCCTGCCCGCGGGTGTCGAGGTGAACAAGCTGCTGCGGATCACGGTGGGCATCGCCGTCTTCTTCGCCTGTTACCAGGCAGAGGTCATCCGGGGCGGTCTGCAGGCCATCCCGACAGGTCAGTACGAAGCGGCGGATTCGCTCAACCTGACCTACTGGCAGACCACCCGGCGGATCATCCTGCCGCAGGCGCTGCGCATCAGCCTGCCCGCGATCACCAACCACATCATCGCGGCGATGAAGAACACCTCCTTCGTGATCATCATCGGCCTGTTCGACATCCTGACGGCGACCACCGCCGTGATGCAGGACCCGCTGTGGCGCCGCTACTACGTCGAGGCCTACCTCTTCGTCGCCGCCATCTACCTCTTCTTCGGCTACGCCCTGTCGCTCTACGCGCGCCAAGTCGAAAAATGGATCAACCAGGGCCGCATCTGAGCCCCCGGAAAGGATTGTCGTCATGACCGCAATCGACACGAACACCACCCAAGCGGCTCAGCGCCATGTTTCGCAAACCGATGAGCCGATGATCGAAATTCGCAACGTTTCTAAATGGTTCGGGAACTTCAAAGTGCTGCAGGACGTCAGCCTCTCCGTCGCGAAGGGAGAGCGCGTGGTGATCTGCGGTCCCTCAGGCTCGGGCAAATCCACGCTGATCCGCTGCATCAACCGGCTGGAAGAACATCAGCAGGGCCAGATCATCGTCGACGGCATCGAGTTGACCGAGAACATCAAGAACATCGAGGCGATCCGCCGCAACATCGGCATGGTGTTCCAGTCCTTCAACCTGTTCCCGCACCTGAGCGTGATCGACAACCTCACGCTTGGCCCGACCTTGGTGCGTCAGATGAAAAAGAAGACCGCCGAGGAGCTTGCAATGCACTACCTCGAAAAGGTCCGCATCCCCGAGCAGGCCCACAAGTACCCGCTGCAATTGTCCGGCGGCCAGCAGCAGCGCGTTGCCATCGCCCGCTCGCTCTGCATGCAGCCCGAGATCATGCTCTTCGACGAGCCGACTTCGGCGCTCGATCCTGAGATGATCAAGGAAGTGCTCGACACGATGATCGAGCTGGCGGAAAGCGGCATGACCATGGTCTGCGTCACGCACGAGATGGGCTTTGCCCGCACCGTCGCGGACAACGTGGTGCTGATGGCCGACGGCCAGATCGTCGAAAGCGGCACGCCCGAAGAGTTCTTCAACAACCCGAGAAGCTCGCGCACCCGCAACTTCCTCGACCAGATCCTCAAGCACTGACAGTCCCCTCCCAGACAGGAGAAATCCCCGTGTCCTCACTGACACTCACTCTGGCGCAACTCGCGTCAGGGCTGACCCCGGACGACCTTTCTCCGGCGGCCGCGAACTGGGCCACGCGCGCTTTTGCCGACACGCTGGCCTGCGCGCTGGCCGGCATCGACACGCCCGTCACCCGGATCTCGGACGAGGTGTTTCCCGCCGCGCCGGGTCCGTCGCAGGTCTTTGGGTCTGCGCAGCGGCTGCATCCGCTCGACGCGGCGCAGCGCAACGGCATCGCCGCCCATGCGCTCGATTTCGACGATTGCAATCTGGAAATGGACGGGCATCCGTCGGTCTCCATCGTCCCTGCCCTCTTTGCGCTCGCAGAGGCGCGCGGGTCCTCGGGCGCGCAGGTGCTCACGGCTTTCGTTGCGGGGCTGGAGACGGAGATCCGACTGGCGCGCGTCGCCAATCCCGCCCACGCGGATCGTGGCTGGCATCCCACGGTGACGTTGGGCGTGATAGGTTGCGCCGTGGCCTGCGGGCGGCTTCTTGGGCTCGACCCACAGCGCATGGCCGTGGCCATCGCGATTGCGGCCTCCAGTGCGGCCGGGCTGCGCGCCAATTCCGGCACCATGACAAAGCCCTTCCACGCCGGACAGGCCAACCGCAACGGTCTGCAGGCGGCCCTGCTGGCCGAGGCCGGATATACTGCGCGCGAGACCGCGCTGGAACACCGCTTCGGTTTTCTCAAGGCGTTCGGCGGCACCGAGGCCTGCGATCTTGAACCGGTGACGCGGGGCTGGGCCACGGACTTTGCGCTGCTTTCACCCGGCATCGCTGTCAAGCAATACCCCTGCTGCGCTTTCGTGCATTGCGCCATCGACGCGGCCGTCGCGCTACGCGACCACATTGGAACGACACCCATCGCCAAGATCGAGGTGGTGCTGAACGGCAGACGCCTGCGCAACATCGACCGCCCCGACCCCACCGACGGGCTGGATGCGAAATTTTCGACACAGTACCTGACGGCACGCGCCTTGCTGGACGGCACGGTCAGCCTTGGCGATTTCACGCCCGAAAGGGTGCAGGATCCCCAAGCGCGGGCGCTGGCGGCCAAGGTCACGCTTGCGGCGCATAACGACGACCTGTCGCTCGGGCATGTGCACGTCACTCTTGAGGACGGCCAGCAATTGTCTGCCTCGGCCACGGTCGCCATGGGCCGCGATCCCGCCAACCCGATGAGCGACGCGGAGTTCCGCACGAAGTTCGACGACTGTGTCTCGACCTGCCTGACCGAGGCCGAAGCAGGCGCGCTTTTCGACACCCTCATTTCGCTGGACCGGCTCGCAAGCCTTGCGCCGTTGTCCGACGCCCTGGCCCGCGCCGCCAAAGCGCCAAAGACCTAGACGAACCCTGGAGGACACTCATGTCACTTTCACAAGAGCTGGCCGCGCGCGCGCTGGCGCTCGATCCGGCGACCTTTGACCCCAAGGCGCTGGGATTTGCCCGTGACGCCATCGCGGACATGATCGGGTGCGCGCTGCTAGGGGCACCATCCACCACCACGCAGTCCGCGCTTCTGTCCGGCGTTCAGGGCACCGGCCCCTGCCACATTCTGGGACGGCATGAGCGGCTCGGACGGCTCGACGCCGCTTTCGTGAACGGCGTGTCCGGCCATGCGCTTGATTTCGATGACACCAGCAAGTCGCTATCGGGGCATCCGACCGTCATCATCATCCCGGCGATCCTGCCGATTGCCGAAACGACGGGGTGCAGCGGACGCGACTTCCTTGACGCCTACGTGATCGGGGTCGAGGCCGCGACCCGCTTTGCTCGCGGTGTCAACTTCGCCCATTACGAGAAGGGCTGGCATCCGACAGCGACGCTTGGGATCTTCGGGGCAGTCGTCGCTGCGGGCGTCCTGCTGAAGCTCGACGCAACCCGCATGGCCAATGCGATTTCCATGGCGGCCTCGCTGGCGTCGGGAATCAAGGCCAATTTCGGCACGGATACCAAGCCGCTCCACGCCGGGCTTGCCGCGCGCAATGGTCTCTTTGCCGCGCTGATGGCCGCCGAAGGTGTCAATGCGGCCCCCGCCGCGCTGGAACATCCACAGGGCTTCCTTGAGGTGTTCAACGGCAAGGGCCACTACGACGCGGCCAAGATGCTGGATGGCTGGGGCGAACCGCTCGACCTGATGAACCCCGGGATCTCGATCAAGAAATACGCCTGCGTCTACAGCGTTCACGCCGCTATCGACGCGGTCATCGCGTTGCAGGGCGGCGCCGTGCCCGACAGTACCGGCGTCGAAGACGTGGTTGTGCGCATGCACCCGCGCCGCCTGCTGCCGCATGTGCGCAACGCCGCCACCAGCGCGCTCAACGCCAAGTTCAGCTTGCCGTATGTGGTGGCGCGCGGCCTGGTAAATGGCGCCGTCAAGCTGGAGCATTTCGAAGACAGCGCCCTGCATGACCCCGAGGTGACCCGCGTCATGAACCTGATCCGCATGGAAGAGATGTCCGACGACTTCCCCGACTACGGGGCAGAGGTGGTCGTCCGCATGACCGATGGTGTCGAGCACCGCCAATACATCGAAAGCCCGTTGGGACGCGGCCCCGAAGCGCCGCTGCCCAAGGAGATGCTGGAAGCCAAGTTCCTCGACTGCGCCAGCCGCAGCCTGAGCGCCGAAGGCGCCGCAGAGGTCTTTGACCTGTTGATGCGGCTCGACCGGCTCGACGGCATCTCCGATCTGACCGCGGCCATCGCCGCCGCCACCATTCCGGCACAAGGATAAGACCCATGAGCTTTGCCAAGTCCCTTTCCGAAAAAGCCATGGGCCTGTCGCTGGACAGCCTGCCGTCCGAGGCGGTCCATATCTCGCTGCGGGCCATCGCCGATACGATCGGCGTCGCGCTGGCCGGTCGCTCGGCTCCGTACCTGCGCGCGCTGGAAACAGTGCTTGAGGTCGATGCCGCCCCGGGCGAGGCGACGCTCTGGGGCGCGGGCGGGCGCAAGGCCTCCGTGCTTCATGCCGCGATGATCAACGGCGTCGCCGCCCATGCGCTCGATTTCGACGATTGTTCGACGACCATGGGCGGGCATCCCTCCGCACCGGTCGTGCCTGCGGTTCTCGCCCTTGCCGAAACCCTGGGCGCGACGATGGCTCAGACGGTCGAGGCCTATATCACCGGTGTCGAGGTCGAGACCCGGCTGGCCCGTGGTCTGCTGCCTCACCACTACGAAAAGGGCTGGCACCCGACCGCGACACTCGGTGTCTTCGGCGCGGCCGCAGCCTCTGCCCGAATGCTGGGTCTTGGTGTCGATGGCATGGCCAACACGCTGGCGATGACGGTCTCGATGGCGTCGGGGCTGAAGTCGAACTTCGGCACGCCGGTCAAGCCCATGCACGTCGGACAGGCCGCGCACAACGGCGTGCTGGCCGCCCTGCTCACACAGAACGGCATGACCGCCAACCCCGAGGCCTTCGAGCACAACTACGGCTTCTTCAACCTGTTCAACGGCGCGGGGACCTATGACTCCGACGCCATCCTCGACGGCTGGGACGGGCCGCTGGAACTGCTCGATCCGGGCATCGCGATCAAGCAGCACCCCTGCTGCGGCAGCGCGCATTCGGCCATCGACGCGGCGCTTGCGCTGGTCGACGAGCACGGGCTTTTTGCACCGGAAGAGATCCAGTCGGTCCTCACGCGCACCCACGAACGGCGCCTTGCCCATACCAACCGCCCGGAGCCGAAGTCCGGGCTGGATGCCAAGTTCTCAGTGCAGTTTCTGACCGCCAAGGCCCTGACCGAGGGCCAGATCCGGCTGGGCGACTTTGCCGACGACGCCTTTCTGACTGCGCCGGTGGCGAAAGTCCTGCCCAAGGTCCGGTCCGAAGCGCACCGGGAGGACGACGCCTACCTGGGCGAGGTCGCCGTGACCATGCGGAACGGTAGCGTCCGTTCTGCAACCGCCTCGACGAAGTTCGGGCGCGGCCCGACAAATCCGATGAGCGACGAGACGCTTCGCGGGAAGTTCGTCGATTGCGCGTCCGATGTGCTGGGGCAAGAGGCAGCGGACGCGGCCTTCACCGTCATCCTCGGGCTGAAACCCCGCGATGGGCTGAGCGACCTCATGCGAGGGGTCGAGGGGCCCGGCGTCGGGAAGGGGCAGTAAGATGGTCACGGTCTACGGGCGCCGCAACTCGTCCAACTGCGCCAAGGTCTTCTGGCTGATGGACGAACTGGACCAGCCGTTCACGCTGGAACCGGCGGGCCGGGGCGCCGATGCGCGCGATCCGGAGGCGGTGCGCCGCCTTTCTCCCACCGGCACGGTCCCGGTCGTCCAGATGGGCGATCAGGTTGTCTGGGAATCCAACGCCATCCTTCGCTGCCTTGCAGCTTCGGCACCTGCAAGCCCGCTTTGGCCCGCCGACCCAGCTGCGCGCGGTACGATCGACAGCTGGATGGACTGGGCCTCCATCTCGCTGACACCGCCACTGGGCCGCCTGCGCAAGGCTCGCGCGGCGGGGCAAACGGCGGATGCGACCGCGACGTTGCAGGCATTTGGCTTGCTCGACCGGCACCTTGCAGGCCGAAGCTATCTGGTCGGAGACACCCTGACGCTGGCAGACATCGCCATCGCGCCTGCGGTCTTTCGCTGGCGCCTTTGGGAAGGCTCCGCACAGGACCCTCTGCCCGACGTGCCGAACCTGCTGGCCTACCGCGACCGCCTGCGGACCCACGCAGGCTATCGCCAGCATGTCGAGGATGCACTGAACTGACCACCCCGGTTGACGAATGAGGGCCTGCGCGACAGGCCCTCATTCCGGGCGCGGCGACGGCGCTCAGTCTTCTCCAGGCAGCATGAGCAAGAGCCGGTGCTGATGCGACGAACGGATGTGATCGCGGACAGCCTTCTCGGCGGCTGCGGGATCGCGACGTTCCAGCGCCTCGACGATTTCCAGATGCTGCGCATGCGCCACTTGCGCCCGCTCGCCTTCGGTCAGGAGGCTGGGCAGCAGCGACATCGTGATCGACATCTGCTCGATCGCGGCCAGCAGGTATCGGTTGTGCGCCGCGAGCGCGAGCAGGCGGTGGAATTTCTTGTTGATCACCGACAGGGCCGCGCGATCGCCAAAGCTGGCCTCCTCGCTCTGGACAAGGTCACGTAGCGTGGCGATCTCCGCATCGCTGCCCGCGTAGGCGGCAAGATGTGCCGTCGCGCCTTCCAGCACTTCGCGCATCATGTAGAGTTCGCCGATCTGCTGATGGCTCAGGTTGGTGATGGTCAGACCACGGCGCGGCACGTTGGTCAGCAGTCCGTCCGCTTCGAGTTTGGCGATCACGTCGCGGATGGGTGTGCGCGAGACGCCGAATTTCTCCGCAAGTGCGACTTCGGTCAGGCGTTCGCCCACCGCGAACTCACCGTTGTGGATGGCATCGCGCACCGCTTCGTAGATCCGGTGACTGACGTCCCGCGTCTTTGATTTCTGCGTCATTGTCTTCTTTCCGGCATTCTATTGTCACACACCATACATTTGTTTTTTTCTGTACCCGAACCTGATTGAGATTGCGAGTCCCGCGCGGCCTTATCACTTTGGAGCCGATCCTGGGACATGTTGGCTATAGGGAAACGCAGGGCACGCGGATCGTGATTCAAGCTGGTCTCCGCGGTGGCGACCTGCTCGGCACGAGGTGGGTTGCCGGACGAAGAATGGACGTTCCGTGAACGGGTCATCGTATCTGCCCGCGCGCCGTACGGCTGCAAGACGACCGATCACCACCTGCGTCTTGGTGGGCCCTTTAGGATTGCACGCGCGGGCTCTTGGGCGACGACTTGGGCCATCATCGCCCGCGCTCGTCGCCTCACCCCGTGGCGGTATCGCCATCGGTCAGGAGGGAGCCGAGACCCGAACAAAGCGAAACGGAAAGCGTGGACGCCAAGGATGGGCGGGCCATGCGGAATGGTGCGTTCGCGACATGCCCGTGAAATCTGCAGCAGTCGTTATCAACCGTGCTGCACAAGAGTCGGGGCTGTGGCGCAGGCGTCTGTGAAGATGAGGCCGATCAGCGGCTCGAAACGCGCACGAACGGTCGTTTCATATTCGACGGGAGACATGTCCTCGGCGGTGATCAGCTGAATGAAGAGGGGCATCCACAAGTCGATCAGGATCCTTGCCAGATAGTCCCTAGGGCAGTCGGTGCCGGCGCGGGTCTCCAGCGCGATATCGGACAGGACTTCGACGATCACCTCATGTAAGGCGACGGAAACGTTGTGAAATTCGCGCGCCAGGTCGGTTCCGGGGTGGCGGATTGCGGCGGCTTCGGCGTAGCGCCAGACCCGTTTGCCGGCGACTTCCAGCGTGCGGGTCGTCACCCGCAGGAACAGCTCGGTGATGAGAGTCGTCAGATCGGCGCCGGGCCGCAGGTGTTTGCCGCGATCCATTTCGCGGGCGTCCTTTGTCCCTTCGGTAATCATCGCGACGAGGATGCCGTCTTTTGATCCGAAGTAGTTGAACACCGTCGGCGGCGAGACTTCGGCCGCCGCCGCGATCTCCGCCATGGTCGTGGCGTCGATCCCCTGCTGCGCAAAGAGTTCGCGAGCAGCTTTGATGATTTCGTCCCGGCGCCGCGCCTTCTTGCGGTCGCGCAGGCTGGGTTTGGCACTGACTGCCGCATTTTCCGTCAACTGATCGCACCTTCTTGTACTCGATTAAAAATCTTATTGACTAAAAAATTTTGGTCAATAGGCATAATGGAAACCGACAGGGAACCACCCGATGCTTGAGATTCGAAAACTGACAAAGACCTTCGGTCAGGGCGCGACCCAGGTGACGGCGTTGCACGAGGTCAGTTTCACGATTGCCGAAGGCGAGTTCTTCACGCTTCTTGGGCCATCGGGATGCGGCAAGACCACCCTCCTGCGGATGATCGCGGGCTTCGAGCAACCCAGCGGCGGGCAACTGGTGCTGGACGGTCAGGACATTGCGCAATTGCCGCCCAACCGGCGCCCTGTGAACACCGTCTTTCAGAACTACGCGCTGTTCCCTCATATGACGGTGGCCGAGAACGTGGGATTTGCGCTCGGCGCGCAGGGCCGGCCCAGAGCCGAGATCGACGACACGGTCGCGCGCATGCTGGCGCTCGTGCAGCTCGACCACCTCGCCCACCGCAGGAGCGGCGAGTTGTCAGGTGGTCAGCAGCAGCGCGTGGCCCTCGCCCGTGCCTTGGCGCCAAAACCGCGCATCCTGCTTCTGGACGAACCGTTGTCGGCGCTCGACATGAAATTGCGCAAGGAAATGCAGGTCGAACTGAAACGCCTGCAACAGGAAACCGGCCTGACCTTCATCTTTGTCACCCACGACCAGGAAGAAGCGCTGACCATGTCCGACCGGATCGCCGTGATGAGTGGTGGCCATATCCAGCAGATCGCAACCCCGCGCGATCTGTACGACAACCCGGCCAACAGTTTCGTCGCGGGCTTCATCGGCGAAAGCAATCTGCTCGACGCCCGTTGCGACGGCGGCAAGCTGGTGCTGGCGCAGACCTCGGATTCCATGCCCGTTGCCCACGCAGACGGCGCGGTGACAGTCATGGTGCGCCCTGAACATATCGTTCTGGGCAAAGCCCAGGGCAGCGCGCTGACTTTCCTGGCCACGGTGGACCGGCTGGTCTATTTCGGCACCGACACGCATGTGCACACCCGGCTGGCGGACGGCTCCGTGCTGGTGGCGCGGGTGCAGAACGCACTTCGCGACGGCGTGCCCTGGCAGAGCGGCGACCGGATAGAGGTGGCGCTCCCTTCCGACGCCATTCACCTGTTGCCGAAAGACGCAGCCTGAGATGGCGATGCGCGGAGAAACCCATGCCAGAAGGGCCGATGCCCGGCGCCGCTGGGGCCTTGCCCTGCCGGCGCTCGCCATCATTGTCCTGTTCTCGATCCTGCCGCTTGGCGTGGTCGCGGTCTATTCCTTCCTGACGCCCGGCGATTACGGCAACGTCAAGTGGATCCCCTCGCTCCAGGGGTGGTTCCAGGTCCTGTTCGAGCGTGACATCTTCGACGACACGGTCAGCCTGTCGGGGGCGCACCTGACGATCCTTGGCCGGTCGGTTGGGCTGTCGCTTGTTACGACGCTGATCACGCTGGTTCTGGGCGTGCCCACCGCCTGGTTCATCGCGACGCGTCCGCTGCGTCAGCGTGCCGTCTGGCTCTTGCTGATCACTATTCCATTCTGGACGAACCTGCTGGTGCGCACCATCGCGGTGCAGGAGATGATCCGGTCGGACGGGCTGGTGAACCGGCTGCTCATCGGTCTGGGTCTGATCGAGGCACCGATCCAGATGATGTTCACCAATTTCGCGGTGCTCCTGGGCATGGCCTATGTCTTTCTGCCGCTGATGGTGCTGCCGGTCTATGCGGCCATCGAGCGGTTCGATTTCGGTCAGGCCGAAGCCGCCTACGACCTCTACGCCTCGCGTCCCTACTGCTTTCGACGGGTGGTGCTGCCGCAGGTCAAGTCGGGGATTATCGCGGGCTCCATCCTTGTCTTTGTGCCGTCTCTGGGAGCGTATGTGACGCCTCGCATCATGGGCGGCGGCAAGACAATGATGCTGGGCAACCTGATCGAGATGCAGTTCGGGCAGGGCCGCAATTGGCCTCTGGGCGCGGCGCTGTCCCTGACCCTGACGGTCTTGGTGCTGCTGGCGCTGGTCTGGTACACGCGCCTCACGACGCGGGAGAGCAACAATGGCTGACCGCAAGTTCGACATCCGCCGCCTGCCAGGTGCCGGCCCGCTCGCCATCCTGTGCTTTGTTTTGCTCTATATCCCGATGGCCGTGCTGGTGGTGAACTCACTCAACGCAGGTGAGCAGGTCAGCGTCTGGGAGGGTGTGTCGCTGCGCTGGTACGCCGCCGCCCTGCAGAACGAGAGCTTTCTCAACGCGGCCACCAATTCGCTGATCCTTGCGACGACTGCCGGGCTGATTGCCACGGCCTGCGCCACGCTGGCGGCGCTGGCCACCACCCGGACCCGAGACTTTCGCGGCGAGGGCACCGTGAACCTGATCCTGAACCAGCCGCTGATGGTCCCCGAAATCGTGCTGGCCATTGCGCTGCTGATCATCTTTGCGCAGATCAAGCAGGCCACGGGCTACACCGGCCTGACCTATCTGATCGTGGCGCACAGCACCTTCTGCATCCCCTTTGCCTACATGCCGATCCGGGCGCGTCTGCAGGGCATGGACTTGACGTTGGAAACCGCCGCCGCCGATCTCTATGCGGGCCGGTTCTACACGTTCCGCAAGGTGACGCTGCCGCTTCTGGCACCGGCGATCCTTGCGGGGTTCATGCTGGCCTTCGTGGTTTCGCTGGACAATGTGGTGATGTCGGAATTCCTGAAATCTCCCGGCCAGGACACCTTGCCCACGTATCTTCTGGGGCATCTCAGACGCAACCTGACGTCGGAAATCTACGCCATCTCCGCGCTCCTGCTGCTGATCAGCGTTCTGATCGTGGCGTCGTCATGGCTGCTGACCCGAAAAAGAAACTGACCCAACACCGGAGACCGACATGAAAACAAAGCTGACCCTTGCCGCGGCCGCCCTGACCGCCAACGCGCTGCCCGCCTACGCCGAAGGCACGTTGAACATCTTCAATTTCGGCCTCTACACGCCGCCCGACCTGATCGAGAAGTTCGAAAAGACCTACGATGTCGAGGTGACGGTGACGGAATTCGACACCAACGAGACGGCGCTGGCCAAGATCGAAGCCGGCGGTCACGGCTTCGACATCGTGCTGGTCAGCGCCTCTATCATGCCGGTCTACCTGGAGAAGGAGCTGCTTTTGCGCTCCGAGCCCAGCAAGATGGAGAACTTCAAGCATGTCTCGGAGGCTTGGGCCAATGTGCCTTGGGATCCCGAGCGGGCCTATACCGCCCCTTGGGTCGAAGGCTACACCGGCGTCATGGTCAACCGCGACGTCTATGACGGCGACATCGACACCTCGTCCATCTTCCTCGATCCGCCCGAAGAGCTGAAGGGCACCATCAACGTCATGCCGCAGATGGCCGAAGTCATGGATCTTGCGATCATGTACGTCGGCGGAGAGCCCTGCACATCGGACAAGGCGATCCTCAAGGCGGCTCAGGAGAAACTGCTCGAAGCCAAGCCCAACTGGATTTCGATCGACTACGTCAGCTTCGAGAAGCTGATTAACGAGGACGTGCAGGCCACGGTCTTCTGGAACGGCGCGGCGATCCGCATCCGCGCCGAAAACGACGGCTTCGAATACGGGTATCCCAAGGAAGGCTTCCTTAAGTGGCAGGACAACATCGCCATCCTCGCGGATGCGCGCAATGTCGAGAACGCCAAGCTGTTTCAGAACTTCGTCATGGATCCTGAAAACGCCGCGCTGGTGTCCAACTACACCGGCTACACCAACGGCATCACCGGCAGCGAGGAATTCATGGACCCCGCCCTTCTGGCCGCGCCCGAGCTGACTCTGCCGGAGGAATTCGCCGACAAGGCGGTGTTCCAGACCAACTGCTCGCCCGAGGTGCAAAACCTTTACAGCCGCATCTGGACCACCGTCACCAAGTGATCCCTTAGCGGCCCATTCCGGCGCCTCCCCCTGGACGGGCCGCTCTGCCCCTGTGCTCACCCCTGCGCAGGGGCACCATCTTCGACGTACCTGCTCTGTCGGACCGAACCGGTTCCGGACGGCGCCTCCTTTTGCCCAACGCCACGAGGGTTCCCATGGCCAAGACCGACCTCATCACGCTCGACGCAACGGCCACGGCTGCCGCCATCCGCGCGGGCCGCATCACCAGCCGCGAAGCCACCGAGGCTGCGCTTACCCGGATGGACGCCGTCAACCCGGCGCTGAATGCCGTGGTCAACCGCTTCGACGACGAGGCGCTCGCCGCCGCCGATGCCGCTGACGCGGCGGTGAAGGCGGGCGAGCCGCTTGGCCCGCTGCATGGCGTGCCGGTCACATCCAAGATCGACACCGATCTGAAGGGCCATGCTACCACCGTCGGTCTGTTCTCACTGAAGGACAACCGCGCCCAGGA
The DNA here is from genome assembly GCF_039724765.1 of Sagittula stellata E-37. Lineage (NCBI taxonomy): Bacteria > Pseudomonadati > Pseudomonadota > Alphaproteobacteria > Rhodobacterales > Roseobacteraceae > Sagittula > Sagittula stellata. Next base: position 206,115 of record NZ_CP155730.1, on the reverse strand, counting down.
GGACGGCATTCCCACTGGCAACCTGAAGAAAGCCGGGGCGGTCATCATCGGTCAGACCAACGTGCCGGCCTTCTGCTATCGCTGGTTCGCCTCGAACGACCTGCACGGCACCACCGCCAACCCCCATGATCTGACGAAATCTCCCGGCGGTTCTTCGGGTGGTGCTGCGTCTGCAGTCGCCGCCGGGATCGGCGCACTGGCCCATGGCAACGACGTGGCGGGCTCGCTGCGTTTGCCGGGGTCTGTCTGCGGCGTCTATGCCATGAAGGGCACCATGGGTCTTATCCCCAGCTACAACCCGTCTCAGACCGAAGACATGGGGCTTGCCCTGCAACTGGGTGCCTCCGAAGGGGTGATCGCCCGCTCCGCCCGCGACCTACGGTTGGGGATGTCGGTGCTGTCCCGCCTCGACCCACGCGATCCCGATCAGGTGCCGGCACCCTCGGTTTCACTGGAGACGCGACAGCCCTGCCGTGTCGCAGTCTGGCTGGGCGATGACGACACGCCCGTCGATCCCGCCGTGGTCGCCGTGGTACGCCAAGCCGCCGATTGGCTCGATGACGCGGGCTATGTGGTCGAAGAGGCGGCTCCCCCGCATCTCGCCGAGATGGCCGAGCTTTGGATGGCGATGCTCTATGCGGATTGTACCGGCCCGGCACGAGAGACCTTCATGGCATTGGGAGACGACAGGTTCCGCCGCTCCTTCGAATTCACCGAGGCCAGTCTTCCGGCCTTCGATCGGGTCGGCGTGCAGAATGCCTATATCCGGCGTCTGACGATCCGCCGCGCCTGGGGCGAATTCTTGCGGACCTATCCACTGGTGCTGACGCCCACCACCTGCGTGCCTCCGTTGCCCATCGACCACGACACCGTGGATCAGGACACGATGGCCCGGATCATCCGTGCCTATCGACCCCTGCCGCTTGTGGCGGGGCTGGGCGTGCCGGGTCTGACCGTGCCCGCAGGCCAGGCCGAGGGGCTGCCGGTCGGCGTGCAGCTGATCGCGCGCTGGTTCGACGATGAGCGCTGCCTTACCGCCGCCGAAGCGCTGGAGACGCGCATCGGACCGCTCGCCCCCGTCACACCGAAACCGCTGTAGGGCGCGGCCTCTTGCCAAGTCCGAAAGAGGACAAACCTGACAACCGCCTCACCGCGAACAAGTGGCTTGACGGGTGTGTCCACTTCGCCGCCCCCGCCGCGTTCGGGGGAGACCGGCAAGGTGAGCTGACACAGGGTTTTCTGGCGGACATGATCCTGACGGACCGCGATCTTGCCGCGACCGACCCCGAGGGGGGGACACGCGCTGCCTTTTGACCATCAACAACGGACAGGTGACACATGCCACTTTCGGATGCCCCCATCGGCCTCAGCCACGCTTTCGACATCTCCGCCGAAATCGCCCCGCCCATCATGGGCGCGCCCGGCCCCAACGGCCAGCGCCGGATCACCGGCATCACCGGTGGGCGCGTGGACGGCCCCCGGCTGACGGGCCGCGTGCTGCCGGGGGGCGCCGATTTCGAACACATCCGCCCGGACGGCACCAGCCGGGTCGAGGCGCATTACACGCTCGAGGCAGAGGACGGCACGCCGATCTACATCTGCAACATCGGCCTCTTCAAAGCGTCGCAAGAGGTCAACGACCGTCTCGACCGGGGCGAGTCCGTGGATACCGGGGAATACTACTTCCGCTGTGCGCCACGGTTCGACGCGCCCACCGGACCGCATGAATGGCTGAACGACCGCCTCTTCGTCGCGACCTGCATCTTCACGACCGAAGCCGTCGTCATCCGCGTCTTTACAGTGGACTGAGCGCCCGCCCTTCATCACCTTGACTTCCAGACGGCGCACGATGGCGTGGCCCCCAACCTCGGCTGAGAAAACCATGTCCCAGACCAACCAACCTCTTGGCGGCAACACGATGCCCCGCATGGGCGGTCCCGCGACCATGATGCGCCTGCCCTCCCAGCCCACGGCCGAGGGGCTGGACGCCTGTTTCGTTGGCATCCCGATGGATATCGGTACCTCGAACCGCTCGGGCACCCGGCTGGGTCCGCGTCAGATCCGCGACGAAAGCCGGATGATCCGCCCCTACAACATGGCCACGCGGGCCGCCCCCTTCGAGCGGATGCAGGTGGCCGATATCGGCGACGTGCCGATCAACACCTTCGATCTGAAGAAATCCGTCGAGATCATTGCACAGACCTACCGCGAGATCCTGCGCCACGATGTCGTGCCGCTGACCCTTGGCGGCGATCATACGCTGACATGGCCGATCCTGCGCGCCATGGCGGAAAAGCACGGGCCGGTGGCGCTGATCCATGTGGACGCGCATTCCGACACCAACGAGCACATGTTCGGCGAAGAGGCAGCCCATGGCTGCCCCTTCCGCCGCGCCCACGAAGAGGGGCTTCTGCGCGACGATATGGTCTTTCAGATCGGCCTGCGCGGCAGCGGCTACAGTCCCGAGGATTTCGACTGGGGCCGCGAAAAGGGCTGGACGGTGACACCGGCCGAAGCGTGCTGGCACAAGAGCCTGACCCCGCTGATGGACGACATCCGCGCCCGGATCGGCGATCACCCGGTCTATCTGAGCTACGACATCGACAGCCTCGATCCGGCTTTCGCGCCGGGCACCGGCACGGTCGAGGTCGGCGGGCTGACCACCATTCAGGGGCTTGAAATCATCCGGGGCTGCACCGGGCTGAACATCGTCGGCACCGATCTGGTCGAGGTCTCTCCGCCCTACGACACCACGGGCAACACCGCGGTGATCGCGGCGAACTATCTCTTCGAGATGCTCTGCGTGTTGCCCGAAACGTAAGACGCGCGCCGCCCGGGGCCATAGTGGCGGCCCCGGGCAGATGCGGACGCTCAGTCGCGGCCCACGACCGGCTCCAGAATCTCGCGGAAGGCGGCGTGGAACGCGTCGACCTGCGCCCGCGTCGTCGCGGGGCACATCAGCGCCATGTTGTGGAACGGCGTCAGCACGAATCCCCGGTTCAGAAGCGCCACGTGCAGATAGGCGTTGAGGTCGTAATCCTTGAACGAATTCAGCACGTCCGACCCGTTCCGGGGGTTGGTGTTGTCGTAGAGGAACTCGACCCGGGCGCCCATGCGGATCACCGACCAGTCAAGCCCGAGGTCCGCGAACAGGCTCTTCACCCCCGCCTCGTAATGTTCGGCCAGCGCGTCCATGTGCCGATGCGCCTCTTCGGTCAGCACATGTTCCAGCGTCCCGCGAATGGCGGCCAGTGTCACGGCCGACCCGGTCAGGGTCGTGCCGATGCCCAATGCATCCTCGTCCTCCGGCGCGGGATAGCGGCTTTCGATGGTTTGGGCGAGGTCCGAGGCAAAGCCATAGACCGCCGCCGGGATGCCCGAGGCGATGGGCTTGCCGATGACGATCATGTCGGCGCGGATGCCATGGGTGCCGGTGTAGCCGCGATATCCTTCGGAGATGGTGTGGGTCTCGTCCATCAGGAACACCGTGCCGCGGTCCCGGCAGGCTTCGCTCAGCGCCTCCAGAAATCCGGGGTCGGGCAGCACGATGGACATGTTGGTCAACGCGGGTTCCACCAGGAAGATCGCCACGTCTTCGTCCGCAAGCGCCGCTTTCGCGCCCTCCAGATCGTTGAATTCGACGACCTTCGTGGTCTCGGACGGCGCGATGCCATAGCCGATGTTGCCCGCCTTGGGCACGACCGCGCCGCTCTCGTCCAGCTCGGCCAGCGCTTCGTCCACCGCGCCGTGATAAGCGTGGTTGAAGATCGCCACCTTCTTGCGCCCGGTGGCCATGCGCGCCCAGCGGATGGCAAATCGGTTGGCGTCGGAGGCGGACAGCGCGTATTGCCAATGGCTGAAGCCAAAACGCCGCTCCAGCTCTTCCGCGACCCAGAGGTGATCCTCGGTCGGCAGCATGAAAGAGCTGCCCTTGTAAAGGCTTGCCGCGATGGCTTCGGTCGCACCCTTGGGCGCATGGCCGGTCATCGCGCCTGTGTCGCCAAGGCACAGGTCGACCAGAACGTTGCCGTCCACATCGGTGACTTCGGCGCCCTGACCCTCGCGGATGCAGAGCGGGAAGCCGCCGGGCCACATGCGCCACCAGTTCATGCCGTTGCCGGTCAGCAGATGGGCGGCGCTATTGCGCGCCTGCGCGGCCGATCCCGGATGGCGCGTCGCGAAAAGCGCGGTTTCCTCGCGCAGCCGGTCCGTCAGAGCGGGTCTGTTTATCCTGTCCAAGACGTATCCTTTCTATGCTCTGTCCGCCGCCTCAGGCGTAGGCACGGCCCCTTTCGGGCGTCTGTTGTGCCACCGATCGTTCCAGCGCCCCGGACAGGGCCTGTCTGGTCAGGACGCCGGTCGTTCGGCCGGCGTCGTCGGTCACAGCCCAGGGGCCATTGCTGTCCAGCAGGTTTCGCGCTGCATCGCGCAGCGTGGTGCCGGCGGGGATCGTGGTTGCAACGCCCTCTGCCGGGCCCGGCGCGGTCACATCGCCCACCGTCACAACCCGCGTCCAGTCCACGTCCGAGACGAACTCGCGGATGTAGTCGTTGGCGGGATTGGCGATGATGTTGATGGCCGTGTCGCATTGTTCGATCCGGCCGTTGCGCATGATGGCGATCCGGTCGCTGATTTTCACCGCCTCGTCGAAGTCGTGGGTGACAAACACCACAGTCTTGCGCAGCTGCGCCTGCAGTCGCAGAAGTTCGTCCTGCATCTGGCGACGGATGAGCGGGTCGAGCGCGGAAAACGGTTCGTCCAGGAACCACAGTTCGGGGTCGGTCGTCAGGCTGCGCGCGATGCCGACGCGCTGTTGCTGGCCACCGGACAATTCGCTGGGATAGTGGCTTTCGCGCCCCGCAAGACCCACCAGCTCGATCATCTCCAGCGCCCGGGCGCGACGCCGCGCCTTGTCGAGACCCTGGATTTCCAGCGGCAGTTCGATGTTTCCCAAAACGGTGCGGTTGGGCAGCAGGGCAAAGTTCTGAAACACCATGCTGGTCTTGTTTCGCCGCAGCGTGCGCAGCGCGCCGCGCCCCATGTGGATCAGGTCCTGACCGTCGTATTCGAGCGTGCCCACCGACGGCTCGATGAGGCCGGCCAGACAGCGCAGCAAGGTCGACTTGCCCGAACCGGACAAGCCCATCAGCGTGAACACCTCGCCTTCGCGGATATCGAGATCTACGCCTGCCACACCGGCAATCGCGTCCGTCTCGGCGATCCGTTGCAACGCCGCATCGACCGATCTGGCCTCCGTGACGTGGGACGCATCCAAGGGACCAAAGATCTTCCACAAGCCGCGGCAGGAAATCTTGGCGGTGCTTGCGTCAAGAGGAGCGTTGGCCAACATCTCAGGCCCCCTCCGCGCTTTCAAGCGTCGCACGGGCCTCTTCCAGAAGGATTGGGTCAGAACAGCTGTAGCCGCCATCCACCGACAGGCAGGCGCCAGTGACGAAACTTGCATCCTCCGACAGCAGGAAGGAGACGGCGGAAGCGACCTCTTCCGGTCGGCCATCGCGCCCCAGTGGCGTGACCGCAGCAGAGCCCGCGGATCCTTCATTCGTCATGTCGGTGCTGATCCAGCCCGGCGCCACGGCGTTGACCCGCACGCCTTTGGGTCCGAAATTGCAGGCGAGGCTTTTCGTCAGGTTGACCAGAGCGGCCTTCGAGGCGGCATATGACATGCTGGCGTAGGCCCCGGTGAAGGCGTCGGTCGAGGCCACGTTGACCACGGCACTCCCCTGCCGAAGCTGACCGGCCAGCGCGAGAGTCAACCGCAGGACAGAGGTTGTGTTGATCTCGACGGTCTGGTCCCAGATGGCGTGATCGAAGCTGTTGAAATCCTCGAAAAGGACCACGCCAGCATTGTGCACCACGGCGCGCAACTGGACGCCCTGCAAGGCCGCGACCAGCGCCGACTGGCTGTCCCGCGACGCCGCGTCGAAGTGATGGGGGATGACGGACTGGCCCTGCGTTGCGGCTTCGTCCACCACGGCCTGCATGGCGGCCTCGTCCGAACGATAGGTCGCGTGAACCGCGTATCCGTCGGCCAGCAGGCGGCGCACCACCGCCCGTCCGATCCCGCGGGAACCGCCGGTCACAAGTGCAATTGGGGACGTCGTGTCGGTCATTCTTCTCTTCCTTCGGTTTCGAGGATGCGCGCCGTCTGCTGGGGTCCGCCGGTCGTATCCAGCAGGACATTCACCATGCCCTGCATCTGCGCCAGCCCCGCCGTCAGCGCATCGCGCGCAGCAGAACCGTCGCGTCGAACCAGAGCATCCAGCATCCTCAGGTGGAACCGGTCGAGCAGGTCGATCACTTCGCTGCTTTGAAACAGGACCGCCGCCTGCGGTGCGGTATGGGTCCAGGCGCGCTCGATCATCTCGACCAATGCACGCGACCCGGCCTTTTCATAGACCATCATCAGGAAGGCATTATAATGCTGGATGTAGGCAGAGGCGTTGCGGTTCTGGAGGGCCTCCCGCAGCCTGTTGTCGTAGGCGCGCAGCGCCGCGATGTCTTCGTCCGTCAGTCGCCGCGCCGCCTTTTGAACGGCGAACCCCTCAAGCTCCAGGGCGATCTCGTAGTATTCGTTGAACTGCTGGCGCGTTACCAGCGGGACCCGGGCCGAACGGTTGGCCTCGGCTTCCAGCAATCCCCGCTCGGTCAGCAGCTTGATCGCTTCGCGGACCGGCATCTCGCTGACACCATGTTCCGCCGCCAACGCGCGGATCGTCAACTTTTCGCCGGGCGACCAGCGCGCGCGAAGCAGATCCTGCCGGATCGATTCAAAAATTTCATCACGTATGCTCATGATTCTGTTCTATCACATTAAAATCACAAAATAAGCCAGAATCGGTCGAGCTGACTGTTTTTTGGCCGAAGTCGTGGGCGTGCGCTGCCAAATCCGGCCAATAACGCCCATTAATTGCGCAAATTCGCCGTGCTCCATTGGATTCAGGACGCGCTTCCTACGCGTCGCTTGCCGAACCGGATATTCTGTGATTGCTTTGTGATATTGAAGAAAGACAAGAACAACCCCAGCAGGAGTCCTCCCATGCCCAAGATCCCGACAAAGCTGACAGCGGCGGCCTGCGTGCTCGCCGGCTTCGGCACCGCCGCCATGGCAGAGTTGCAAGCCGAAACGCAGCAGCCGATCAAACTGGCCGAATTCAACATCCCCGATGCCGATTTCATCACCAATGTCTACGGCGAAGCGTTGAAACGTGCCGGATACAATGTCGAATACATCAAGGCCGATTACACCGCCCATTTCACGGCGCTGGAGTTCGGTGACATCCACATGTCGCCGGCAATCTGGTCCTCGACCCCCGACCTGACCGAAGCGGCGCTGGCCAGCCCCGACGTCGAGAATCTGGGCTCTGTCGGCGTCGATATCCGCGAAGGCTGGTGGTATCCGGACTACGTCGCCGAGCTGTGCCCGGGCCTGCCGGACTGGAAGGCCCTGCTCGAAGACGCCTGTGTCGAGGCGCTTTCGTCACCCGAAGCGCCGGGCAAGATCCGCTACATCAGCGCGCCGCCGGACTGGTCGCCCTATGACGAAGAGCGCGTGAAGTCTTTGGGCCTGCCGGTGGAGATCGTCCCGCCGGGCACCGCTGCGGCGATGGTTGCCACGATGGACGGTGCCGTCAAACGCGGCGCGCCCGCGATCGGCTTCGGCTTTGTTCCGCACTGGCTCTATGGCGCGGGCAACGGCCAGTTCGTCGATTTCCCGACGTACGACGACGCCTGCCTGACGGATGCGTCCTGGGGCGAGAATCCCGACGAGATCGGGGACTGCGACCTCCAGGCCGGCACCATTTACAAGCTCGCCTACATGCCGACCGCAGAGTGGGCGCCGAACGCGGTAGAGATCTTCCGGCGCTTCACCACGACGACCGAGGCCGTGTCGCAAGCGACCGATGACATCGAAAACGGCGGCATGTCGGCGGCCGAGGCGGCGCAGAAGTGGATGGCCGGGAATGAAGACCTGGTTCAAAGCTGGCTGAAATAGGCCGGGGACGATGCTGACATCGACACTGGAAGGGCGGGCCGGGGTTTCCGGGCCGTCCATCAGCCGCAGCCGCCTGCTTATGATCTGCGCGGCGGGCCTCTTGCTGGCGGGCTTCCTGATGCAGGGCGTTCTGCCGGCTGCGCTTTATGACTGGCCGGAGCGGTGGGTCCTGCCGCTTCAGGAGGCCGCAACCGACTGGCTGACCTACATCCTGCGCCGTTCGGATATCGGAGGCAGGCCGCTGATCGCCTGGACCCGCGAGTTCAGCGCCTATGTCAACATCCCGCTAGAGTTCCTCCAGTCCCTGCTGACCAAGGGCTGGCTGATCCCGGGTGCAACCGCCGCCGAAACCCTGCGGATTCCGTCGCTGTCCTGGCTCAGCGTGACCGGCGTGGCGGTTTTTCTCACGTACGGCGCATCAGGCCGTGGCCTCGCGATCCTTACCGCGGCGACACTTGCCTATTTCGCCGTCTTCGGATTGTGGGAAGACGCGATGCTGACCGTCGCCTCGGTGGCCTTCATCGTCGTCGTGGGGTTCGCGATCGGTCTGGCGCTTGGCACGCTGATCTGGCGCCACCCCCGGCTCGAGACGGTGTTTTCGCCGATCTTCGACGTCATGCAGACGCTGCCGATCTTCAGTTACCTCGTGCCCGTGGTCCTGCTGGTCGGCTTCGGCCCGCTGTCCGCCGTCATCGTCACGCTTGTCTTTTCGCTGCCGCCCATGGCGCGGGCCACTGTCCTCGCCCTACGGCAAGTGCCGCCCGAGATCCGGGAACTGGGTGACATGACGGGCGCCTCGCAGGGGCAGTACATCCTCAAGATGCTGATCCCTTCGGCGAAGACGGGGCTTATGATCGGGCTGAACCAGCTCATCATGACGACGCTCGCCATGGTGATCCTCGCCTCGATGATCGGGGCCGGCGGTCTGGGCGGCGAGGTTCTGCAATCGCTTCAGATCCTGCGGTTCGGGCGCGGCCTTGAGTCCGGTCTCGCCATCACCCTGCTCGCCATCGTCCTCTACCGCTACGGCAGCGCGCTTGCGCATCGCCGCCCCCGCCACGATGCGACATCCACGCTGGGCCGGGACCTTGCCATCGTCGGCGCCCTGATCGCCTTGCCATCGCTCGCCGGTCTTCTCTGGCCCGTCGCGCAGCGCTATCCCGAAGCGCTGACCATCACGTCAGAGCCGCTGTGGTCCGGGGCCATCGACTTTGTCAACCTGCATTCGGGCGAAAAGCTAGAGGCGCTTCGGGTGTTTCTGTCGCTGAACCTGCTCATCCCCCTGCGCGGCGCAATCATGGGTATGGGCTGGGCCAGCGTCGCCCTCGCGCTGTGCCTCGTGGGCTGGGCGGCAAGCGGGCCGCGTCTGGCCATCGCCAGTGCTGCCGTGATCGCGATCATCGCCGCGACCGGCTATTGGGAGCGGGCCGTGATCACCGTGCACCTCGTGCTTGTTGGCGTGCTGCTTGGCATCGCCATCGGCGTTCCGTTCGGCATCTGGTCGGCGCTGTCGCGGCGCGCGAAATCTGTCATCGACGTGGCGGTCGATCTGATCCAGACCCTGCCTTCGCTGGTCTATCTGGTGCCCATCGTCATGCTGCTGGGGCCGGGCGATGTGTCTGCCGTGCTTGCCATTGCCGCCTATGTCGTCGGGGCGGTCATCCGCTACTGCGACCACGCGCTACGCTCCGCGCCGGACAGCCTGATCGAGGCGGTGCGCAGCACCGGGGCGACTGAAGCCCAGGTGTTCCGGATCGTCCGCCTGCCCTTTGCGGTGCCGGGTCTGCTGCTGGGTCTGAACCAGGCCATCATGCTGGGCATCAGCATGGTCGTCGTCACCGCACTCGTCGGCACGCGTGGGCTGGAGCAGGAAACGATCACCGCCCTTGCCCGGGTCGATCCCGGCCGCGGGCTGGTCGCGGGGGCCATGGTCTGCCTGATAGCCATCACCATCGACCGGCTTCTGGCCGCCGTCGCTCGCAAGGCCTCAACCGTGCCCGCGGCGCCAACACACTGACAGGACGCAAAAATGCGCATATTCACCAGCGACGCTCACCTTGGCCACAGGGCACGGATGGAATTCGTGCCGGGGCAGATGGTCCCGGCCATCGAGACACCCGACCGCATCGACGCAGTGCTGCGCGGCCTCGACCGGCACGGGTTCGCGGCCCCGATCGAGGCCGACCCCGCCGCGCACGAGGATCTGCGCCTTGTCCATTCCGAGGCCTTTCTGGCTTTTCTGAAATCTGCCTGGACCGAGTGGGAAGCCGCCTTCGGCCCGGAGCTTGACGGCTACGGCTTCGTCTGGCCGACGCGCAACGCCTTTGGCCGGATTCCAGAGGCCATAGAGGGCAAGATCGGCCATTTCTGTTTCGACGGCGTCAGCGGGTTGACGCCCGGAATGTGGATGGCGAGCGTCGGTGCTGCAGGCGCGGCCCTTGCGGCGGCCCGGTCCGTTCTGGCGGGCGAGGGTCACGCCTTTGCGGCCTGCCGGCCGCCAGGCCACCACGCCTCGGCCGATCTCATGGGCGGGACGAGTTATCTGAACAACGCAGCCCTCGCCGCGGCTTGGATGGCCAATCAGGGTGCGCGGGTAGCGACAGTGGACATCGACGCCCACCACGGCAATGGCACGCAGTCTGTCTTCTGGGCGCGCGGCGACGTGCTGACCACCTCGCTGCACATAGACCCCGCCCATGATTATCCCTATTTCACCGGCTACGCAGACGAGCGTGGCGAAGGCGCTGGCGCGGGCCTTAATCTCAACGCGCCACTGGCGGTCGGCAGCGAGGGGGACGCCTTCCTCTCGTCACTCTCGGAGGTGCTGTCCGACGTTCGGCGGTTCTCGCCCGATTATCTGATCGTGCCGCTCGGCGTCGACGGCTTTGTCGGCGATCCAGTGGGCAAGATGTCCCTCTCAACAAAGGACTTCGCCCGGATCGGCGATGCACTGGCGGACCTCGGCCTCCCCACCGTCTTCACGATGGAGGGGGGCTATTCCACAGAGGCGCTCGAAACCTGCGTGCCGATGGTTTTGCACCCGTTTCGCGGCTGACCACCCGCTTCAGAACCCTGCGGCATAGCCGTCCTTTCTGGGATCCGAAGCGCCGATCAGAACGCCCCGCGCGTGATCGATCGCGATTGCCTGCGCCCCGCCGATGGGTTCGTCCACCACTTGCAACGCATGGCCCTTCTCCATCAGGCCATACATGACCTCGGGCGGCAGGCTCCGCTCGATGTCGACGCCCGAGGCAAGGGTGAAAAGACGTGGCAGGTCCAACGCGGCCTGCAACTCCATTCCGTGATCGTAGAGCGCCGACACGACCCGGGCCTGTCCGATGGGCTGGTAATCGCCCCCCATGACCCCGAAGCTCAACACCGGCTTTCCGTCTTCGGTCACCATGCCGGGCATGATCGTGTGCATAGGCCGCTTGGACGGCGCCAGCACGTTCGGATGATCGGGATCAAGCGAGAAGGAATGCCCCCGGTTCTGGAACAGCACGCCCGTTTCAGGGCACAGGAGGCCGCTGCCGAACCCGTGGAAGATCGAGTTGATGAAGCTGACGGCATTCATGTCCTTGTCCACGACCGTCATGTAGACCGTGTCGGACTTTCGCACCTCCACCGGACCGGGATCGCGCATCGCCCGCTCCATGTTGATCCGCGACCGCAGCTCACTGGTGTAGGCCTCTGACAGCAGGTCCTCGGGGCGGGCCTGCAGGGCATGCGGATCGGTGATGTGCCGGTTGCGCACTGCAAAGGCAAGCCGGGCCACCTCGATCTCCAGGTGCATCCGGTCGGCGGACATCATCGGCATCGCGGACAGATCGAAACCCGACAAAAGGTTCAGCATGACAAGGGCTGTCATGCCCTGGTTGTTGGGCGGCACCTGATGCACCCTGCGCCCACGGTACTCGGTCGAGATCGGATCGACGAAATCGCCGCTGACCGCCGCGAAATCGTCCTCGCAGTGCACGCCGCCGTTGGCGCGCAGAGTGCGCAGCATCGCGGCGGCAATCTCGCCGGTATAGAAAGCCGCTGGTCCCTGCTTCGCAACCCGTTCGAGCGTCTGCGCCAAAGCCTCCTGGCGATGGACGTCGCCCACTGCCGGGCAGGCGCCACCGGGCATGAAGACGGCGCGGCTTGCCTCGCGCGAAGCCAGAAGCTGTTCCGATTGCCGCCAGTCCCAGGCGACGCGGGCGTGCACCGGGTATCCGTCGCGCGCAAGCGCAATCGCCGGACGCAGCAAGCGCTCCATATCAAGCCGTCCATAACGCGCGTGCAGCTTGAACCAGCCGTCGATGGCCCCGGGCAAAGTGACGGAATGAATGGAATCGACCGGCACTTCGGTCAGCCCTTCGGCGCGCAGCTGCTCCGCGCTCGCGGCGCTGGCAGAGCGGCCAGAGCCATTGAAGGCAGTAACCCGGCCTGCGTCATTGGCGGCACTGACCAGGGCGAAACAATCACCGCCGATGCCCGTCATCTGCGGCTCGACCACCGCCATGACCGCTGAACCCGCGATGCCTGCATCCATTGCACTGCCGCCGTCGCGCAGGACATGCAGTGCGGCCTCCGTCGCAAGCGGATGTGAGGTGGCAACCATCGCGTTGCAGGCAAGTGCCGCAGATCGGCCGGGAAAGTGAAAATCTCGCATGAGTGCCTTCTGTGTTCTTCGTGTCAATCTTGTCGTGCCGCTCTTTTCGCCCCAGCTTCGCGGCGTGCCTTGGCGATGTCGCGGATCGTCAGCATATTGGCGCGCGATACGCGAATGTGCGCGCGGGCAGCCTCGACCGCCCGGGGTGTGTCCCGCGCCAACATGGCGTCGACGATCGCCCTGTGTTCGGCGACCGCCCTTGTCCACTGGTTGACCCAGCGCACCTCGACCCAGAGGGCAAGACGCAGCTGGTCGTAAACACGCTGCGTGATCTCGATCAGCGGTTCATTGCGGGTTGCCGCCAGGATCACCTCGTGCACCTTGATGCCCAGTTCCAGATCCCGCGCCAGCACTTTGGGTTCCTCGGAGTGGCAGGCGTCAAGCGCGTCGATGTCGGCCATGACGCCTGCCAATTCGGACAGGTCTTCCGCGGTGGCGGTCTCGCAGGCGATCTCGGCGGCCATCGCGTCCAGCCCCTCGCGCACCACAAGCAACTGACAGACCGCGTCGATGTCGAGATTGGATACCGAATATCCGCTGTTGGGCTGGCTGACGACAAGTCCCTCGCGTTCCAGCCGGTTCAACGCCTCGCGGAGCGGCGTGCGGCCAATCCCCAGATCGGTCATCAGACGGGCCTCCGACAGTCTTTCGCCACGCTGCAACGTGCCGCTCAGGATCGCGGACTTCAGATCTTCGAACGCCTTCTCGCGCAGGATGCCGCGCTTCTTCGGGGCGGCGCGGGGCCGGTCGTCGGTGTCGCTTGTCATCGGAGTCCTCCAGTTGCCAGTCCGGGTCCGGACGTGCCCAGATGCCTGTTCAAACGCATCTCTATACGGCGGGACACGTAGAGAAACCCGTAGACAAGGATAAGGTACAGGACAGCGGCCAGCCCGAACGCTTCGAAGAAGGTGAAGTCGCGGGAGCCGACCGTGCGCGCGACGCCGGTAATCTCCAGAACCGTAATGATCGAGACCAGAGATGTCGCCTGGATCTGATAGACGACTTCGTTGCTGTAGGCCGGCCAGCCGATCCGCAAGGCGCGCGGCAGGACAATCAGGCGCAGACGCAGCAAACGGGTGAGGCCCAGAGCCTCTGCGGCCTCGATCTCCCCCTTCGGAATTGCCTGTATCGCGCCGCGCAGGATTTCCGATGCATAGGCGGCGCTGTTCAAGGTCAGGGACAGGATCGCGCAGAACCACGGGTCGCGGAAAAAAGTCCAGAGGCCGACCGCATCAAGCGCCGGACGAAACTGGCCACTGCCGTAGTATATCAGGAAAAGCTGCGCCAACAGGGGCGTACCACGGAAGAAGAAGATGTAAGAGGTCGCAACCCCCCGTAGCACCTCGTTCCGCGACAGCCGTGCAAGAGCGATCGGCACGGCCAGCAGGAATCCAAGCCCGCAGCTTATAGCAGCCAGCTGGATCGTCAGCCAGGCGCCCCCCAGAAAGCGCGGCAGGTTCTCGACAACGAAATCCATCATGCGCGACTTTCGGTGGTGCCGCGTGCCGCCCAGCGTTCCAGCCTTCCCTGCCCCCACATCGAGATTGCCGTGATTGCCAGATAGAGCAGGCAGGCGGCGAAAAAGAAGGTGAACGGCTGCCGAGTCGACCGCGCCGCGATGTCTGCATTGCGCATCAGCTCGGGCAGCTGGATGATCGAGATCAGCGCGGTCGCCTTGACCACCACCATCCAGACATTGCCAAGGCCCGGCAGCGCATAGCGCATCATCTGCGGCAGCTCGACCTTGCGGAACGTCACGGCCCTGCTCAGCCCCAGCGCATAGGCGGCCTCGCGTTGCCCCACCGGCACGGCGGCATAGGCGGCGCGATAGACTTCACAGGCGAAGGCGGCGTAGATCAGCGTCAGCGTGCCTATCCCCGCCACGAAGGGGTTGATCGACAGAGTGATGGGAACGCCCAGGTCCCGGCTGACATTCTGGACCAATGTCGGCACCCCGTAGTAGATGATCAGCAAAAGCACCAGTTCGGGCACGCCGCGCACGAAGGTCGTGTAGGTGTCGATCAGGATGCGTGCCGGGCGTGGCGCAAAGAGCTTGCCAATGGCGGCCAGCAACCCGAAGACCAGCGCGCCGGCCATCGACGCGATCGCCACGAACAGGGTCAGTTTGAGGCCATCAATCAACAGCCATCCGAACCCGTCAAGATCGGGCATCGCTCATCTCCTCAGGTTGCAGCCGGGCATGGGGTCTCTTGGGGCCGGCCTGTCGTGCCGGCCCCGCGCCGTCAGCCGCCGTAGATATCAAGGCCGAACCACTTGTCGGAAAGCTCCTGGTAGGTGCCGTCTTCGCGCAGCGCCTTGATCGCCTCAGAGAACGCGTCGGCGATGTACTGGTCATCCTGCCGGACCGCGACCCCTGCGCCATAGCCAAAGAACTGCGGATCGGTGAATTCGGGGCCTCGCATTTCGTAGGCCTCACCCTCCGGCGATGACAGGAAGCTCGACTGCATTGCGACCACATCGGCCATCACCGTATCGACGCGGCCGGAGACGAGGTCGAGATAGGCTTCGTCCATGGTGCCGTATAGCCTAACCTCGACGTCTGGCATGGTCGCGTTCATGAACCGTTCGAAACTTGTTGCGCGCTGGGTGCCGACGATCTTGCCGGACAGACCTTCGGCTGAGATCTCGAAGTCGCTGTCCACCGGCACCGCGAACCGGGCAGGCACCTTGTAGTAGGCTTCGGAGAAGCCGATCACCTTGCGCCGCTCATCCGTGATGTAAAGCGAGGCAATGATCGCATCGTATTTCTGCGCCTGAAGGCCGGGAATCAGCCCGTCCCAATCCTGCGCCACCCAGTCACATGTCATTTCGAGATGAGCGCACATTGCATTGCCAAGGTCGATTTCGAAGCCGGCAAGGCTGCCGTCAGATTCAGTATAGGTGAAGGGTGGATAGGCGCCTTCGGTACCAATAGTCAGGCTGTCGGGCAGGTCCTGTGCCATGACCGCCCCTGCCGTCGCCACCACGAAGGCAGCCCCGATGAGAGTCGAACGAAGGTTTCGCATGTTTTCTGGTTCCCTGTTGCTGGCGCGGTTCTCCGCATGCACTCAGCGTGGGCCGTCAGATAGTATACAATCAAGTATGTTGTTTGGGATATTGCGCGCGGGCATGCTTTTCCTGGCCCGATACGGCGACTTGTTCATTTCTTTGGCAGATCGCATGCTGCAAGCAGCGTCCCTTGGGTGCGCTGAACATCGGCGGCGTCGTCAAAGTGTCAGATGATCCGTTTCAGTCGCTCTGGTTGGCCGTCGACTGCTTGGACAGGGCGGGTTCAGAGAGGATGTCGTCAAAAAGGGCAGCCCAGTCTCTGTCCTCGAAATGGACCAGACCGAAAGCGCTTAGCAGGAAGGCGGCTTCGCTGGCCATGAACGCCAAAGCGGCTTTCCGATCCCCGGACTTCGTAAGGTCGAGCGGCTCCAGCTTGGCGCGATACCAGTCACGAAACTCCGCAATTTGGTCGGGGTGCTGCAATGCCGTTGCCATGAACACGGCGATCCGTGACTGGTCCTCGATGTCGCCGTCCCGGGTTTCCTCGACGATGGCGCGCAGGGTCTCGGCCGGTGTCGGATCGGGTCCCGTGCGCCTCGCGACCTCGGCATCGAAGGTCTCATTCCAGCGGGCGATCATCGCGCGGATCAGTTTGTCCCGCGTGCCAAAGGCATACTGAACACCGCCCTTGGTGATGCCCGCTGCCTTTGCCACGGACTCAAAGCTCAAGGCCCCTGCACCGGTGGACGAAATCAGTGTCTCGGCTGCATCCAGCACCTTGTCACGGTCAATGCTCCGAGGGCGTCCGGCCATTTTGACTCTTTCATTACGATACGACTGTATTTATATGGCGAGCCAAGGCACCGCCGTCCAGATCAAGCGACGCTGGCATCATCGACCATAGGATAGAAGACATGTTTTTACAAAACCGCTGGCTCGTGCTTGCCATTGTTTCAAGCGCCCTCTTTCTCATCGTCATTGACATGACCGTGCTTTACACGGCGCTGCCGCAGCTGACCCGCGCCTTGCAAGCCACGGCGACCGAGAAGATCTGGATCGTTAACACCTATCCGCTGGTGACGGCGGGGCTGCTCATCGGCATGGGTGGGCTGGGCGACCGACTGGGCCACAAGCCCATGTTTTTGTCAGGTCTGGTGGTCTTCGGCTTCGCCTCGATACTGGCTGCATACTCACCGACCGCCGCCGTCCTGATCGCGGCGCGAGCATTGCTCGCAGTGGGTGCCGCCATGATGATGCCGGCAACCCTATCGATCATCCGCGTCACCTTCACCGATGATGCGGAGCGGTCCTTTGCAATCGGCATCTGGGCCGCCATTGCCTCTGGCGGTGCAGCGTTGGGGCCAGTCATCGGCGGGGTTCTGCTGGAATGGTTCTGGTGGGGCTCGGTCTTCCTGATCAACATCCCCATCGCACTGGCGGCCTTTGCCGCCGGATCGCTCATGCTGGCTGACAAGCGCTCGGCCCGGTCGCATCCCTTCGATCTGATCGGATCGGTTCAGGTCATGGTGGGGCTGATCGGTCTGATCTTCGCCATCAAGGAACTGGCCAAGCGGACCCCTTCGGCCATCCTTGGCCTGGTCATGCTTGGTCTGGGGGTTATTGCCCTGACGGCTTTTGCCATCCGCCAGAGCAAGAGCGCCGATCCTCTGGTCGATTTTCGTCTTTTCCGCAATACGCGCTTCTCGTCCGGTGTGGTCGCAGCACTGGTGGCCGCCGCAGCCATGATCGGCGTCGAGCTGGTCTTCACCCAGCGGTTGCAGCTGGTCGTCGGTCTGACGCCGCTTCAGGCCGGCCTGGCAATCATGCCCATCCCCTTGGCGTCTTTCTTCGCCGGGCCGCTGACCGGCATGGCGATGCCGCGTATTGGGGCGATCCGAACCATGACCGGATCTCTCGCGATTGTAG
Source organism: Sagittula stellata E-37 (assembly GCF_039724765.1). NCBI lineage: Bacteria > Pseudomonadati > Pseudomonadota > Alphaproteobacteria > Rhodobacterales > Roseobacteraceae > Sagittula > Sagittula stellata. The sequence continues at coordinate 188,512 of NZ_CP155730.1, read as the reverse complement.
CGGTCGCTCTGGCTCTGCTGCTGGTCACGTACCAGGGTGCACCATGGATCTGGCTGTCGGTGACGGCCGTCATGGGCTTTGGCATCGGTGCCGCAATGACGGCGGCATCCAGTGTCATCATGCAATCCGCACCTGAGAGCCGGGCGGGCATGGCGGCGTCCATCGAAGAGGTCTCGTTTGAACTGGGGGGTGCGCTTGGAGTCGCCATTCTCGGCAGCTTGATGACGGCGCTCTACACCCGGACCATGATCCTGCCCGATGGCGTTCCTACCATGGCGGCAGACAGCATCGATCAGGCCTATCTGGCGGCAGATCGGCTGAACGACGCGGCGGGCGACCTCCTCAGGTCTGCCGCACAGGGTGCCTTCGATCAGGCGTTCGCCGGCGTTATCCTGGTGAGCGCCGCGCTCGTCACTGTTTCAGCCGTCGGCATCTGGAGAATGGCTCTGGTGACCGATCGCAGGAAACTGCAACCGCAGGTTTGAGGCGCGGCGTCCTAGGCCTTTTAACACGGTTCGATCTTGTCTTCGGTCTTCAGGGTGTGGGCAGCAGGTCCATGTTTCATCTACGGCTCTTCCAGCCTAACTTGCCAATCCCGCGATGTTCCGGGAGACGGTGACGGATCACCCCGCCACCTACCTTCGCTGGAATTAGGTGTGCCGGGGGATCGGGAGGCGAATTTCAACTGCCCCGCCGCCAGTGGACTCCGCAACGCGGGCCGATCCGCCGTGGACTTCCGCGACCTGCCGGACGATGGCAAGGCCAAGACCGCACCCGCCCGAGGCATCTTCACTCATTCGAAAGAAGCGGTCGAAAACGCGTTCGCGCTGGTCTTCGGGAATGCCTGGTCCTGAATCCGACACACGGACAACGACTTCAGAATCGTCAAATTCCACCAAAAGCTCGACTTCACCCCCATCGGGGCAGCCGTACTTGCCGGCGTTGTCCAAAAGGTTCTCGATAGCTTCGGACAGCATGACCGGATCGCCCAGAACCGGACGTTCCTCGCCGCTCATCTGGAACGAAACGGACACACCGCGCCGCAGTTCCCGTTCGGCAAACCGCTTTACGAGGGTTTCCGACAACGCCCGGACATTCACCGCCTGCGATTTATTGATGGCAGCGCGTCCACGCGCTTTTTCCATCGACAAGAGCTGCTGTGTCAGGCGACCTGTGCGCCGCGCCGTCTCGGCCAGTTCTTCGACGCGGACCCGGAGTTCTTCCTCGCTCGGCGCGGTTGTGGCCGCCTCCGCTTGCGCCTGAATGGCAGCGACCGGATTGCGCAATTGATGCGCCGCGTCCGAGATGAAGGCATCGCGCAGCGTGAAGGCTTCCGATAGCCGGGCGAACAGCGAGTTCATTGCCGCGACGAGACTTCTTACCTCTTTCGGAACCGTTCGCCTGATAGGGCCGAGATCATCGGGCGATCGCTGGGCGACGGCATCTCGCAGGTTCAGGAGCGGTCTGAGCCCGCGATTGATCCCGAACCAGACAAGAAGCGCTGCCGCCGCAACCACGATTGCCATAAGGATGACGGATTGCATCAACAGCGACAGGCTCAGGGCACTGCGCTGGTTGACGGTCTGCCAGACGTCGACAGTGACCCAGCCGCCGAATTGCGGCTCGGCGATGAATTCTCGCAACGTGACGACGCGAACCGGTTCTTCAAAGCTCATCGCATCGTAAAAAAACGGGATACCCGAGAGGACTTCGGCACCCTCGGGGCGTTTGGGAGCGTCGGAATAGCCGGTTACGAAACGCCCTTCCGGGCCTTCAATGCGGTAGTATACCGGGTCGCCGAGCGCCTGGGTCAGAGAGTCCAGCAGTTGCTCTGTCAGCACGTCCCCTTCGCTGAGGACCACGTCGCGCGATATCGTTAGGGCGACCGCCAGCAACGTATTGTCGTAGAGCCGCTGAGAGGTTTCTTCGGCCATGACAAAGCGCGCAACGCCGGCAAGCGCCGAGATGGCGGTCAGCGGCAGGATGATCAGGACGAATAGCCGGCTTCGCAGCGACAAGCCGCTCATTTGGAGCCGTCGTCCAGGAGATATCCCAACCCGCGTGCCGTGCGTATCGTCGCCCCTGTTTCCGCCAGCTTGCGCCGCAGGCGAGAAACCAGCAGTTCCACGGCATTCGCCTCGACGTCCGCTCCCACCCCGTAGAGCGTGTCGGAAATGCGGTCCTTGGACACGATGCGGCCGGAGTGGTCCAGGAGGCACTCGAACAGGGCGAGTTCGCGCCGGGGGAGGTCGATCGGGCCTGCGGGGCCGATCAAGACGCGCGCCGTGCGGTCGAAGCGCATGTGGCCGATCTTCACCACGCCGGTCCGCAGGTCGGATTTTCGCCGTGCAAGGGCCCGTATCCGCGCAGCCAATTCGCCCATCTCGAACGGTTTGCCGAGGTAATCGTCGGCGCCGGCATCCAGCCCCGTGATCCGGTCGTCGAGGTCGGTCCGCGCCGTGAGCAGGATCACCGGTACCGTGCTTCCCTGTTCTCGCAGCGTGCGCACGATCTCGAAACCGGAGAGGCCGGGCAGATTGACGTCTATGATCGCGAGATCGGCGCCCTCTGACTTCAGAAACTGGCTGCCTTCGAACCCGTCCGACAACCAGTCGACAGCATGACCTTGGTCGGACAAGGCGTTCACGACGCCTTTGGCCAGACTATCGTTGTCTTCGATCAGGACAATTCGCATTTCTTCCAGCCGGACAGGTTTTGGACAGGATGCGGCATTAATGTGCAGCTTATCAAGTCGCCCGGATGTCAGGACGTCCGGAAGTCTCGTGTCTGGGAGGAGCATGGGAAGCTGCGGTCATCTGCGATGACGCCCTTTCTGCAAATCCGAACAGTTTATGCTTAAAGGGAGGAACCCGCATGAAAGCATTGCTCAATACCACCCGCCGTGGCGCCATCGCCATGACCTTCGGTGCCGCCGCGTCCCTTGCATTGGCCGGGTCGGCCATGGCGGAGGTGTCGTTCGAAGGCAAGACCATCGAATGGATCATTCCATTCTCTGCCGGTGGCGGGTCGGACACCTGGGCGCGGTTCAACGCGCCTCTTCTGGGCAAGTACCTGCCCGGCGAGCCCACAGTGGTCGTCGTGAACGAGCCCGGCGGCGGCTCGACCAAGGGGACCAACCTGTTTGCCGCCCGTGCCAAGCCCGATGGTCTGACCATCCTCGGCACCTCCGGCTCCACCCAGTTCCCCTACCTGCTGGGCGACCCGCGCGTGCGCTATGAATATGCCGATTGGGAAATCGTGATGGCCTCGCCGACCGGCGGTGTCGCATACACGTCGCCTTCGACCGGCGTCACCAGCCCGGAAGAGATCGCCAAGCTGGCCGGCCAAAAGCTGGTCTACGCCAGCCAGGGCGCGACCTCGCTGGATCTCGTGCCGCTCTTGGGCTTCGAGCTGATGGGCCTGGACGTGCAGCACGTCTTTGGTTTCAAGGGCCGCGGCGACGGACGTCTGGCGTTCGAGCGCGGCGAAACCAACATCGATTACCAGACCTCGTCCGCCTACATCAAGAACGTCCAACCGCTGGTCGATGCGGGCACCGCGGTGCCGCTGTTCAGCTGGGGCGTTCTCGACGAGAACGGCAACCTGATGCGCGACCCGACCTTCCCGGACCTGCCGCATTTCGGCGAAGCCTATGAAATGGTGACCGGCAAGGCGCCGGAGGGCCCGGGCTACGACGCCTACTTCGCTTTCTTCACGGCCGGTTTCCCGGCCCAGAAGATGGTCTTCCTGCCTAAAGGCACCCCGCAAGAGATCGTCGACGCCTATCAGGCAGCGGTCGAGGCGATGAAGGCCGATCCGGAGTACCAGGAAAACAAGGAAGCCGTCCTTGGCACCTACGAGCAAGTGACCGGCCAGGCGGCGCAGGCGCTTTTCGAAAAGGGCACGCAGATCACCCCCGAGCTGCGCAAGCAGGTGGTCGACATGCTGGCGACCGATTACGGCGTCAAGCTCGGCACCGACGACTGAGGCCTGATCGGCCCCGACTGGATCGGTTCAATCAATCCGGCCCGCTCCAGGTGAGCGGGCCGCAGAAGCCCGACCATCCAACCCTTTGTCCGCATCCCACATCGCCCGGGGCGTTGCCGCGCCGGGTTGGAGACTTTCGTCATGATGGATACCCTGCTTTCGGCATTGGCCGCCCTGCTTACGCTTCAACACCTTGCCTACATGCTGCTCGGCGTCTCGCTGGGGTTGGTCATCGGCATCATCCCCGGCCTCGGGGGCATCGCCGGTCTCTCTCTTCTGGTGCCGTTCCTTTATGGAATGGACCCGATTTCGGCGCTTGGGATGCTGATCGGCCTCGTTGCCGTGATCCCCACCTCTGACACTTTCTCGTCGGTGCTGATGGGAATACCCGGGTCGAGCGCCAGCCAAGCGACCGTGCTCGACGGCTTTCCCATGGCCAAGCAGGGGCAGGCGGCGCGCGCACTGTCCGCGGCCTTCATCTCTTCACTGTTCGGGGGCGTGGTGGGCGCGGTGATCCTGACCGGGTTCGTGCTGATCGCCCGGCCACTCATCCTGCTCTTCGGCTCAGCCGAACTGTTCATGCTTGCGCTTTTCGGCCTATCGATGGTGGCCGTGTTGGCGGGGCGCAGCTTGCCGAAGGGCCTGGCCGCCTGCGCCGTGGGCCTGTTGATCGGTTCCATCGGTGGCGCTCCGGCGACCGGCGAATTCCGCATGATCTTCAACACCGAATACCTTTATGACGGCATTCCGCTGGTCATCATCGGCCTGGGTCTGTTCGCCATCCCGGAGATCTCGGACCTTCTGCGCAAGAACAGCTCTATCGCCGAGGGCAATACGTTGGGCTCCGGGTGGGCCATGGGCTTTCGGGACTGGTGGCGCAACATCTTCCTGTCGATCCGCTGTTCGGGCTTCGGCTGCATGATCGGCGCCATTCCCGGCCTGGGCGGGTCTGTGGTGGACTGGATTGCCTACGGCCACGCGGTGCAGACCGCCAAGGACACCTCGCAATTCGGCAAGGGCGACCCGCGCGGCGTGGTCGCGCCCGAAAGCGCAAACAACGCGATGCAGGGCGGTGCGCTACTTCCGACGATGCTGTTCGGCATTCCGGGGTCCGGGTCGATGGCGGTATTTCTGGGCGGCATGGTCCTGATCGGGATCGAACCCGGCCCGTCGATGGTCGGCCCCGACCTCAACATCACCTATTCGATCATCTGGTCGCTGGCGCTGGCCAACATCATGGGCGCTGGCATCTGCCTTGCTCTGGCGCGTCCGATCTCTCGCCTGACTGCCATTCCGTTCCAGTTGCTCGCACCCTGCATGATCGCTCTGATCTGCTTTGCCGCCTTCCAGGCGACGCGCGATCTGGCGGACCTCGTGGCGCTGCTGGCCATCGGCCTGATCGGCATCCTGATGAAGCGGTTCGGCTGGCCGCGTCCCGCACTGCTGATCGGCTACGTGCTGGCCCCGCAGGCCGAGACGTTCTTCTATCAGGCACTCCAGTTCAACGGCTGGGAATTCCTGATCCGTCCCGGTGTGCTGATCATCGGCGCGCTGACGCTGGCCTCGATCTACTTCGGCCTCAAGAACCGAGTGGACGATACCGGTCCCACTGACGAAACCGTCGTCACCTCGCGCGCCAGCCGTGGAATCCAGATCGTCTTTGCGGTCGCCATGCTAGCGTTCTTCAGCATGGCGCTGTGGGATGCCTCGCAGCACTCGATGCTGGGCTCGGTCTTCCCGATGGGTGTCGGCATCGTCGGAGCGGTCTACGGCACAATCCTGCTGGTGCACCTGTGGCGCGGTCACGATGACCACCCGGCCTTCTTCGATTACGAGATCGTCGGCGATCACGTGGGCAACGCGGGCAACAGCTGGTTCTGGACCGGGCCTGCCTGGATCGCAGGGCTGGTCGTGATGACGGCGCTTGTGGGCTTCTACATCGCGATGATCGTCTTCTTCGTGGCCTTCCTGCAAGTGCGGGCCAAGGCTTCGTGGTCCACGACCATCCTGATGACCGCCTGCGCCGCGGCCTTCATCCTGGGCCTGGCCTACATGCTTAGCCTGAACTTCCCGTCGGGCTGGCTGCAGAGTGCCTACGACCTGCCCTGGCCGATCCGGTGAGAACCCCGTGGCGACGCAAACAGCGACCCCTACCACTCCCTGCGCGGCGGTACGTCGCGCGGGCCCTACTTCAAGCCCGCCGATCTGTCCCAGGGACGCGAAACCCTGGATGAGGTGCTTGGTGGCAGTCCTTGGTCTCCGGCCATTCGCCGAACATCGGCGGTATCGGTGGCGGGGCGGCTCTGACCACCAAGGTGGCCATGCTGCCGCGCCCGGCCGATGCCGACGTCGATTGCTTCTTTCCGCAAGTGTCGATCGAGGACCGGAGGTCGACTTCAAACCCATGGTCCTCGCATGCGCCGCCGACTTCGGTCTGACCGGTCACGAAACCGGCGCCGACCTTGATGCCAACCGTGCCTCGCACTTCCGGATGGAGCCGATCCACAGTCTTGCTGCGCACGGCAAGACGCCTTGCAAAGGGCGAGGTGTTCGCCCCCAGAGTACCAGCTCCGGCACTTGAATTGCACCGGATCAATAGTATGTATACCATAGTATACCGAAAAGGACGCCTCCATGATCCCCGACATCTCCGAATGCATCACGCTCGCCAAAGTCGAACTTCAGGCCGCCAGACAACAGATCGCCGCAGAGATCTCCGGCTACCCGACGCCGATTTCCGGATGTGACGCCCAGTTCAACCATCTGCTTGCACAGCGCCAAAAGGTCAGCGCCGCATTACAGGCCCTGGAGTCCGAGCCTCACATTCCCACATCCAGGGAACCTTGATCGAAGGTCCATATCCTCGAAGCTGAGTTCGATACGTCGCGCGGAATGCCGCCCTGTGGGCGACCATCCGGTCACGAGGTGACGGTCTGGACGGATCCTGTCCCCGACGAACTGGCTTTGTCTCAACGCTTGGGAGAGGCTGAGGCGCTGGTCACTTTCCGATAGCGCAGGCCCGTGACGGCCGGACTGGTGGAGCGTCCGCCAAACGTGGGCCTGATCTCACAGCGCTGCGCCTACGCATCCGCCCTAAAGACTATCTTGACGCCTCTTTTCTTCATGTATAAAAATATGCTCATGCATATAGAAAGATCAAGGTGCGCTCTGTCCGCTATCGGTCATCCAATGACCTCCAGTTCGAAGGAGGCCGAAGTTGGCAAGCGGATCGACGTCAAGCCTTCGGCGCCGATGTTCGTGGTTGAGAGATGAACGCCACCCCGAGCGCCCATCAGCCACAGTCAGCTCATCTATTGAGGCCCGCATGAACACCGAAACGATCTTCACCCGATTCAGCCAGACGGTCGCACGGCAGGGTGATGCAGCCTTCCTGCATGTGCTGGATGAGACCGCAAAGGCATATGACATCCCGCCGGGTGAAATCAGCTACGCCGATATGGCGGACCGGGTGGAGCGTTGGCGCGAACGCCTTGCCGGGGCCGGATATGGCACAGGTCATCGCGTCGGTCTGCTGCTTGAAAACCGCCCGGTCTTTCTGGAGATCTGGCTGGCGCTGAACGCCCTCGGCGCTTCGGTGGTGCCGATCAATCCCGATCTGCGGCTGGCCGAGCTGGAGTATCTGGCCGAACACTCCGAAATGATCCTGGCCATCGTCCTGCCTTCCCGGCTCGACGAAATGGAGGCCGCCGTGAAAAAAACCGGTCTTCGCACCCTTGTCACAACGCCGGACGGGCCTCTGCCGCAGGCGATACGCCCCGCAACGGCTGACGCGCAGCCGGACACGCAGACCGAATGCGCCCTGCTCTACACGTCGGGCACCACAGGCAAGCCCAAGGGCTGCATCCTTTCCAACGAGTACTACCTCTATTCCGGTGACTGGTACGCCGAGGCCGGGGGCCACATCAGCCTGCGACGGTCTGGCGAGCGGATGCTCACCCCCCTGCCCGTCTTTCACATGAATGCGATGGCTGTCTCGGTGATGGCGATGATCACGGTGGGCGGCTGCCTGATCCTGCTCGACCGCTTCCACCCACGCAGCTGGTGGGCCTCGGTCCGTGACAGCGGCGCGACTGTGGTGCATTACCTTGGCGTCATGCCGCCCATGCTGATGCGGGCCGAGCCCTCCGAGGAAGACCGCAACCACAGCGTCCGCTTCGGCTTTGGCGCGGGCGTGGAACCCAAGCTGCATGCGCCCTTCGAAGAGCGCTACGGCTTTCCGCTGATCGAGGCATGGGCGTGCACCGAGACCGGGTCGGGCGGCGTCATCTGCGCCAATGAAGAGCCTCGCAAGATCGGAACCGCCTGCTTTGGCAGGCCTTCCGCCGAGGTGGAGGTGCGCGTTGTCGATGACACGGGCCAGGACGTCCCGCCGGGCTCTCGTGGCGAAATGCTTGTGCGGCGCGCCGGGGACAATTCCCGCTACGGCTTCTTCTCGGGCTATCTGAAGAACCAGGAGGCCACCGACGCGCTCTGGCAGGGCGGATGGCTGCACACCGGCGACGTGGTCCAGCAGGATGAGGACGGCGCGCTGCACTTCGTCGACCGCAAGAAGAACGTGATCCGCCGCTCGGGCGAGAACATCTCGGCGGTGGAGGTTGAATCGATCCTTGGCCGCCACCCCGAGATCGCCTCTTGCGCAGCGGCCGCCGCCCCCGACGACGTGCGGGGCGACGAAGTGGCCGCCTTTGTCATCCTCGACGGCGCAAAGGGGAACCGTGCCAAGGCAGAAGAGATCGTCAACTGGGCGCTGGACCAGATGGCCTATTACAAGGCCCCGGGCTGGATCGCCTTCGTCGATGCGCTGCCGCTGACCGCCACGCAGAAGATCCTAAGGGGTCAGTTGAAAGATCTCCTGGTGAAGACCTTCGAAGCGGATGGTTTCATCGACACCCGGCACCTGAAGAAGCGCAAGACCTGATGGGCAGGCAAAAACCCTATGACGGCGTTGCCGTCTGTGCCCCGGTCACCGTTCCGTATGTTCGGTTTTCCGAAAAGACCGCGCATTGGTGGACTGGCGGTGCCCTCAAGGCCCTGTCGCGCCGGACCGGTCTGGGGCCGACGGACTTCGACGGCTTCTGCTTTGCCAGCTTCTCGGCCGGGCCGGAAACGGTCGTCGGTATGGTCCAGCATCTGGGGCTTAGCCCGCGCTGGATGGATCACATTCCCACAGGGGGCGCGAGCGGCGTCATGGCCCTGCGGCGCGCGGCCCGTGCTGTCCAGGCGGGCGATGCCGAGGTGGTGGCCTGCGTCGCCGCCGACACCAACCAGATCGACAGCTTCCGCCAGACCTTGCAGGGCTTTTCGCGCTTTTCGCAGGATGCGACATACCCCTATGGCTTTGGCGGCCCCAACGCGACCTTCGCGCTAATCGCCGATCACTTCATGCAGGCCTACGGGGTGACGCGCGAGGACTTCGCCAAGCTCTGTGTCGCGCAACGCAGCAATGCGCTCTCCAACCCGCTGGCATTGATGAAAAAGCCGCTGACCCACGCGCAATATATGGAGGCCCGCCCCATCGCGGACCCGATCCACCTGTTCGATTGCGTCATGCCGTGCGCCGGGGCCGAGGCATTCATCGTGACAACGCCGGAAAAGGCCGAAGAGCTGGGCCTCTCCACCGCGCGGGTTGCCGCGACGATCGAGCGGCACAATGCATTTGCCGAAGATCCGGTTCAGGTGCGGGGAGGCTGGGCCCGCGACATCGACCATCTCTGGTCCGCCTCAGGGTTCGGCCCGCAAGAAATCGACACGGTGCAGGTCTATGACGATTACCCGGTGATCGTGGCCATGCAGCTTGCGGATCTTGGGTTCTGCGACAAGGCGGCCCTGTCGCGATTCATCGCCGAGACCGACTTTACCATCGCCGGCACGCTGCCGCTCAACACCAATGGCGGGCAGCTATCTGCCGGTCAGGCCGGGGCGGCGGGCGGCTTTCAGAACCTCACCGAAGGTCTGCGCCAGATCCTGCACGAGCCTCTGGGTGAACAGGTGCCCGAGGCCAGACGCGCCCTGATCTCGGGCTTTGGCCTGGTGAACTACGATCGCGGCGTCTGTACCGGGGCTGCCGCGCTGGAGCAGGAGGTGCTGCGATGACCGATCCGCTGACACCGCCGAAGAAAAAAGATCCGCTTGTCGTCACCCGCGCTGGCCATGTGCCCCCTGCCCTGCGCAGCCGAGCAGCCACGGCAATGGCGGCGCGCGCCGGTCTGGGACGGTTCGTGCTGCAGGTCTGTAGCGACTGCGGTCAGGCGACCTACCCCCAGCGCGACCGGTGCCCGGCCTGCTGGGGCGAGCTGAGCTGGAAAGACCGGCCAGACGGCGCGGTGATCGAAGCGGAGACGACCATCCGCAGCTCGATCGACCTCTTCTTCAAGCATCACCTGCCCTGGCGCATCGGGGCCGCGCGGCTGGATGCGGGGCCGATGGCGACCGTTCACCTGCACCGCGATGTGGGCCGGGGCGACCGCGTCAGGATCGCTCTGAAGCTCGACAGGGCCGGAACCCCGGCGCTTTTTGCCATGCCGGAACAGGAGACGCCGCATATGGCCGACGATCCACAACTGCGGGTCTTCACCGCCGACCCGAAATATCGGCGCATCCTCGTCACCGACGGGCGCACCGCGACCGGACAGGCGGTGGCCGAGGCCCTGCTCAAGGCTGGCGCCCGGACGGTGTTCCTTGGCAATGCCGACCCGCTGATGCGCTATCCGGGGCAAGAGCGGATCGAGGCCATGGACGGGATCGAGCCCGTGAAGCTGAACCTCACCGACACCCGCAGCGTCGAGACGCTTGCCGGGCAGCTCGGCGGGCGGGTGGAGATCGTCGTCAACACCGTCGGCTTTGCCCGCCCGGGCGGCGTCGGCTTTGGCGGCAAGCCCAGCGACCTGCACTCCGGGCTGGATCTCGAAGTGACCGGCCTCATGCGACTGGCTCAGGGCTTTGCCCCGGCGCTCTCTGCGCGGTCCGACGATGTCGAATGCTCTGCCGCCGCCTTCGTCGATATCGCATCCGTCCACGGCCTGACCGGGAGGGCGGGCTTTGCCGGAACCTCGGCTGCGGCCGCCGCGCGGCTGACGCTCCTTGCGAGCCTCCGGGGAGAGATGGCGCAGACCGGCATCCGCGTGATGTCGGTCCTGACCGGGCCGGTCGACGACGGCTGGCACCAGAACGTGCCGCCGCCCAAGACCGCGCCCGCACAGATCGCCCGCGCCGTCGTCACCGCCTTGCAGCAAGGGCAGGAAACCATCTGCGCCGACGAGGTGGCGAAAGATGTCCTGTCGCGCTGGCTGGACGACCCGCTTCTGACCATTCGAGAGGAAAACAGATGAGCAATACCGTGCTTTCAGACCTTGCCGTGGCGCTCGCCTCGGGCGATGTGCGCGTCGTCGATCTGACCAACACCCTGAGCCCGGATTTTCCGGTCATCGTGCTGCCTGCCGAGTTCGGCCAATGCCCCCCGTTCAAGATGGAGACCCTGTCGCGCTACGACGAGAACGGCCCGGCCTGGTACTGGAACAACATCTCTATGAACGAGCACACCGGTACCCATTTCGACGCCCCGGCGCATTGGGTGACGGGCAAGGACCTGCCTTCAAACACTGTGGATGCCATCCCGGCGCAGCGGTTCGTCGCCCCCGCAGTTGTGATCGACATCTCGGCCGAGGCAGCGGCGGATGCCGACTTCGTGCTCACCCGCGCCTTCCTTGAGGCCTGGGAGGCGGAAAACGGCACCATCCCCAAGGGCCATTGGATCGCCCTGCGCACCGACTGGTACAAGCGCGTCGGAACGCCGGAATATCTGAACCTGCTCGAAGACGGTGCCCATTCTCCGGGGCCCGACGCGGCAGCTGTCGAATTCCTCGTCCACGAACGCGACTGTGTGGGCCTCGCGGTCGAGACGGTGGGTACAGACGCCGGACAGGCTTTCGCCTTCAACCCGCCGCTGCCCGCCCATTCGATTTTGCACGGCAACGGCCGGTTCGGTCTGCAATGCCTGACCAACCTCGACAAGCTGCCGACCTTCGGCGCGATGATCGTCGCCTGCCCGCTCAAGATTGAAGGCGGCTCCGGCAGCCCACTGCGCGTGGTCGCCCTGGTGCAAGACACACGCGGATGACGAAGTCGGCGATCACCGGGGGAACTGCGGCGGCACCAGCTTTGGCGGCCTGACGACGTGACCTGCGCGATTTGAAAAGGAACAGCTGACATGAAGATCTTCTATCAAAGCTATGTCGATCACGAAAACGGCGCCACCTATTGGGAGCACCTGCGGGAAAATCTGGACGCGGCAAAGTCTCCGGGGACGACCGTCGAAATTCACGGCATCACCCCCTTCGACAGCTACGCGCACCCGCTTGTCGAATTCCGCTGCGCCCGCGAGATGATCGCCAATGCGATCAAGGCAGAGCGCGAGGGCTATGACGCCGTTCTGGTCGGGCATTTCCAGGATGCCGGGTTGTACGAGGCGCGCAGTGTCGTCGACATTCCGGTGATTAGTCTGGGCGAAGCGACGATGCTCTGGTGTTGCCAGATGGGCCAGCGGCTAGGGATCGTCACGATCAATCGCCGGTTCATCCCCTGGTTTCATCAGCAGATCGGCAAATATGGTCTGCGCGAACGGGTCACGGGCGTACATGCGATGCACTTCGAGCCGGGTCAGATCCTTGGCGCCTATGGCGACGCGGCCAAGGCTCAGGAGGTGAAGGCGCTGTTCGACGCGCAGGCCGAGCCTCTGGTGGCGCAGGGTATCGACGTAGTCATCCCGGGCGGCGGCATCCCGATGGTGCTGTTCTCGCAGTTTCACAATCACACCGTTGGCGATGCCCCGGTGATCAACGGCATCCCCATCGCGCTGAAGATGGCGGAAATGGCCGTCAGCCTGAAGCAGCTCAACGGCCAGTCGGTCAGCCGCACCGGAGACTTCGTGAAGGCGCCGCCGGAGGTGATCGAAGAGTTCCTGACCCATCCCAAGGGGCTGTAATCCGGAGGGATTTCCAGCTGCACCCCGATCCTGCGCCCCATCGGCGGCATGAGGACCGGGGCGCGCCCTCAGACTCTACGAAGCCGAGCGCGAGGCATCGTCGATGATGAACTGCCAACCCGCGTCGCCGAAATCGCGCAGAACCTCGATACCGCCGCCCGTCAGCGTCTGCACTTTCCCCTCGGGGTCCGTCAGTTCGAGTGTCCAGTGATTGGTCGAAAGCCCGATGTCCTGATGGACCACGTGGATGCGGTCGCCGATCTCGATCCTGGGCTTCAGGGCCAGAAGCTCGGCGTAATCGGCCTTTGTCGCCGCCTTGCCGATCCATTCGGCTCCGTCCGGATTGATGTAGGTGACGTCTTCGGCGTAGAGCGCGATCAACCCATCGAGGTCGCCCGCATTGAACCGGTCTTGCCACGCGTCATAAACCTTGTCGATGTCGGTGACAGGCGCTGTGTCGCTCGATGTCTGCGCAAAGAGCCCCGTAGCCGAGAGACCCGCGCCGCCGGCGAAAAGCCCGGTCCCGAGGAGGCGGAGAAACCCCGCGCGGGTCAGGCCGCCTGCCGCGGTCGCCGGCGTTTCACCAACCTCCGAAGGCCGTTCGTGGACCCTGTCCTTGATCGCATTCAACATCTCTCTGACCTCTCCGAGCATATCCAGCCAGAAGGCTAGTCACCGGCAAAAGCGCGGTCCATTTCGGATTGGGCCGATTATCATGCGCATTCGGTCAGCCGGAGACCGACCTGCCCTACCGCCCCGACACTTCGGTCGGACCAAGTCCTGTGTCTGACGCCCAAAAAAATGTCGGCATACCGGCTGTCGAAAAGCCCCGTAACCCAACCCTGCAAGGAAGAATGCCCTTCGCATGTAATATGCTAATCAATATTTTTACTTGTAAAATACATTCGATCCGTCCTTACTGGCATAGAAGGAATCGCAAGAAGAACATGAAAAAGGCCGCGTCGGGACAGCTTGGTTTCAGGCTCAAAAAGACAACGGCAGCGCTATCGGCCCTTCAAGATCTCATCCAAAGGGAGACAAAGTGATGATGACCAGAAACGCATTCTTGAAAGGCTTCGCCGCAGCCATCGCGACGGGCGCCTGCCTTGCCACACCATTGGCCGCCGAAGAAGTCACGCTGCGCGGCGTGAGCTGCTTTCCGATCGGCGCCCCTCCGGGCGTGCCCTTCGAAGAAATGGTAAGCGAGATCAACGAAAAGGGCAAAGGTGTCGTTCAGATCAATCTGCTGGGCGGCGCGCCCGCCATTGGCAGCCCGTTTCAGGTCGTGGAGCGTATGGCCCAGGGGGCCTATGACATCGCCGGTTGCCCCGAAGCCTTCTTCGGTAACATCATCCCCGAAGCCCCGGCACTTCGGCTTCAGGAGGTGACCTTTGCCGAGCTGCGCGAAAACGGCGGCATAGACTATTTTCAAGAGATTGCCGACAAGAAGAACGTCAAGTTCGTTGGCCGCCACCACGACGATGGCGCATTCAATCTGTTCCTCGCTGAAGGCAAGGCCATCGACAAAGCCGACCTGACCGGCCTCAACCTGCGGGTTTCGCCCGTCTACACCGCCTTCTTCAAGGCCCTCGGCGCGACGGTTCAGCGCTCTTCAATGCCCGAGGTCTACACGCTGATGGAAAGCGGCGCGGTGGACGGTTACGGCTGGTCGGTGCGCGGCATCTCTCCGTCGTGGATCCCGGTCACCAAGTATCGGGTAGAGCCCGGCGTCTATCGCGCCTCGATCCACACGGTCGCCAATCTGAACAAGTGGAACTCCCTGAGCGACGAGGCCCGCGCAATCCTCAATGACGTGGTGATCGGCATGGAGACGCGCATGGAGGGCACCAGCGACTACGCAAAGCAGCTGGACGAGGAAACCTTCAAGAAGCTTGCGGAAAGCGGCATCGAGACCATCACGCTCGAGGGCGAGGAAGCCGAGAAATGGGTCGGCATGGCGCGTCAAACCGCCTGGGACGAGTTCATCGAGCAGAACCCCGAAACCGGGCCGAAGCTGAAAGAGCTCTTCACAGCCGCCGACTGAGCCAATCCGATCCTGAAATCCGGCAGACCGTCCGCGCGGCGGTTTGCCGGCTGCGCCTTCAACACGAGCCGGAGACGTTCATGGCCTCGCTCATCGACAGATTCGAAATCCTCTTCGAAAAGTTCAATCTCTTTGTCGCCATCTGTGTAGCCGGTTCCATCGGGCTGTTTGCGGTGCTCGTCCCGTTCGATTTCTTCTCGCGCAAGCTTGGCCTGCGCGGGCTGGAATGGCTGAACGAAGGCGCGGAATACGGCCTCTACGCGGGCGTGTTCCTCTCGGCCTCCTGGGTCCTTTACAAGGGCGCCCATGTGCGGGTCGACATCCTTCTGACGGCGCTTCCGAAATGGGCGGCAAGGAAGGTCGAGCGCGCGGTGGATCTGTTCGGTGCGCTGCTGTGCTTCTGCATGGCCTACTTTGGCGCCAACGGCACGCTCAGCGCCTATGCCTTCGGATCGCTGCCCGACAAGGACCTGCAAGTCCCCAACTGGATTGTCCTCGCCGTCTTCACGGTCTCGTTCGTCATGCTCGCCATCGAGTTCCTCTACCGCTTTCGGCGGGCGGGGCAATCCGACCACAAAACCACGTCTGATATAGGGTTCTGATCATGGAATGGTATCTGGCCCTGACGCTGCTGCTTGGCGTCGTTTGCTTCTTTCTCTTCCTAGGCCTGCCCGTCGCCTTTGCATTCATGGCGGCCAACATCTTCGGCACGGCCCTGTTCATCGGCGGCCTCGCTGTCATGGGTGACTGGACGATTGCCTCTCTTTCGCTGCAGAGCATGCCGATGGAGTTCCACGAGGCGATATCCTATTCCCTTGCAACCATCGCGCTCTTCCTTCTGATGGGGGAAATCCTGCTCGAGACCGGCGTGGCCTTCAAGGCCATCGGCGCCATCGAGCGCCTGATCTCGCGCGTGCCGGGCCGGCTGTCCATCGTCTCCATCGTCGGCGGCACGGTGTTTTCCTCGCTCTCCGGCTCGACCGTTGCGAATACCGCGATCCTGGGCAAGGTGCTTTTGCCGGACATGCTCAGGCGCGGGTATCATCCGGCAATCGCCATGGGGCCGATCATGGCCGTGGGCGGCATTGCCATGCTGATCCCGCCCTCGGCTTTGGCGGTGTTGCTGGCCAGCATCTCGCAGAAATCCGTGGCCCTGCTGCTGGTGGCAGGGATCATCCCGGGTTTCCTGATGGCGATGAGCTTCTTCGCCTATGTCATCATCCGGTGCAGGCTCAACCCCGATCTGGCTCCTCCGTTCGAAACCGACTACAGCTACCTGGACCGGCCTTTGACCATCGCCATCAACAGCCGGCGCCGCACCCTGTGGTCGAGGACATACACCGGCCGTTGGTTGCGACCGGTGAACCGTTTTCTGCCGACGCTGCTCTACATCTTTCCACTGTTCAGCATTTTCGTTGTTGTCGTGGGCAGCATCCTGACGAACTTTGCGTCGCCGACCGAGGCCGCGGCCATGGGCTGCCTCGCGGCTTTCGGCGCGTGCCTGTTCTTCCGGCTGTTCAAGAACAGGATCACGATCACCGGCATCGAAGGCGCCGACTTCGGATGGGCCGAGATCGGCAAGGCACTGATGGAAACGGCGAAAGTGAACACGATGATCATCTTCATCATCGCCGGGTCGCTTGTCTTCACGCAGGCGATGGCCGTTTCCGGCGCCACGCAAGGATTGCTGAAAGCCGTCACCGCCCTCGATCTTTCGCCGCTCTCTGTGGTGCTGGTCATGATCGTCATCCTGCTCTTTCTCGGCGCCTTCATGGATCAGGTCAGCATGCTGCTGCTTACCTTGCCGTTCTTCCTGCTGGGGCCGTCCTCGCTTCAGGCGGTCTACGACATCGACCCGATCTGGCTCATGGTGCTGATCCTCATCACCATGGAGGTCGGGTTGTTGACGCCGCCCTTCGGGTTGTTGCTTTTCGTCATGCGTGGGGTTGCCCCGGATGGGATCAGGATCGGCCAGATCATCAATTCTGCGCTTCCCTTCATCCTGATCGAACTGGCCGTTCTCGGGCTTTTGATCCTCGTGCCCTCGGTCGCCACCTGGCTGCCGAGCCTGGTCAAGTAGCACCGCTGAAGAGACCCGTCGCCGAAAGCGCCCGCCAGCAAGGCGGTGGGCTTGCGGCGGCGGGGTTCAGCCCGCCCGACCCGAGCGCGCCATTGTCGTATTGGTAGGGCACAAGCCAAGACCCCTATCGCGCGAGATCGAAAGTGTCATCTCGCGCGGTGGGGGGCGTCGTTTCAGAGATTTGGGGATTGCAGAGTGCGGGCCACGCGGTCGAACGCCAGTCCTTGCCCGCAGCCGGGCCGGAGTCGAACGCGGCCCGCCGGTCATCCGGCCGGGCCGCATCCGGTCAGTGTCGTTCAGACATACTTGCCCGACAGCAGGGCACCACAACCCGGCACATGCGGCTTGAGGTTCAGCTTTGTCAGCATCTGGTGGGTCGTCGCCACAGCGGCGGAGACCACCGGGATGCCGCATTCGTCCTCGACCTTCTGGATCGCCGCCAGCGAGGGCATCTGAACGCAGGCCGACAGCACGAGCGCGTCGATGTTTCTGAGATCCGCGCTCTTGTAGATCTCGGTCAGGTTCATCGGGTCCTGCGCCGCGACCTCAAGGTTGTCGGGGATCTCCAGCGCGATGCTGTCGGAAACCTCGATCCCCTCCGCCGTGATGTAATCCGCAACCATGTCGGTCAGCGGGCGCATGTAGGGCGTCACGATCGACACCCGCTTGGCCCCCATCAGGTGCAACCCGTCGACCAGCGCACCAGCCGAGCTGACGACCGGCGCAGGATGGCCGTTGTCCACCGTCACCTGATGCAGGCGCGTCTGGCTTTCGCGGTGGTATCCCCGCCCCATCGACATGATGGCGACGAGACAGGCATAGCCCATCACGTCGACCGCCGCATCGCTGAGTTCCAGCGCGCAGCGGTCGCTATCCCTGTCCATCGCGGCAAGCTCTTCTTTCGTGACCTTCTTCATCCGCATCCGACTGGAATGAAAGGAAAACCGCTCCGGATAGAGGGTTTCCCGCGCGCGCAGCATCGCCGGGATCTCTCGTTCCATCGTCAGGTTTGACGAGGGCACGATCTGCCCGATCTTCAGGGTCTTGTGCATGTTGTCCACGTCAGTCCCCGATCTTCACCACGGGATTGCGCAGCACGCCGATGCCATCGACCCCGCATTCGATCACGTCGCCGGGCCACATCCACTCCTGCGGATCGCGTCCCGCGCCCACACCTGATGGCGTGCCGGTGGCGATGATGTCGCCGGGTTCCAGCGTGATGCCCGAGGAGATGTCGGAGATCAGCGTCGGGATATCGAACAGCAGGTGTTTGGTGTTGGAGCGCTGCTTTTCCTCGCCGTTCTTCTTGAGCCACAGCGTCAGGTCATGCGGGTCTGCCACATCGTCAGCGGTCACGATGGCCGGGCCGAAGGGACAATAGCTGTCCTGCCCTTTCGAGAAGATCCACTGCCCGGCGCGGCGGTTGTCGCGGGCGGAGACGTCGTTGATGACCGAATAGCCAAAGACATGGCTCATCGCGTCATCCTTCGAGATCCGCGTGGCGCGTTTGCCGATGATCACCGCAAGCTCCACCTCCCAGTCCAGCATCTGCGTCATCGACGCGTTGTGCTGGATCGGCTCACCGGTGGCGATCACGCTGGTCGGCGGCTTGGAAAACACCACGGGTTGCTTGGGCAGGTCCTTGGACGTGTCCAGCGATTTGGCGCTTTCGGCGACATGCTCGACATAGTTTAGGCCGATGCCGAAGATGTTCTTGCGCGGCCGCGGGATCGGCGCGAGCAGGCGCACGTTTTCCTCGGGTACAGCGATGCCGGGGGGCCGGGCACCTTCGGTCTCGGCCAGGGCGCGGTGGATCGCGGACAAAGCATCCGGCCCGAGGTCGATCAACGTCAGCATGTCCGAAGGCAGGGCGGTCCCGACCGCATCGCCCAGAAATTCCACGTCGATG
Organism: Sagittula stellata E-37; assembly: GCF_039724765.1. NCBI lineage: Bacteria > Pseudomonadati > Pseudomonadota > Alphaproteobacteria > Rhodobacterales > Roseobacteraceae > Sagittula > Sagittula stellata. Next base: position 169,491 of record NZ_CP155730.1, on the reverse strand, counting down.
ACGAGACCGTCCAGCACGGCGCCAAGACGCCCCTCGGCGACGGCGCCGTCGCGGTAGGTAACGAGTTTCATATTTGATATCCTGTATTTAGCCAGTGACGACCTGATGGCCGCCGTTGTCCTCGAGAGCCTGCTCGGCGTAGAAGCCGAGCTTTCTCATGGTCGGCAGGTCGTGGAACGAGAACAGGCAGGCATCGTCGCCGCCTTGGGTGTTGCAATGCTCGTGCCACGTCCACGGCGGCACGCAGAAGATGTCCTTTTCCTTCCAGTCGAAGCGCTTGCCGCCGATCACGGAATAGCCTTCGCCCTTGGCCACCTGGTAGATGATGTTGCCGGTGTGGCGATGTGCCTTGGTGTGCTCGGACGCCCGCAAAAGCTGCATGTTCGCGCCCATGGTCAGCATCGGGTCGGCGCCGGTCTTGGGGTTGATATAGCGCATGATCACCCCGTCATAGGGCGAGCCATCGGTGACGCGGGCGTAGGCTTGCAGCGCCTCGTAAGTCTGGTCCCAACGGAACTTAAGCAGCGGCGAATAGGGCTGATCCCACTTGTCCAGCTCGGGCATCAGGGCCGGTGAGCCGTAGGTGGCGGGGCTATCGTCCAGCGGCAGGTTGGTGGTCTGGTAATCGTCGGGGTGGACTTCGTAAAAGTTCGCCTCGAGCGCGTTGGTCAGCGGAATGTCGAGCCCGTCCTGCCAAAGACAGGTGCTGCCGTCCTCCTCGATGCCGTGCTCGTGCCAGGTGCCATTGGGCGTCAGTACGAAGTCCTTGGCGCCGAGGCTCATCTTGTGCCCCTCGACGACCGTGTAGGCCCCGGTGCCTTCCATGATGAACCGCAAGGCCGAGGCCGCGTGGCGGTGCGCCCCGGCGCGTTCGCCTGCCTTCATCGTCTGGATGCCCGAGAACAGCCACCCGCAGGCCGCGCTGACCTCCTTGCGCTTGGGGTTGCGCAGGTAGACCACGCGCCGGCCCGCATCCTCGGGGCGCACCAGGTCGATGGCGCGCAGCACCTGCGGGCGCAGGTCTTCCCAGCGCCAGAGCACGGGGGCGGATGTGGGCGTCGGCTGCCAGGGTTCGATGGAGTTGGCAACGGTCCAGAGCGCGCCGGTCTCCTGCTTGGCCAAATCTTCGTAGTAGGCTTCCAGCTCGGGCGTATCGCGCACTCGCGCGCGGCCCAGAATGTCGTCTTCCTTGGCAATATCAGCCATGTCTTCCTCCTGCCTTGATTGGCTACTCTTGCTCGCTGTCGTCCGGCATCGGCGCAGCGTTTACGTCCGGCGTGGTGGCCGGATCGGTTTTCAGTTGAACGGCGGCTTGCGGCGCCTGATTTACCCTCAGGTCGAAGATATCGAAGCGGTTGTAGTAGCCGGTGATGTCATGCATCTGCTTGGGCTGAATGCATTTTCCCAAGTCGATCTCGGCATAGACGATGCCCTCGTCGTCGATCAGCCCGGGCACCACCTCGCGCCCATCAGGCCCGATGATCCCCGAATAGGCGCTCGACTTGCGCTCCAGCAGGGCCCGAGCATCGGGGCGGATCTTCTCCATCTCGGTGATGATCTCATCCGAAACCGTCGAGGTGGCGGTGATCGTGAAGACCTTGCCTTCGAAACTGTGCGACATGCTTCGCAGCTTGATCGCCTCGGCCATGTCGTAATCGGGCGGGGCCACCGGCAGCGAAATGTAGCTGGCCGTATGCACCAGCTCGCCCTGCGCCAGCAGAGTGAAGCGGGCGAGGGTGTTGGTGTTCTCACCACATGCCAGACCGCCCAGCGGGCCGATCGCGGTATCGTAGACCCTGAGGCTGGACCCGTCGCCGCCCGTCCAGGTCAGCTTCTCCGCCCAGGTCGGCACCAGCTTGCGGTGCTTGCCGAGGACCCCGCCATCGGGTCCGATGAACAACAGGGTATTGTACAAAGCGCCCAGCGACACGGGGCTGCGTTCGTTCAGGCCCATCACCACATAGCAATCATTCGCCTTGGCTGCGGCACGCACCCTGGCGATTTCCGGCCCGTCGGCAAAGACCGACGCGCGGACAAGCTCTTCAAACCACGCGCTGCCCGTCACCGGATCGGTGATCCAGTTCCAATAGGGGTATCCGGGGATGAAGACCTCCGGAAACACCACCAGACGCGCACCATTCGCCGCCGCCTCACCGATCAGGCTTGCCGCCTTTTCCACGGTCCGCCCGGCATCCAGATACACGGGGCTTGCCTGAACTGCTGCTGCCGTGAACCTTGGAAAATCATTCAATGGAAGCATGAGTGTCTTCCCCCTCTCGTTCGTTCGTCACGTGAAAATTCCCCTCAGGAGAGTCGGTCGGGGGCTACGCGGTAAGCGCGCGCCCGACCATCCGGGCCTCCCGTTAACAGATTGTTCTAACTTTGCTTTTCGCGGCGATTCTGAATTATTCACACGCCGGAGCAAACTGATCGTTGACTTACTTTACATATAAATCTATTCATTACCATACTTTTTTTGGGAGACTGCAATGGCCGAACGATCCTTTGCGAAAGAGGTAGAAGACCTGAAGCTGGGCGACGGTGATCTGTTCCGCGGCGAGGGGATTCTGGCGATCACAAAGGCCCTTCTGCAATCCGGCGTCGCTTATGTCGGCGGCTACCAGGGCTCGCCAATCTCTCACCTGATGGATGTGCTGGCCGACGCCAACGACATCCTCGACGATCTCGGCGTGGTCTTCCAAAGCTCAGCCAGCGAGGCCACGGCAGGCGCGATGCTGTCGGCCTCCGTCATGTACCCTCTGCGCGGCGCAGTGGCGTGGAAGTCGACGGTCGGCACCAACGTGGCCTCCGATGCGCTCTCCAACCTCGCTTCGGGCGGCGTGACCGGCGGGGCGATGGTCATCGTTGGCGAGGACTACGGCGAAGGCTCCTCGATCATGCAGGAGCGCACCCATGCCTTCGCGATGAAGTCGCAGATGTGGCTCCTCGATCCGCGCCCGGATCAGGCCTGCATGGTCAACCTGATCGAAAAGGGCTTCGAGCTGTCGGAGGCCTCCAACACGCCGGTCATGCTGCAAGTGCGGGTCCGCTCCTGCCACATGACGGGCGAGTTTGCCTGCAAAAACAACCAGCGCCCCAAGGTCTCCCTGCGCGAGGCGATGGACAACCCCAAGCGCGATCTCGGCCGCATCGTCCTTCCGCCCGCCGCCTACGAGCACGAGGTCGAGAAGATCAAGGTGCGCATGCCCACGGCCATCGACTTCATCCGCGACCACAAGCTCAACGAATTCTTCGGCCCGACCGGGGAAGAAAAGACCGGCAAGACCGGGCTGATCGTCGTCGGCGGCATGTATAACAGCACGATCCGCGCGCTTCAGTTCCTTGGGCTTTGCGACGCCTACGGCAATTCCCGCGTGCCGATTTACGTGATGAACGTGGCCTACCCCACGATCAAATCCGAGGTCGATGCGTTCTGCGAAGGCCTCGATGCCGTCCTGATGGTCGAAGAGGGCCAGCCCGAGTATATCGAGCAGTCCATCTCCACCATACTCGCCCGCTCCAAGAGCCCGACCGAGGTGCATGGCAAGGACTACCTGCCGATGGGCGGCGACTACACCGCCGCCGTGCTGACCGAGGGCATCGGCCGCTTCCTCGATGACCATGAACCCGCACAGCTCGGCAACCGCGCCCCGGTGCCCGATCCGGTCCCGATCCTGACCAACCCTGCCGTCGAGCGGCTGTCCGAGGTGGTGCCGGCGCGCCCGCCGGGCCTGTGCACCGGCTGCCCCGAGCGCCCGATCTTTGCCGCGATGAAGATGCTCTTCGAGGAAACCGGCACGCACCACGTTTCGGCCGACATCGGCTGCCACCTGTTCTCGATCCTTCCGCCCTTCAACCTCGGGGCCACCACCATGGGCTTCGGCCTCGGGCCCGCCTCGGCGGCGGCCTTCAACGTGAAGGGGGCAAAGCGGTCGATCTCGATCATGGGCGACGGCGGGTTCTGGCACAACGGGCTGACCAGCGGAATCGGCAATGCGGTGTTCAACAAGCACGACGGCGTCTTCGTCATCGTCGACAACTTCTATTCCTCCGCCACCGGCGGTCAGGACATCCTGTCGTCCCGCGCCGAGAACAAGCGCCGCAACACCAACAATTCCATCGTCGATGCGGTGAAGGGGATCGGTGCCAAATGGGTTCGCCAGGTCGATCACACTTATGACGTGACCCGCATGCGCGATGTGCTGAAGGAGGCGCTGACCACCGAGGCCGAGGGCCCCAAGATCATCGTGGCCTCCTCCGAATGTATGCTGAACAAGCAACGCCGGGTGAAGCCGCAGGTCGCCAAGGCGATCAAGGGCGGCAAGCGGGTGGTGAAGGAGAAATTCGGCGTCGATGAAGATGTCTGCACCGGCGATCACGCCTGCATGCGTCTGTCGGGCTGCCCCTCGCTCTCGGTCAAGGAATTGGACGATCCACTACGCGATGACCCTGTCGCCTCCATCGACGACACCTGCGTGGCCTGCGGCAATTGCGGCGAGGTCGCGGATGCCGCCGTGCTCTGCCCCTCCTTCTTCCGTGCCGAAGTCACCCACAACCCCAGCGCATGGGACAGGTTCGGCGCTCGGTTCTCCGGTTCGGTGATCCGCTTCCTGCAAACCCGCCGCGAAAAGCGCGCAGTCAGTTTCGAGGTCTAGGCGCATGAAAGACGACACCGTGAAACTGGGCCTGAAGCCCGGCGGCCCCGCCACCGAACGGCCGATCTCCATCGCCATCGTCGCAATGGGCGGCCAGGGCGGCGGAGTCCTGACCGGCTGGATCGTGGCGTTGGCCGAAGCGCACGGCTGGGTGGCGCAATCCACATCGGTCCCCGGCGTGGCACAACGCACCGGGGCCACCATCTACTACGTCGAGATGATGCGTCCAGGCGAAGGTGGGCAAAAGCCCGTGCTGGCGCAGATGCCCACGCCCGGCGATGTGGATGTGGTGATCGCCTCCGAGTTCATGGAAGCCGGCCGCTCGATCCTGCGCGGGATCGTGACGCCGGACCGCACGACCCTGATCGCCTCCAGTCACCGCGCGCTGGCGGTGAGCGAAAAGATGGCCCCCGGCGACAGCATCGCTGACAGCGGCGCCGTGACCGAGGCCATCGGCGTGGTGGCCAAACAGGAGATCGTCTTCGACATGAACGCGATGGCGGTGGCGAACGGCTCTGTCATCTCGTCGTCCATGTTCGGCAGCCTCGCGGCCTCGGGCACCCTGCCCTTTCCACGGGAGGCCTATTACGAGGTGATCCGCAAGGGCGGCAAGGGCGTGGAGGCCAGCATCCGCGCCTTCGATGCCGCCCATGAGCGCACCGAGACCCGCCCGCCCGCCGGGGCGCCCGAGCCCGCCCCCACGCAAGCCGCCCTGCCCGCCACCCTGCGCGACAAACGGGCCAACGCCCTGCTCGCGCGCCTGCGCTCTGAGCTTCCCGAACAGGCACATGAAATGGCCTGGCTCGGGCTCCAAAAGGTCGTCGATTTTCAGGATGCCGCCTATGGCGACGAATACCTCGATATCCTGAGCGATCTCACCCGGGCCGACCGCGCGGCCGGAGGCGAGGCCCATGGCTTCGAATTCACCGCGACTGCCACGAAATACCTCGCCAATGCGATGGTCTATGACGATGTGATCCGCGTCGCCCGGATCAAGACGCAAAGCGCGCGCCGTCAACGGGTGGCCGACGAGGTGGGCCTGAAGGACGATCAGGTGCTGCATACCACCGAATTCATGCACCCCCGCATGGAAGAGGTCGCCTCTACCCTACCGGTCGGTCTGGCAAACTGGCTGAAGTCTCGAAAGCGCCTCTATGACTGGCTCGACCGCCGCATCGACAAAGGTCGCCGGATCAGCACGTACCGTCTATCCGGCTTCCTGCCGCTGCATGTTGCGGGCGCTCTCAAGGGGCTGCGGCGCAAGTCCCTGCGTCACCAGACGGAAGCCGCACACCGCGACGCCTGGCTGGCCGATGCCACCCAGGCGCTGCCTCGAAACTACGCCCTCGGCGTCGCGATGCTCACCTTCCGCCGGCTGATCAAGGGCTATTCGGATACCCATGTCCGGGGCCATTCGAAATTCGAGAAAGCCATGCAGACGACAAAGTCTATCGCCGATCGCGACGACGCGGCGGAATGGGCGCGGCGCCTTTTGACTTCTGCGATAAAGGACGCGTCCAGCGAGGATTTGGACGGGACTATCAGGACAATTGAGAGTTTTCGGGCAAATGAACCAATCAAATAAACCGGCCTCCTTTCCCCGCCCCGTTATTCGGACCGATATTCCGTTTCCGAATTGGAGCTACAAACATATATTCAGGCACGGCGAGTGCGATCCTGCGGGTATTGTCTACACGCCCCAGTTCTTCAACGTCTTCAACCGTGCCATCGAAGCCTGGTTCGGCGACTGCCTGAAGCTGTCCTACTACGAATTCCTTGGCCCGCGCCGCATCGGGCTTGGCTACGTCAATGCCCACGCCGAGTTCTTTTCGCCGATCAAGATGGGGCAGGAGGTCGAGTATTTCGTCCGGGTTACCAGGATCGGCGGCAAGTCATACGCGCTGGAGCTCAACGCGATGCTGGGCGATATGGAGGCCCTGCGCGGGCTCTTTACAACCGTGACCACCGACCTCGAAACGCACCGCCCGATCGACATTCCGTCCGACCTACGGAGTGCATTGAACCAGTATCTGTTCTCGGATAATACCTAATCAGTAAATCTATGGGAATGCAGATAGATCCATGACGGTGCGTGATCCTGCCCAGGACACTTCAGACTATCGCAAGGACGAAACGCGGCTCTGGCTCAGCGTGCTCGACGCATATAATTTCGTCTATCCCGAACTGAACCGGCAACTCAAGGAGCGGTCGGGTATCAGCGTTTCCAAATTCGATGTCCTCGCACAGCTGAAACGCTATCCCGACGGCCTGAGCATGGGCGATCTCTCGGCAAGATTGAAGGTCAGCAACGGCAATGTCTCGGGGCTGGTCAACAGGTTGCGCAAGGACGGGCTTGTCGATCGGTCGATGTCGGCTGAAGACCGGCGATCCTTTGTCGCCGTTCTGACGGATGCAGGACAGCAGCGGTTCGAAGAGGCGGCCAAGGTGCATGCCGCCGTGCTATCAGAGTGCTTTCGCCACTTGAACGCTGAGGATCTGGCTGAAACGACCGGCGTCTTGAAAGCCATTATTCGCAAGCCCAGGGACAAGGGGATACCGGCCAATGACTGACAACCCGGTTTCCTCCGAAGTCACGTTCAAGTCGGCACAGCAGCTTTCGCGGTATTTGCCGTATCTCATGACCCGATTGGTCCATCGGTGGCACGTAAAGCAGGATGCCGATCTCAAGGATATCGGCATTCAGGGCGCCACGATGCGGATCATGTCCTGCCTCGCAGCCTACAAAAAGCTCACGGTCAACGAGGTTTCCGTACTGTCGGTGACCGAGCAATCCACCGTAAGCCGCCTGGTCGAGCAGCTTGTTACCCAGGGCTTGGCGCAGCGCGAGATCGACCCGGCGGACCAGCGTGTGCGCCGCGTTTCGTTGACAGCCAAGGGCCGAAAGAAGCTCAAGGAAACGGTTCCGGTTGTCAGCCGCAACTACCAGCATATGATCGAAGGCATCGACCCTGCGGATCTGGAAGTCTGCGTCCGCGTCTTGCAGGCGATGCTGAAGAAGATCCGCGTCCACGATCTCTGACGGATCGCGTCGAGACATCGTTCGGTCGGTGCATCTGCCGGCCCGTGCCCACGGCCCGCACCAGCGGTCAGCCCAAGGCGTACCCGGTGTCCGCGCTTGCATCCGAAATGCCCTGCGCCGCCGCCACCAGTTCGCGGGTGTACGGGTGCTGCGGATTCGCAAAGACCTCTTCGACTGGGCCCTGCTCCACGATTTCGCCCTTACACATCACCAGCGTGCGGTCGCAGACGTGGCGCACGACGGCAAGGTCGTGCGAGACCAGCAAGAGCGAAAACGATGCCTCCCGGCGCAAGGCGCGCAACAGCTCCAGGATCTGCGCCTGAACCGATACATCCAGCCCCGAAACGATTTCATCGGCAATCAGGAGGCTTGGGTTCGAGCAGAGCGCGCGGGCGATGTTCACCCGTTGCTTCTGCCCGCCCGACAGTTGATCGGGAAAGCGCCCGGCCACTTCGGGCGGCAGCATCACCTTGCCCAGCAACTCCGTCACCAGCGCGTTTTGCTCCGCTTTCGGCATGCTTCCGGGCCGCGCCTCCAGTGCCTGAGTGACGAGGCTTGCGATACTGCGGCGCGGGTTGAGCGCCGATTGCGGGTCCTGAAAGACGAGCTGCACCTTGTCGAAGAACGCTTCGCGGGGCGTCGTGGTCCGGTCCATCCCGGCCACTTCGAGCTTGCCGGAAGTCACGTCTTCGAGCCCGACGATCATCTTGGTCAGGCTGCTCTTGCCCGAGCCGCTCTCGCCTACAATCCCGACGAATTCACCTTCGCGGATCTCGAAATTCAGGTCCCGCAGCGCCTGTACCTCACGCACACGGCCCAGCCAATCGTGCTGAAGATAAGCCTTTCCCAGCCCCGTCGCCCGCAAGACGGGCGCGCTGCCACGGGCAAATCCCTCCGGCGCCTCCTTTGCCTCTGGCACGGCGACCGATCCGGTGCGCTCCGGCCAGTGGCAGGCCGAGGCATGTCCAGGCGCGATCTCGGCCAGCAACGGCCGGGTCGTATGGCACGGATCTTGCGCGAGCGGGCACCGGGTTGCAAATTCGCACCCTTGCATCGCAGAGCGCTCTGCCGGTCCGGGCATCGTTTTGGGCAGGATCATCAACCGCGACAAAGGCCCCGTCAGGTTTGGCGTCGCCAGGTTGAGGCAGCGCGAATAGGGATGCCGGGGGGCGTTGATGATCTCCCCCGCCGCGCCCGTCTCGACGATCCGCCCGGCATAAAGCACCGAGACATCGTCACAGATCTCTGCCGCGAGTTGCAGGTCGTGGGTGATGAACAGAACCGACGTGTTGTGGGCTTCGCGGGTGCGGGCGATCAGCTCGACGACCTTCTTCTGGATGGTCACATCCAGCGCCGTCGTCGGCTCGTCCGCGATCACCAGACGCGGGTTCGAGGCAAATGCCATGGCAATCAGGACCCGTTGCAGCATCCCTCCGGACAGCTGGTGCGGATAGCTGGTCAACAGGGCGCGCGGGCGGTCCAGACCGACCTCGGCAAAAAGCTCTACCGCCCGGTCGGTGCGGGCCCTGGCGTTGCGCAGGCCAATCCGGGCGAGGTGATGACAGACCTGATGGCCGATGGTCAGGCTGGGATTGAGTGCACTCATCGGCTCTTGCGGGATAAAGCCGATGTCCCGCCCCAAGAGGTCGCGGCGGGTGCGGGCAGTCATGTCGGTCAGGGTCAGCCCGTCGAATTCGATCGACCCGGCCGAAATACCCAGTCCACGGGGCAGCGTATCCGCAATCGCGCTACCGATCATCGACTTGCCCGCACCGGATTCACCGATCACGCCGTGGATCCGCCCCGGCTGAAGCGCCAGTTCCACGCCGCTCAGGATCCACTGCCCGGTTTTGAGCGCGATCTGGAGATTGTTGATGTGAAGCACGTCCGGCTGCGTCATCGCTCAGGCCCCCCGCTCGGCACGATGGCGCGGATCGAGTGTGCGCCGCAGCCCGTCCCCCATCAGGTTGAAGCTCAGGACCGTGAGGAAGATGGCAAAGATCGGCAAGGCCAGCCCCCACGGCGCATAGTACATGTCGATCCGCGCATCTGCGATCATCTGGCCCCAGGCCGGTACATCGGACGGCACTCCCATCGCGACGAACGACAAGATCGACTCGACCACCACCGAAATGCCCATCTGCAAGCTCATCAGGGTGATCAGCATCGGCAGGGTCGCCGGAAAGACCTCCCTTAGGATGACCCGCATGTGCGAGAGGCCGATGAGCCGTGCAAAGGCCACGTAATCCTGCCCCCGAACCACCTGCACCTCGCTGCGCAGGACGCGGCAAAAGCGGGTCCAGTCCACCAGCACGATGGCGAGGATGACCTTGTCTATTCCGATGCCCAAGCCGGTTATGAGCAGCATCGACAGCACCACCGGCGGAAAGGACAGCCAGACCTCGACAGTCCGGCTGATGATCCAGTCGACCCAGCCGCCGAAATACCCTGCCAGATGCGCGAAGAACGCCCCCAGCAGCATCGCGCCGAAAGAGGCGGCGACCGCCACGGTCATTGCCGTGCGCGCGCCATATATCATCCGCGAGAGCGTATCCCGCCCAAGGCTGTCGGTGCCGAAGAGATGCGCCGAGGTGCCGCCCTCGACCCAAACCGGGGGCGCGAGGATATAGAGCAACTCCTGGTCGTTGGGCTGATACGGCGCGATCCAGGGCGCGAATATCGCGCAGATCAGCACCAGAGCGGCAAAGCCACCGCCGATGATCAGACCCGGATCGGCAAATCTGCGCTTGCGGCCCATCATCCGGCCCTCAATCGTGGGTTCAGCAGATAGGCCATGGCATCCGCAATCGAGTTGAAGATCAGAGTGGTCGCGCAATAGATCAGCGCGATGGCCATGATCACCGAAAGATCCGCTGTCTGCATCGCCTTGACCATCAGGTTGCCCAGCCCGGGAAAGGAAAAGATCATCTCGACCAGCAGCGTGCCGCCGAAGAGCCCTCCGAATTGCGTGCCGACCAGAATGACGACCGGCAGGATGGCGTTCTTCAGGGCTTGCCCGAACAGGATCTCGCGTCCGCTCAGGCCGCGGAGACGCGCCTGAAGAATATAGCTCTGCTGATAGGTATTGATGAGGCTGGCGTGCAGCACCCGTACGATGGTCGGCGAAAAGGCGAGACCCAGCGCCATGACCGGCAGGGCGATATGCTCGATCGCACTGAGCATGATCCTGAAATTCCCGGTCAGCACCGCGTCGATCAGCAGGAAGCCGGTCTGCGACGGCACCTGCATTCCGGGGTCCAGCCGGCCATTGACCGGAAAGATCGGGATCAGCACGCCGAAGAGCAGGATGAAGAGAAGCGCCAGCAGGAAGTCGGGCAAGGCCATCACCGCCGAGGTGACCACCAGCCCGGCCGACTCCAGAACCGTCCCGCGTGCGGCGAAGATCAGCAGCCCGCCCGCCATCCCGACACACACCGCAAAGACCAGCGCACTGACCACCAGCTCGATGGTGGCCGGCAGGCGTTCCAGCACCAGACCGACCGTCGACATGCGGTATTGCGAGGACTTGCCAAGGTCGCCCGCAAGCGCGCCCTTGGCCCAGATCGCATATTGCTCCCAGATCGGCTGGTTCAGCCCCATCGCCTCGCGCTTGGCTTCCACCTGTGCGATGGTCGCCGAGGGCGGCAGAGACATCTGCGCCGGATCCACTGGCAGGATGCGCAGGGCAACGAAGACCAGCACCGTCACCACTGCAAAAACCGGAACAATCGCCAGAAGCCTGCGGGCGATGACGCGTAGAATAGCCAAGATCAAAGCTGCCGCTCCCTCATGGATGATGGTGCGCCTTCGCCTTAATCGGCCGTGATCGCTTCGGGACGGATCAGGCCGTTTGCCCAGGGCTGCAACTCGATCCCCTTGCGGTAGCCGATTGTCTGGATCGCTTGCAACAGCGGGATCATCGCCCCTTCTTCGATCAGGTACTTGTTGAATTCTTCGTAGCCCTTGATCCGCGTCTCATAGTCCGGCTCTTGCAGAAGCGGCTTGATCATCGCGGTCACTTCATCGGTGCGATAGGTGGCAAAGGGCAGATCGGCGTCGAACATGTTGCCTGCAAAGAGCTCGGGGTCGCCTGTGCCGTTTTCCCAGACGAACATGGACGCCGCCGGCAGCTTGCCCGAAGCGTTCAGATCGTACCATTGCGACTCGGTAATCACCGTCAGATTGGCCTTGATACCGACCTTCTCCCACATCGTCACGACCGCGCGGGCGATATCGTAATCGCCGGGGAACTGACCGTTCGTCGTGGCGAATTCCAGCGTCACCGGATTGTCCGGACCATAGCCCGAAGCGGCCAGCATCTCGATGGCCTTGTCTGGATCGTAGTCGAAGTGGAAATCGGGCAGGAAGCTGGGCATGCCGGGGATGGTCGGCAGGTCGATCGTCACCGCATCGCCGCCAAAGAAGGCCTTCGACAGCAGCGCCTTGTCCACCGCGTGGTGGGCCGCCAGACGGACGTTGCGATCCGCAAACACGCCATCCTCGCGGATGGTGATGTAGATGATGCGGGCAATCGGGTTTGTCACCGCGTTGAAGGCGCCGCTTTGTTGCAACCGCTTGACGTCCCGGATCGAAAGCTCGGTGGCGATATCCACCGTGCCGGACTCCAGCGCCGCCAGCCGGGCTGTCGGGTCGGGAATGATCTCGATGGTGATCTGCTTGGCAGAGGGCAGTTCGCCCCAGTAGTCGTCGCGCCGCGTCAGCACGATACGGCTGTCGCGCTGATACTCCGTCAGCACATAGGGGCCGGTCCCCACCGGATCGGTCTTCATCCCCTCCGGTCCCACCTTCTCGGCATGGGCCTTCGAGACGATGTAGCTCGCGCTGAAGCTCAGCCATTGCGCCACGATGGGAAAGGGCTTGGCAAAGCGCATCACCGCCTCGGTCGGCGACAGGACCTCGATGTCGGTCACATTGCCGAAGCCCACGGCAAGGTCGATCTCCTCGCCGTTCTGGACGCGCTCGAAGAAGGTATAACGAAAGTCCTCGGCGGTCATTTTCGTCCCGTCCGAAAAGGTCACGTCGTCGCGCAGCGTGACATGCAAGCTCATCGCGTCATCCGCCAGTTCCCACTCCGTGAGCAGGCCCGGAACCAGCTTGAGGTCGCTGGTCATGTCGATGGGCTGGTCGAAGACCATCTTCAGAATGGTCTGCGGATCGGGGGACAGCCGCTGGTTCGGATCCCAGCTTGCGGTATCCGTCGTCCATGCGATCGAGAGATTGTCGATCTCGCCGGCAAAGGCGAAGTCCGGCTTGACCATCAGGGCACCGCCGCCGACCGCCGCAAGCTGCATGAAAAGACGTCTGTCTATGGTTTTCATCTTGTGTTCCCTGTTTATGTGTCCGTCGATCCGGTGCCGCCTTCGGAAAGTCCGGGCCTGTCTTGGTCCGCCCGGCGCAGGCCGCTGGAGGGTGCCAAAACCCGCCCGCCTTTCCGGCGGTCTGAAGCAAGGGTATGTCGCGCCAAACCCCCGGTCTATGTCAGCAAGGGCCGATAATTGTGCGGAAGAGGCCATTTCGGGGCTGAAACAGCCCCTCAAGGCCTGCATGAAACAATATGCCGTTGCAATATTTCATAGATAAACTACGCTACCGGGAGGAGGTGCTTCATGAGCGAACAGGGCGCACGGCAAGACACAGCGCAGGCTGGACGCCGCAAGGCCTCCGCGCCTGCGGAGGCAACGCTTCGGCAGTTCTTTCTCGACCAGATCGTCAGCGAGATGCCCCGCACCGCGCCGGAGACCCGGCAGGCCCTGGCACGTTTCAACCTCAAGGCCGGCAAGTCGCAAAATCCCTATGCCACCTACCCGCTCAAGGCCTACGCCGCCTTTTTCGAAGAGGCCGCGCGTGTGCTGGACAGGCCCTACTTCGGGCTGGAACTCGGCCAGAACTTCCGCCTCTGGGAGATCGGGCCGGTCTACCCGCTTCTGGCCACGGCGCCCACCCTGCGCGAAGCACTGGCGGTGTTCCTGCGCTTTCAGGCAAGCTGGCAAAGCCACACCACCAGCAGCGTGCATCAGGAGTTCGGGCAAACCCGTTACGGTTACGCGATCAACGACATGGAGATCTGGCCCCGGGTTCAGGACGCCGAGAATTCAATCGCCGGTCTCTGCGCGCTCATCCGGCAATTGCTGTCTGAGCGCTGGAGCCCGGTCGAGGTCTGCTTCGAGCATGACATCGCCGGGCGCGAGGGCCCTTTGAAGCGGTTTTTCCGCTGCCCCGTCAGCGGCAACGCCGCGTCCAATATCATCTGGATCGGCGACGCCGACCTTGACCGCCCGATGCAGACCTGGGTCAGCTCCAACGCTCCGGCGCGAGCCATCGTCGAGACCCATCTCTTCGACCTCTTGCGCCCGCCCGAAGACGAATTTCGCTCTGTGCCCGAGCGGCTGTCGCAACTGGTCGACCAGCGGCTGGGGCGGGAGAGCGTCGATCTTGAAACTCTGGCCGACATCCTCGGTATGGCGCCGCGTACACTGCGCCGCCAATTGGGCACTTTCGGCACCAGCTTTTCCGAGATCCTCAACCGCGAACGTCTCAGAAAAGCCGAGATGCTGCTGAGCACTGGCAGCATCAAGGTCAGCCAGCTTGCGGCGCACCTGGGCTATGCAAACCAGTCTGCCTTCTCCCGCGCCTTCCGCGAATGGACGGGCGAAACGCCGATGGCGGCCCTGCGTCGGGCCCGCCGTTCAATCGGCAAGGCCAACGCGCCAGAGACCGATGATATCGCGACAAGGGCTCAGCCGTAGCCGGGTGCCTGCAGCCGCATGCAGACAGCGCGCGGCTCGGTATATGCGTGGATCACCTCGGTGCCGAATTCACGGCCAAGCCCCGAGAGCTTGGTGCCACCGAAGGGCATCGCAAGGTCCAAGACGTTGTGGGTGTTGATCCAGACTGTCCCGCAATCGAGCTGCGCGGCAAGAAGATGCGCCTTATTGATGTCCTGCGTCCAGATGCTGGCACCGAGCCCGTAGGCGGTGTCATTCGCCAACATCCTGATCTCTTTCGCGTCTAGCACCGGCATCGCCAGAACCACCGGGCCAAACACCTCCTGCTGGGCAACCCGCATCCCGGTGCGGCCCCCGCCCAGAACGGTCGGTTGGTAGAAGTACCCTTTGTCCGCCGCCCGCGCTCCACCACAGAGCGGCTCGGCCCCCTCCTCGATCCCCTGCCCGACCAGTGCCGAAACCCTGTCGAGCTGTCCCGAAGAGACCAGCGGCCCAAGCTGCACCGACGGGTCGAAGCCGCTGCCCAGCTTCAGCCCCCGCGCAATCTCGGCCACGCCTTCGACAACCTCGTCGTAGATCGGCGCCTCGACCAGGAGCCTCGAGCCAGCGGTGCAGATCTGCCCGGAATTGGGAAAGATCGCATTGGCCGCTCCGGGGATCGCCACGTTCAGATCCGCATCGGCCAGCACGATTGTGGGCGACTTGCCGCCAAGCTCCAGCGTCACGCGCTTCATCGTCTTCACGGAGGCAGCAAGGATCTTCTGTCCAGTGGCCGTCGAGCCGGTGAAAGCGATCTTGCGCACCAGCGGATGATCGACCAGCGCCTGCCCGGCCTCATGTCCATGGCCGGTGACGATGTTCACCGTGCCTTCGGGAAAGCCTGCCTCAAGCACCAGCTCCCCCAGCCGCAGCGTGGTAAGCGAGGCCTCTTCCGAAGGCTTCAACAACACGGTGCAGCCAAAGGCAATCGCGGGCGCCATCTTCTGGATCGCCTGCCCCATGGGGAAGTTCCAGGGCGTGATCCCGCCCACGACGCCGACCGGCCTGCGCTCTGTATAGGCGCGATAGGTGCCGCCATCCTCGCCAAGGGGGGACAGCTGGATGTATTCGCCCGCCATCTTCGAGCTCCACCCGCCGTAATAGCGCAGGGCGTCGATGGCGAACTGCATGTCCACGTTGCGCGACACCGCGAAGGGTTTGCCATTGTCCAGCGTTTCCAACCGCGCGAGGTCATCGGCGTCGCGTTCGATCAGCAAGGCGAGCCGTTCCAGCAGCCTGCCCCGGTCGAGCGGGCGCATCTTCTGCCACGCCGCACTTTCGAAAGCCCGATGCGCCGCCTGCACGGCCCTTTCGACATCCGAAGCCGTAGCGGCCACCACTTCGGCGATCCGTTCCTCTGTCGCGGGGTCGTAGACCGCGATCCTGCGCCCGTCGCCGCCGTCGCACCAATCGCCGTCGATCAACAATCTGGCCGCCGGAATCCGCAGAGCCGGGCCGCCTGCCCGTTCAATCATCGCCGTCATGGTCAGTCTTCTCCTGCTTGGCTGTGGCCACGCCCCCGTCAGAGCCGGTCGAGCCGGTAGGGCTTGGGGTCCACGATGGGTGTGTCGCCGGTGATCAGATCGGCCGCCAACTGCCCTGCGGCGGGCGCGGTGCCAAAGCCGTGCCCGGAAAAGCCCGAGGCCAGCGTCAACCCCGGCAACTTTGCCACCGGTGAGATCACCGGGTTCGAATCCGGGGTCACGTCGATCATCCCGGCCCAGCTTTGCCGGATCTCGGCCTGCTTGAAGACTGGCCAGGCCCGGCACAAGTTCGTCATAGCCTCGGCGTTCAGCCCGTCATTGACCGGCGGGTCCATTGTGCGCACGTGCTCCATCGGCGAGCGTGCGTCTCCCTTCCAGCGTCGCGACATCGAAAGATCGCGCAGGAAATCGCGGCCGAACGCGAGGCGCACATTCTTCCATTCCGCTTTCAGAACCGGCAGGTAGCGATGGCCGATCAGCAGGTGATCCAGCATCAGCGGCGCAAACAGCGCGCCGCGCTGGGTAATCGTGTATCCCCCGTCGAGCCGCTTGCGGAACGAGAAATCGGCGGCGCCCACGGCAGTCTCGGTCGGCCCTTCCATCGCCGCAGTGCGCAGCACCGAGGCGACCAGCGGCAGCGTTGGCAGGTCCACGCCATGGTTGCCCAGGAACCGCCGCGACCATATCCCGCCCGCCAGCAGGACATGCTCGCAGCGGATCTCGCCGCGCTCGGTCATCACCCCCGAAACCCGCCCCGCAGACGTCACCAGCCGCCGTACCGCGCATTGCTCGACAATGACCGCGCCCTTGGCAATCGCTGCCGCCGCGATCGCGCTGCTGGCGAGCGTAGGCTCAGCGCGGCCGTCCGAGGGCGTGTGGATGCCACCAAACCAGCGCTCTGCCCCGCCGGGCACCTGCCGGTCAATCTCGTCCGCGCTCAAAAGGCGCGAATCCAGCGCCCGCCCGCCATCCGAGCCGATCCAGGTCTCGTGCTTGGCCATCTCGGCCTCGCTGCGGGCGACATACATGATCCCCGCCTTGCGATAGCCCACATCCGCACCCACCCGCTCGGGCATCTCGGCCCAAAGCCTGTCGGACTCCACGGAAAGCGGCAGATCGGCAATGTGGCGCCCGGTCTTGCGCACCCAGCCGAGGTTCCGCGACGATTGTTCCCCAGCCAGATGCCCCTTTTCCAGCACGACGACGGAAATTCCCCGCTCGGCGAGGGTCAGCGCGGTGCTCAGGCCGACGATCCCGCCGCCGATCACCACCACGCTGGTCTGTGCCGGCGGGTCGAGCGCCGTCTGAACGGGCCGGATCACCGGGGCCATGGCGCGGACCTTTCGAAAACATCGCTGGCAATCGGGAAGAGGCTCACGGCGTGATGACCATCTCTTTGATCTCGGCCTTCGACGCGCCGCGATAGGCCGTCACGTCGATCTCCACCTTGTATTCGGTGGACCCCAGCGGCGGGCAGGTCATGGTCAGGGTCGGGTTGATCCCACGCATCCGCTCCCCGTACGCGGTCATGATCGTGTCTATATCGTCAGTGAACTGCACGAAGACGCGCGCCCGCACGACGTCTTCGAGGCAGGAATCCACTGCCTTCAGCGCGGTCTCGATATTGGCCAGCACCTGACGGGTCTGCTCCGCCAGATCCTCGGGGATCAGTTTGGTACGCGGATTGCGCCCTGCTGTGTTGGAGACGAAGATCAGATTGTCGACCGCCACAAGGCGCGAATAGCTGCCATGGTCCTCGAATTTCGAGCCGGTCTTGAGTTTCACGATTTCGGTCATCGGTCTTGCCTTGTTCAGATAGAGTTTCGCGGCGCGCGCTATCTCAGTTCCGGTTCGTCCCAGAGGTTCAGCGAAACCCCGAGACCCCGCTCTATGGCATTGCGGTAGACCACCGTGCCCCAGGCCACGTCCTCGACAGGAAGACCTCCGACCGAAAGCATGATGATTTCGTCGTCATTCCACCGCCCCGTGGCCTCTCCGGCCACGATCTGCCCGAGGTCTTCGAGGGTCTCGAGCGCGATCCGCCCCTCGTCCACCAGATCCAGCCAGCGAATGCCTATGGCGGGGATGTGTTTGTGGACCGGCTTCGGGTTTTCCTCGTGCCAGGCGTGATAGAGTCCCGGATTGTCGAGGACCTTGCGGATCTCGGGCGCCGCCATTGCTTCGTCGATGTTGCAGAGCGCGGGCATGGCCAGAAAGGTGCCTGGGCTGATCCACTCGCGCTTGACCGTCGGATATGTCGAGGGGTCGCCGGTCGCGCCCGAACCGCAGAAGGTGACGATGTCCGACCCCCGCACGACGTCTTCCACCGTGTCCACCACCGTCACGTTGGTGATCTGCGGATAGGTTTCGGAGAGCCATCCCAGGAAGGCGTCGAGGTTGGCCTTGCCGCGCCCCTTCACCTTAACCGTGTCGATCGCCGGACGCACCGCCATGAAGGCCGAAAGCGAGGTCCTTGCCATCACACCCGGCCCCAGAATACCCACGCTGCGGGCGTCCTTCCGCGCCAGATGGCGCGCGCCCACGCCGGGAATGGCGCCGGTGCGATAGGCCGAGAGCAGATTGGCCGACATGAGTGCCAGCGGCGCGGCGGTGTCGGCATCGTTGAGCATGAACATCAGGATCGAGCGCGGCAGCCCCTTGTCGCGGTTCTCGATGTTCGAGCCGTACCACTTCATCCCCGCCGTGCCGAACCGCCCACCCAGATAGGCCGGCATCGCCATGAAGCGGCGGTCGGGCGTGGGCTTGGGCATGGTCGTAAACGGCGAGGTTTCGGGGAAGACGATGACGGAGCCATGAGAATTGTTGTTGGCCCCCGCCATGCGATAGTCGCCGTGGTAGAGCAGGCCGAACATCTCTTCCATCGTGTCCACGCAGGCCGCCATGTCGGTCACACCGGCGCGGATCATGTCGGGCTCGGACAGGTAGATGAAATCTATCCGGGTCGATGCTTGCGGGTTTTCCGGGTCTTGGTCGCGGGTCGTCTGAAGCATCGATAAACACTCTTCTCATTCCGTGGTGTGCCGAAAGTGTCATGAAGGGTCGGATCGGGAAATGACGGGACCGGCCAATAAATGTGCCGATCAGGCCATCGGGTTTGCAGCAGCCCAGGCGTTTCCCGAGCGGCATGGATGGTCCCGCTGTCCATTGGCGTGGGTTCCCGGAGCAGGTCTGCAGACAAGAGGTCATTTCCGGAAAATGCGCCGCCGGACCGGCCGCGCGCCACAGGTTGCCGGTCTGGTTCCAAAACATGGCGCACCACGCCCGGATCACACCACCGGGAAGAGTTTCATCGGTCAAAGAGGACCGGGCGACGAAACGGGCCAATCTCTCGGCGTGGCGCACAAGCGGAACAGATCAGGACCACGTCATCTTCACGGGGATCACGATGCCGTCCGGGTCGATGGCGGCCTCAGGGCGGCGCTTCAGGGCCCAAACACAATGGTGCCCGTTCTCCGTGGATTTGTGATTGCCGGAGTTTATGGCGTGTTCGCCGCTGCCCGTGGCGCCCGGCGAGAGGGCGTTTTCGTTGACGGAGGCGGCCAAGTCGCGGGGCGTTCATCAAGGATGGCAAACACGAAGTGCCGGGCCGTGCCTGCGGTCCATCCGAAGCGGAAACTTTCTCGACCGAGTTCCTGCGCTGCATAGAAGAGCGGGAACTGGGCGGGGTGATACAAGTGACGCAACCGAATTGAGAGCGTGTGCTGCGCCCCAACGATCCGGTATCAACACATCAGCATTCTTCGCTCACGCCTGCTTGCTGGTGATTGTCATCAGCGCGGACATCTACAGTAACATCGAGGTCGCGGAAATCCGAGTTCGTGCCTCTGAAACTGCCTGAAACGGGCGAGATCTGGTGGATGTTCCGGGCAACGGCCACGGATACGAGATTTGCGGAACCGATGGACCTATTGGTTGGATCAAAAGGGATCCAGCCCGCTCCCGGGACAAAAACCTCCACCCAGGCATGGGTTGCGCCCGCCTCCGTGGTTCCGACCCTGTTTTCGAATGGATCGAACAGGTAACCCGAAACAAGCCGGGCTCCAAATCCCAAGGTCCGGACGGCTTCTGCAAAGAGCACGGCAAAGTCACGGCACGTGCCCCAGCCACGGTCCAGCGTTTCAAGCGGGCCCTGTGTGCCTTCGGTTTCGCGTCCCTGATAGGCGATCTGCGTTGTGATCGCGTTGCTGACGTCCTTCAGAAGGGCCAGTGTGTCGGTCGGCCGCGCCGCGACGATAGGCTCGACCCAAGCCTGCAAACGTTTCCGGCGATCTTCGTACTGCGGCAAGAGGAGCGCGCCGAGGTCGGTCCGCTCATCAGGCGAATAGGCGAAAGGATAGGAGGCTGCGGAGGCGGAGATGGGAAAGACAGGCCATTCCGGCGCGCGCAAATCGACGCGGGCCCGCGAGATGATTTCAAGCTCGTGCGCCCTGGACCGGAAACTTGCCAAAGCAACGGCATTTCCTGCCACGTCATTCGACCAGTCGATGACCGCTGCAGGACGTATATCCAGGCTGAAAGAAAGAAGCCTCAGGTCGGGTGTTTGACGGGGGCGCAGCATCATGCGGTGCGGGGCCAGATCCACCGCGTTGTGAAAGCGATAACGGGTCCTGTGGGTGATCGAGAGATGGGTCATGGCGAAATCACGACGACCGGATACCGCGCTGGCGCCCGCTCGAACCGCGATCCGGAACGGCGCTTCGCCAGGCACTCGACCCTTTGCAGCGGGGGCAAATCCGTTGCCCGAAGCCCTCGCTCGGAAAGGTCCTGCGGCAACATAGACAGAAACGGTCCGCAGCGATGTCCGCTTTGGCACGCGCAATTGTATCGTATCGGGACGCGGGGCACTCTTCTGTCATGTGCCGTTTCATCCTCGCAACGAAGGCTGCGCAGTGGCGGCTCGGTGGGCGAGGCGTTCGTCTGCAAGGGTCATTCTCCGATACCCGGGCGAAGGGTGCCCGGTCGCGGCCCCGGTGCGGTAACGGCGCCCTCCTGCAAGGACAATTCCATTGTATTGGATCGGCCGCGCCCGTGTACCATCATGGGCGCGCGCGTCCTGTAAAGGGTCCTGATCTCGTGTTCCGACACACCATCCGCCAGCATTACGAGGCGGATCATTGGATCGGCCAACATTCGGTCGACGAAGATTGCGTCCGGTTCGCGGCCCTGAACCTGACCGTCAGCGCTCTTTGAGGTGGGCAAAATCTGGGTGACGCTGCTTCCAACGAGGTCTGACCGCCGCAGCGCACGAGGAGGCTTGGCGGTTTCACCCTTTCGTACGTAGGGGGCGGGTCGGTCACCGAAAGCACCGGCCGGCGGGGCAAGTCTGCCAGAAAGGCAATCGCCCGACATGCGCGGAAGAGTCATCATATCGATTTGGAGGTTCATTTGAAATATCCTTGGAAATGTTGACGGGACACGGCCGGTCTCCACGCGCTCCATAATCTGGGATCCGTGGTCTCTGGTCCCGACGGTCAGGTATTGGTGGTCACGGGCCATTCGCCTTGCGCTTCCTGGGTCCACACTTCGAACCCGGACAGGGTGCCCGGCCCGAAGATCTGTGTCAGCGGCACGTCTGCGGCGTCCCTGCCGCGCGCCACGAGGATGCGCCCGGTACGCCGTTTGTTGTTTCGCGGGTCGAACACCCACCATTGGCCGCCCAGGTAAACCTCCATCCATGCGGCGAAGTCGTCTTCGGCATGGGGCAGCGGTTCGCCGATTTCGCTCAGGTAGCCGGTACAGTACCGGGCCGGGATGTTCATGCAGCGACACAGCGCGATGCCGAGATGGGTGAAATCGCGGCAGACTCCGTATCCCCCGGCCAGTGTCTGCGCTGCGGTACGGGTTGAGTCGGCCTTCATGTAGTCGAAGGCTATGCTGTCATGCACGTAATCGCAGATTGCCTGTACGCGCGACCAGCCTTGGTCGGTCGTTCCGAAGAGCTCCCAGGCGCGCTCCGACAACAGGTCGGTATCGCAGTAGCGGCTGCCCAGCAGGTAGACGAGCGTATCGAAGGGCAAGTCCTCCACGGCATGTTGTTGCGCGTCGGGGCTATGGGGATCGGGATGGCCAGCATCCCGGAAGATCCCATCGGTCGTCAGTGTGAACTCGCCAGCGGGGGCAACCATGCGCGTGCACCAGTTGCCGAACCCGTCGCGGTAGCTTTCGAGCGGAACGCTCGGCTGTGTGACAAGGTAATCCGCACGTTCGAGGTCGCCGAAGCGCGAATAATGCACATTCAGCAGCGCGATCAAAGGGGTCGGCTGAGTCAGGGTGTGGGTGATGCGGCACCCGATATTCATGCGCAGCGCCGGTTTGCGGTCTGCCATCGACGAGGGGCGGGTGTCCTTGTTCACGGACGGTCCTTTCAGTCACCTCGAAAGAGGTCGTTTCAGTGGATTGATCGTGGGCGACGCAGATCTGATCTGCCGAAGAGCCGTACCTTCCAAGCGCTTCCACGCGCGCCCTGAAAGTGTCTGAGGATAGGATCGTTACACGGAAACGTGCAGCCCAGTCCGACCGGTCGTGGCAGTCTGTGCGGCCGCGTCCCGGTCGATCGCACAGTCCAGTTAGAGATTCAGCATTCGGACAGCAAATGAGTGGAAATCGGCGGGATCCGATATTCTTTCAAATGCACCCATTTCGGAATATGCACTTCAGGATTTAATGTAAGATGGGGTGCCTTGCCCGATTTACAACTGCGTAGACGGTCACAATCGGCTTCGTCCGGGAGCGCTGAGCGAATGATCGTAAAATGCGAGCGCACGGTATTTTTGTTGGGGGGGACGTGTCGCCAAGCCGCCGCCACGGCTCCAGCCCGCACTGTCCATCGCGGCGCGTTTGGAATGGCGTGATGGCCTCTGTTTGGCCTTTGCCGCCAGGCTCCCCTGCAAAACCGCCCCGCCGCGAAAGGAGACCGGAACGCATGTGCCCGCCGAGCCGTTGAGCGCATGTATCGTAGGGCGTTCGAGTGCTGGCTGCGTTGCAGTTCACCTTTTTCATTGGAGCGCCCGCATGACCGACAAGACCCTGACGATCCTCGTTGTCGACGACGAGCCGATCATTCGAATGGATCTGTCGCTTGGCCTTAGCGACTTGGGATACAACGTTCTGGAAGCGGGAAATGCGGCCTCGGCACTGCAAGTCATGGACGGCAGCGGTGCGGTCGACTTACTTGTCACCGATATCGACATGCCGGGCGAAATGGACGGCCTCGGCCTCGCGGCGGAAGTGCGGCAGCGGTCGGGTGGCTGCCGTATCATCATCATGTCGGGCGGCAAGTCCCCCGAGCCTCACGCCATTCCGCGACACAGCCGGTTTCTTGCAAAACCCCTCGTCGCCGAAGATATCGTCGCGGCGCTTCTGTCGGTTTCGTGACCTCAGGCCGGTTTGGCCGGCATGCGCAGGGTGAAGGTTGTGCCTGCCTCCTCCGAAGACGAGACATGGAGCCGTCCGCCGTGCGCCAAGGCAATCTGCGACGCGATGTAGAGGCCCAGCCCAAGGCCTTGAAGGCTTTTCCGCTTGCTTTCATTGCGTGAGAACGGCTGAAACAATGACGCCTGCACATCCGGCGGGATCGGCGCGCCCTGGTTCGTGACGCTGGCGACCAGCTCACCGTCACGCTCGGCGATATCGACGGTGATCGGTTGACTGGGGGCGCCGTGAGTCACGGCATTGCCCAATAGGTTCGACAAGAGCTGGCCGAGCCGCTGCGGATCGGCGACCAGCGCTCGCGGCAGGTCGATCGAGGAATAGACGGGTTGACCGGCAACCTGCTCGATCTCGCCGATCACGTCGCGGAACACCGGCGCAAGATCGACCGGCGCGGGCGCATTCATCTCGATCCCGGCGCCAAGGCGGCCACGGGCGAAATCCATCAGGTTCGTGATGATCTGGCTGGCCCGCGTCAGCGCGCGCTGCATCTCTAGCACCAGCATCGCCCTACGCTCGGGCAACAGGTCGCGTTCCTCGATCATTCGCAAGCCGGAGGTGACGGCTGCGATCGGATTGCGCAGGTCGTGTCCGACGATGGCGATGAACTCTTCACGCAGCCGTGCGGTATCGCGTTCGGTCTGAAGACTCGCGTGCCCCTCTTCGATCTCTTGCCGACCTGCGGCCAATTCGTCCTGGCGGTCGAGCTCGCGGGCAATAATCCGGGCAAAGATCGTAAAAAGCTGTTCCGCCTGCGGGCCAATCTCGTGCGGTTCGGAATCCAGGGCACATAGGGTGCCCCAGATACTGTCATCGCTCCGGATGATCGGAACCGAGATATAGCTCTTGAAGCCGTACCGCCGGGGCGTAGGATGATTGCGGTAGATCTCGCTATCATCCACATCCGGGATCGAAATAATGCTACGGCAGGCCCTTACTTCGCAGCAGATGGTCGATGCGACGTCGAGTTCGTCACCCGGCTTCAGGCCGAAGTTCACGTTGTCCCGAGACGCGCAGGTCATCCAGCGGTCATCGGTGACTCGAGCAACTGCGACAAACCCCATGCCGGTTGCGGTGCCGCAGGCATCGAGGATCATGGAAATATCCGAGACAAGCTCGACCTGACGGATACTTTGATGAAGGGCTTCGCTTTCGAATAACATGCGCTTGGTCGATGAGGTACAGTTAGTGGAGCATAGGTGGCTCCGCTTTGAATGCATAGGTTACATACGCTACGCGCTTCAAGACGCACGGACCGGCACAAATCCAGCGGACAATGCAGCAACGACGAAGGCGATGCGTGCATCTTTCACCGGGCACATGCAGTCCATTGCGGAGTCGATTGTTTCCAGCGCGGCCTGACGCGTATTGTCGGCGACGGGCCACTTCCTGCGCAGCCAGTGACGCGCCTTCTCGATCGTGCAAAAGCGTTCGGCGACATCATTATGCGGCGTGTAAAGGGCGATCGGCGTGCCCCATTGTATTTCGATCAATCATTTGTCCTTGTTTGGTAACGCGATCCCGGCACGGCCTGCCTGCTAAGGCAGTCAGCACCCCTCATCGAAGATGGAAAGGATCGCCATTTCTGGTGCAACGACGGTTGCGCCCTGTCTCGCATCGGCGAGACTGTCGGCTCCGCTTGAGCGGAACCGATCCTGTTGTTCTCCTCCGGGTTCCGGAGGCAAAAGTTATCGAGGCTCAGCTTGCCGCGTCGTCCTGTTTAGCCGCCGGCGTTTCGTCCGGCTTGGCAGTCGCGGCTTGCGGCTTCATCGCTCCAAACTTGCGACCGTAGGGACGTTTTTTCGCAGGCGTACTCAAGAATTCCTTGAGATCGAGCTGCTTCTTCGGCTGGGAATAGCCCATCATCGTCTCCTAATGTCATCGTGGTTTGATGTACCGCGCAAATTCGTTCAGGGAATTTCGCGCGGGCGGTATCGTGGAAAGCTAGGTCGCGGGGACTGAGATCAGTCTTCGTCGCCCATGTCGCGTTTCTCGCGCGCAGCTTTCAGGCGCGCAGTCTTTTCAGAACGGGCCAAGGCCTCGTCATCCAACAAGCGCTTTGCGCTCGCGGTGGTCTTGTCAAGCGCAGTGACCCGCTCTGCGGATTTTGCCTCCGAAGCGGAAACGCTGGGAGCCAAAAGCTGCCCACCGTTCCCCTCCCGAGCCGGAACACCTTTGAGCAGGTCTTCCAGCTTTGTCTTCACGCGAGTGCCAGGTTGATGGCGGATTCGCGACCGTCACGGCCGCTCTCGACGTCGAAAGTAACAGCCTGACCGTCTTCGATCCGGTTGATCCCGGCGCGTTCGACGGCAGAGATGTGCAGGAAGACATCCTTGCTGCCATGTTCGGGCTGGATGAAGCCGAAGCCTTTGGTGCTGTTGAACCATTTCACGGTGCCATTGGCCATATCCGTGGTCTCCTTGATAAACGCTGCCCACAAGATCGCGGCAGCCCGGCATAGTCGATCCAAGTCGATCAACCGATACCAAGCCAGTGGCGGCGGAATAGCGAAGAGAAGAAACGTCAGCAGTTGTTAAGTAGTGCTTAACTGCGAGGTTTACAAGGCTATGCTTGCAATAGCGGCCTTTCATTGCAGCGGCAGTTTTAATGGCCCCGCGTTGTCAGGGTCAGCGATGACATCGACGCGTGATCGAAAGTTCCGAAACGTTCGATGGCGCGGCCGGTGCGGGCCCTATGGGTGATCTGACCGGCCAGCGAGCGGCTTTGCAGTTCGGAAATGACGCGGGCGTCTTCCACCAGCGTCTCGGCTGCTAATTTCGCGGATCTGGCCGTGGAGGACCTCCTGCACCTGAAGGCGTCTATTTGCGACCCTGTTATCAAGGCTTCCGCTCAGCGCCCGCCGCTGATGTCCACAATCGTTCCCGAGATGTAGGACGCGTCGTCGGACATGAGCCAGGCCACCGTGCGCGCGACCTCCTCCGCCGTGCCGGTCCGGCCCATCGGCACGGAACTTCCTGCGGTCTTCAACCGGTCACCCCGGCCCGCGGCGGCGTGGATCTCCGTCTCGATCAGACCGGGCGCCACGGCGTTCACGCGGAAGCCCTTCGGTCCGGCCTCCTGCGCGAGCCCGACGCAGAGCGTGTCGATGGCGCCCTTGCTGGCGGCGTAGTGCAGCCATTCGCCCGCGCCGCCCAACCGCCCCGCGCGGCTCGACATCAGCACGATGGCGCCGCCGTCGGGCATGCTGCGCAGGGCCGCCTGTGCGGTCAGGAAGCTGCCCGCGACGTTCACATCCAGTACCCGGCGCAGATCTTCCGCCGACAGGTCGTCCAGACCGCAGGCCGGACCGGTGATGCCCGCATTGGCAAAGACGCCGCCGGGTGGGCCGAAGCGGTCGACACAGGCGGCAAAGAGCGCGGCAACCGCGCCCTCATCCGCCGCATCGCCCTTGCAGGCTACTGCCTGGCCACCCTCCTCCGCCACACGGTCGCAGAGCGCCTGCGCGGCAGCGTCGTTGGAGGCGTAGGAGAACACGACGGGATGGCCGCGCGCCGCGAGCAGGGCGACCGTGGCCGCCCCGATGCCCCGGCTGCCGCCTGTGACGACAACAGGGAAGGCTTCAGAACGCGACATTGTCCGCGCCCTTGAGGTCCAGCATGCCGCGCGCCTCTTCCGGTGTCGCGACCTCCAGACCCAGCCCTTCCAGCAAGAGACGCGCCTTGCGCACCTGGTCGGCGTTGCTTTCCGCCAGCTTGCCCTTCGAGATCCAGAGCGAATCCTCCAGCCCGACGCGGACGTTGCCGCCCTGTGCCGCAGCCTGCGCCGCGACGTTCATCTGGTTGCGGCCGGCGCCCAGCACCGACCACACGTAATCGTCGCCGAAAAGCCTGTCGGCGGTGCGCTTCATGTGCGCCACATCCTCGGGATGCGCACCGATGCCGCCCAGCAGGCCAAAGACCGTTTGGACGAGGAACGGCGCCTTCACCAGGCCACGGTCCACGAAATGCGCCAGGTTGTAGAGATGCGAGGTATCGTAACACTCGAATTCAAAGCGCGTGCCATTGGCGTTGCCAACCTCGAGGATGTGCTGGATATCCGCGAAGGTGTTCTTGAACACAAGGTCGCGGCTGTTCTCGAGGTGCTGGCGTTCCCACTCGTGCTTGAACTCGGTGAAACGGTTCAGCATCGGGTAGAGACCGAAGTTCATCGAACCCATGTTCAGGCTCGCCACCTCGGGTTTCAGCTCGGCCGCCGGGCGCATCCGTTCCGCCACCGTCATGTGGGGCGAGCCGCCGGTGGTCAGGTTCAGCACCGCGCCGCTCGCTTGCTTGAGCTGCGGCAGGAAGGCGCGGAAGGCGTCCGGGTCCTGCGTGGGCTTGCCGGTTTCCGGGTCGCGTGCGTGCAGGTGCAGGATGGTCGCGCCGGCCTCGGCTGCGGCGAGGCTGTCGGTGATGATCTCCTGCGGTGTCACCGGCAGATGCGGCGACATCGACGGGGTGTGGATCGCGCCGGTGACGGCGCAGCTGATGATGATCTTGTTGCTGGTTCTGGGCATGCCCGTTCTCCTCCGGGAAAATCTCAGGCGCGGCTCTGGCCGCGCAGGAATTGCATCAGGGCCGTCAGGCGGCTGTCGCGCCGGGCCTGGGCCTTCGGGATATCGTCGAGCGGCACGGATGCGCGCCGCGCGGCGTCGATCTGGTCGAGTGCGGTGCCGGACCAGTCGGCAGGGTCGCGCTGGCTGGGGGCCATGTTGCTATACATGCCGCCATAGCGGGCGACGTAGTCACGCACGCCGCCGGGTGCGTTCAGGTCGATGGTCTCGAACGGACCCACTACGGCCCATCGCGGCGCCAGCCCCTCGCGGATGCCGATGTCCACGTCCTCCGGCGCGGCGATGCCCTGATCCACCAGGCGGAACGCCTCCTGCAGGAGCGCGCCCTGAAGGCGGTTCATCAGAAAACCGTCGACCTCGCGTTTCATCCGGATGGGCTTCTGCCCGATCCGCTCCATGAGTTGTGCGGTGCGTTCGACCACTTCCGGATCGGTCCAGGGCGCCGGGACAACTTCGACTGCGGGGATCAGGCTGGGCGGGTTGATCGGATGGGCCACGACGCAGCGATGCCGCCCGGCCAGCCCCTCGGTGAAGGCGGAGGGCAGCAGCGCCGAGGTGGAGCTGGCCAGCACCGCATCCTTGGGCGCCAGCCGGTCGAGCTCGGCCCAGACGGCCTGCTTGATCTCCAGCTTCTCCGGCACGTTTTCCTGCACGTGGGACACGCCCTTCAGCGCATCGGCAAGGTCGGTCGCGACGCGGACGCGGGAAGCGACCGCATCCGGCGTCTCACCCATCAGCAGGTCGGCGGCGGCCATCTCTTCCGCCATCGCTCGGATGTGGTCAGGGGCCGCCGCGGCCACCCCCTCCGTCGCATCGTACATCGCGACGGAACAGCCTCCGCGCGCGAAGGACACGGCCCAAGCGCAGCCGATCAGGCCGCTGCCGACGATCGCAATCGAAGGCACCGCCATCACAGCGTCTCCACGTTGCCGCAGACGCTGAGCGCCTGACCCGACACATTGCTGCCGCCCGGGCTGGCGAGAAACAGGCACATGGCGGCGATGTCCTCGGCCGTCACCATCCGGCGGAGCGAGACCTTTGCGAGGTACTGCTCGCGCATCTCTTCGAAAGAGACGCCCACCTGGTCGGCACGGGCCTGGATCACCCTGTCGATGCGCGGGCCCTTTACGATGCCGGGCAGGATCGCGTTGGCGCGCACGCCGTCCGGCCCCATCTCGGCGGCGAGGCTCTTGGCCAGTCCGATCACGCCCCATTTCGACGCGGCGTAGGGCGTGCGGAAGGCATAGGGCAGCCGCCCGGCGACCGAGGCCATGGCGATGAACAGGCCCTTGTTGGCCTTCAGCTCGGCCTCACCGAAGCGGGCGGCCAGGTAGGCACCGCGCAGGTTGATCTCGAGGCATTCGTCCCAGTCGGCCTGGCTGATCTCTCCCACGCGGGAGGTCGGCCCGGCCACACCGGCGTTGGCGACGACCACGTCGAGACCGCCCATCTGCTCGCGCGCTTCCTCGAACAGGGCCTTCGTCTGCGCCTCGTCGGCGGCGTTAGCCACGCTGCCGGTGATCGCGCCGCCGGTCGCGGCATTGACCGTCGCCTCGTCGATGTCCGAGATGTGAACGCGGGCGCCGGTTTCGACAAAGCCGCGGGCAATGGCCTGACCGATGCCCCCTGCCCCGGCGGTGATCAGGACGCGCAGGCCCTTGGCAGGCGTCAATGATCCGAGAATGCTCATGATTGTGGTGTCCTCCCTGTGGTGATGTCCGGCGCAATGGCCGGGACGGCGTCAGCCGCCCTGTTGGTCGGGCGCCGGGCCGGCCTCTTCCTCGAGCCGGGCACGGATATCGGTGGCCGCGGTACGGATGTCTTCGACGATGGCGGTCCGGAGTCCTTCCGCGTCGCGCGCTTCGAGCGCGGCAAGTGCTGCGTCGTGAAACGTCATCGAGGTCGCCATATGATGGTGGTCCGGCACGCTCACCCGGATCGAGGGGCCGACCGCCAGCCACAGCCGCTTGATGATGTCCATCAGAAGCGGCCAGTGCGCGGCGCGGTAGATCCCGCCGTGAAACGCAGCGTTCGCGGCAAGGTAACGGTCGGTCTCCTGCCCTTCCGCGGCGCGCGAAAGCTCCTTGTGGAGGGCGCGCACACGGCCGATGTCGGCGGCGGTGACCTGCCGCGCGGCGCGTTCGGCGGCCATGCCCTCGTTGGCGATGCGGAGGGCGGTGACCTCGTCGAAATTCTCGGGTGTGAGCGTGCGGACCTGAAGCGTGCGGCTGCTCGTCAGTTCCAGCGCGCCTTCGGCGGTGAGCCGCGTCAACGCTTCGCGCACCGGCATCGCGCTGACCCCGAGTTGCTGCGCCATCCGCCGCGAAGAGATGACGTCGCCCGGCAGATAGGCGCCCGTCACAAGCCCGTTGAAGAGCCTGTTGTAGATCTGTTGCTGAAGGCTGTCGCGCTGAAGGGGCGTTGTAATGGAATCGAGGCCGGTGACGGAATCGCCTTGCATCGTGGCGCCCTTTGGTTATCGT
The DNA here is from genome assembly GCF_039724765.1 of Sagittula stellata E-37. NCBI lineage: Bacteria > Pseudomonadati > Pseudomonadota > Alphaproteobacteria > Rhodobacterales > Roseobacteraceae > Sagittula > Sagittula stellata. The sequence continues at coordinate 139,022 of NZ_CP155730.1, read as the reverse complement.
TGATCTGAGATCGCAGTGTGCCGAGCGCCTAGGGCAAAGTCAAGCGAGGCAAGGAAAACCTGCGATGCCACCGGCCCCTTGCTGGGGCGAATCAGATCTATCCGACCCGGGGAGGAGACACCGGGCGGACCTATTTGGGAGGACACGACTTGAAAACTGTTGCGACACTGACTGCAGCGCTCGCCATTTCCACCGCCAGCTTCGTGCAGGCCGAGACGCTCGACGTAGCCAGCACATTCCCCAAGAACATGCCGTTCCTCGGTGAGGGCGCGGAAGTTCTGGCGAAGAACATCGATATTGCCACGCATGGCGAAGTGAAACTGCGCGTGCACGGCGCGGGCGACCTTGTCCCGGCGCTGGAAGTGCTGAACCAGGTCAGTTCCGGTGCGATCCCGGCGGGCTGGGACTTCATCGGTTACTGGGGGGGTACGATCCCGGTTGCCGCGCTTGCAGGTGCCATGCCCTTCGGCCCCGGCCCGGACCTGTTCACCGGCTGGATGTGGGAAGGCGGCGGCATGGAGATCGTCCAGAAGGCCTACACCCCGCTGAACGTCAAACTGCTGCCCTGCCACGTCACCGCGCCCGAGCCGGGCGGCTGGTTCAACAAGGAGATCAACACCGTCGAGGACCTGCAGGGCCTTCGCATGCGGATTTCCGGCATGGGCGGCCAGGTGCTGAACAAGCTGGGCGCATCGACCCAGCTGATCCCCGGCGGTGAGCTGTACGTCGCGCTCGAACGTGGCCGCATCGACGCGACCGAATTCTCGCTGCCCGTGGTGGACAAGTCGCTCGGCTTTGCCGAGATCGCGAAGTACTACTACTTCCCGGGCTGGCATCAGCCTGCAAGCTGGAACTCCCTGATCGTGAACATGGACGTCTGGGACGGCTTCGGCGAAGAAGTGCAGGAGCAGATCATGACTGCCTGCAAGGCGACCGTGACCTGGTCGCTGGCCGCGGCACCGGAACCGCAGGGCGAGATCATCGAGGAGTTCCGCTCGATGGGCGTCGAGACCAAGCGCTTCCCGGACGAGGTTCTGGCCGCGCTGCGCGAAGCGTCCACCGAAGTTCTGGAAGAGGCCGCCGCCGCCGACCCGATCGTCGCCGAGGCGTACCAGTCCATCCAGGACTACATGGCCAAGGCACAGGTCTGGAACGACCTGCAGCAGATCCCCGCAGCGAACTGATCCTGCCATGACTTCGCGTTCCAGACTGGAGCGCGTCGGCCATGCGCTCGTGCAAACGGGCGCATGGCCAGGACGCGCCGCGGCGTGGCTCTTGCTGCCGATGATCGCGCTTGTGCTCGTGGCCGTGATCGGGTCGCTCATGCATGTGGGCCAGATCGCCACGTGGCAGACCGACCTGCCGCTGTTCGGCACCGAGCTGACCCTGACCGGCCTTGCCGAGCTGCAGTGGCACCTTCTGGCCATCATCATCATGCTGGGCATGTCCTATGCCCTCGCGCAGGATCAGCACGTCCGGGTGGATCTTGTCTATGACAAGCTCTCGACGCGCGGTAAGGCGGTGCTCGACCTCTTGGGCGACGTCATCTTCCTGCTCCCCTTCTGCGTCATCATCGGCTGGCTGAGCCTCAACTTCGTGGAGTTTTCCTTTAACACCGGCGAACGCTCCGACTACGGCGGGCTGACCGACCGTTACCTGATCAAATCGTTCCTGCCGCTCGGGTTCGTCTTTCTCGGGATCACCGGGATCGGCCGCATCCTGATCCATCTCGGGCGCATCTTCTCGCCCGCGCACGCAGAACACGCAGCACACGAGGACCGGAATGGCTGAATACGTGCTTCCCCTTGCCATGGTCGGGGTGCTGATCGCCGGCATCTTCTCGGGCTACCCGGTCGCCTTCGTGCTGGCGGGTGTCGGCATCCTCTTCACCTTCATCGGCGACGTGCCGCTTTTGTTCCTGAACACGGTGTCGTCGCGCATCTTCACCGGCACGCTCACCAACTGGCTGATGCTGGCGGTGCCGCTCTTCGTGTTCATGGGCCTGATGCTGGAGAAATCCGACATCGCCAAGAACCTGCTGCTGTCTTTGGAAAAGATGTTTGCGCAACGACCTGGCGGGCTTGCCCTGTCGGTGACCATCGTGGGTGTCGTCATGGCAGCCTCCACCGGGATCATCGGGGCCTCCGTCGTCATGCTGGGCCTGATGGCGCTGCCGGTGATGATCAAGCAGAACTACTCCATGTCGCTGGCCGCCGGGACGATCTGTTCCGCGGGGACGTTGGGCATCCTCATTCCGCCCTCCATCATGCTGGTCCTCGTGGGGGACATCCTGTCGATCTCCATCGGCGACCTGTTCATGGGCGCGGTGATACCCGGCGTCGTGCTGGGCGGACTCTACGCCACCTACATCCTCGTGACCACCTGGCTCGACCCGTCGAAGGCGCCCCCGGCACCGAAGTCCGAGGCCACCCCGATCGGCGAACTGATCGTCACGCTGGCCAAGCACCTGGTGGCGCCGGTCCTGCTGATCCTGGGTGTCCTGGGCTCCATCGTCGCGGGTGTCGCCACCCCGACCGAGGCTGCCGCCATCGGTGCGCTGGGGGCCACGCTGCTCGCCGCCGTCATGGGGCAGCTCACCCGCAAGAACCTCGTCGAGTGCGTGCAGGAAACCGCGCTCACCAGCGCCATGATCCTGTCGGTCGCTATCGGCGCCACCGTCTTCTCGGCGATCTTCAAGCGCGTGGGCGGCGACTACATGATCGAGGACGCGGTGATGGCCATCGCGTCGGGTCCCTACCAGACGTTGTTCCTCATCATGGCGCTGATCTTCGTGCTGGGCTTCTTCCTCGAATGGATCGAGATCTCCTACGTGGTGCTGCCGCTCTTTGCGCCGATCATCGCGGGGCTGGATTTCGGGCTGGGCAACTCCGGCATTACCCTGACGTGGTTCGCGGTGCTCGTGGCGGTCAACCTCCAGACATCGTTCCTGACGCCACCTTTCGGATACGCGCTGTTCTACCTGAGGGGCATCGCGCCGCCGGAACTGGGCATCGGCCAGATCTACCGCGGCATCGTGCCCTTCGTGCTGATCCAGATCTTCGGGCTGATGCTCTGCATCCTGTTCCCATCGCTTGTGCTGTGGCTGCCCGCGGCGCTTGGAAACTGAGGACATCCATGTCTGACCTGTTCGACCTGAAAGGCCGTCGTGCCGTCGTGACCGGCGGCACCAGCGGCATCGGCCTCGCCATCGCGCGGGCCTTCCTCGAGGCCGGTGTGGAGGTGATCATCACCGGCCGGTCGGAGGCGCGCGGCGCCGAGGCCCTCGCCGCCCTGACGCCCCACGGCACGGTGCATTTCGTCGCCGGGGACGCCGGGTCCGAAGACGGCGCGGCGCGGCTGGAAATGGCCGTGACGGACCTTCTGGGCGGCTTCGACACGCTGGTCTGCGCCGCCGGGACCAACCGCCGGATGCCGCCCGAGGACCTGACCCTAGACGACTGGGAAGCGGTGATCGACACCAACCTGACCTCGGTCTTCCTGACCTGCCGCGCGCTCTATCCCCTGTTGAAGGAAAGCGGCGAGGGTTGCATCGTGACCGTGGGTTCCATGATGTCCGTTCTCGCGAACGAGGCCAGCAGCGCCTACGCCGCGGCCAAGGGCGGGGTGGTACAACTCACCCGCAGCCTCGCCGTGTCCTGGGCGTCGGACGGCATCCGCGCCAACACCATTCTGCCGGGTTGGATCGACACGCCGCTGACCCTGCAGGCCCGCAAGGACATGCCCGGGCTCGACGCCCGCGTCACCTCCCGCACGCCACTGGGCCGCTGGGGCCTGCCGGAAGAAATGGCCGGCACAGTGCTTTTCCTCGCATCGCCGGCGGCACGTTTCGTCACGGGGGCCGCGATCCCCGTGGACGGCGGCTATCTCATTCGCGGCTGACCCCGCCCTTCCCTCGCAGGAGCCCCTCATGACAGACCACACGTCCCGCCTGCCCGGTTTCGCTCAAGCCAGCCGCGAAGAGCGCATCGGCATCCTCGCTGAACGGCTTGGCGGAAACGCCGAGGCGCTGCAGCTCTTTGACAACCTCGGCCCGATCGAGGGCGGCCTCGTCGACCGGCTGATCGAGAACGCCATCGGTGTGATGCCAGTGCCGCTCGGGCTTGCCACCAACATGATCGTCGATGGCGAAGAGATGCTCGTGCCCATGGCGACCGAGGAAAGCTCCGTCATCGCGGCGGTCTGCAATTCCGCCAAGCGCTGCCGGGACACCGGCGGCTTCTTCACTTCCTACTCCGGCTCGCTGACCATCGCTCAGGTGCAGCTTTGCGGCCTGAGCGATCCGCGCAACGCCCGCGCGCAGATCCTTGGCCGCACCGACGAGATCCGCGCGCTCTGCGACGAAGTCGACCCGCAGCTCACCTCGCTTGGCGGCGGCCTGCGCGAGGTCGACGTGCGGCTTGTGGAGGCGCGTTCCGGCACGATGGTGATCGTGCACCTTGTGGTCGACACGCTGGACGCGATGGGGGCCAATGCCGTCAACTCCATGGCCGAACGTGTGGCGCCCGTGCTGGCAGGCTGGACGGGCGCGCGGCCTCTGCTGCGCATCCTGTCGAACCTTGCCGACCGCCGCCTGACCCGCGCCCGCGCCGTCTGGCCCGCCGACCAGATCGGCGGACCGGAGGTGGTGGAGGCGATGCTGCTAGGGGCCGAATTCGCGGAAGCCGATCCCTACCGCGCGACAACCCACAACAAGGGCATCATGAACGGCATTTCTGCGGTGGTGCTGGCCACCGGCAACGACACCCGCGCCATCGAGTCCGGCGCCCATGCCTATGCCGCGCACGGTGGCCAGTACGGCCCGCTCACCCATTGGGAGAAGACCGCCGAGGGCGATCTTGCCGGGACCATCGAACTGCCGCTCTCGCTGGGCATCGTCGGCGGCGCGACCCGGGTGCATCCGGTAGCACAGCTTTCCCTGAAGATCCTCGGTGCCGACAGTGCCGAGAAGCTGGCGCGCATCACCGCCGCCGTCGGCCTGGCGCAGAACTTCGGCGCGCTGCGGGCATTGGCGACGGACGGTATCCAGAAGGGCCACATGGCGCTGCACGCACAGAACGTGGCCATCGCCGCCGGCGCGGAAGGCGACGAGATCGAGGCCGTCGCAGCTGGCCTGCGCGCCCATAGCCGCGTGACGGAGGCCGAAGCCCGCAAACTGCTGGATGACCTGCGCAAGGACTGACCCATGGAGTGCCGGGGACGGATCGGAGCCGCCCCGGCTCTATCCCGTCAGCAGATAGTCTGGAAACGGTCGACGATCACGTCCAACCCCACAACGGGCGGGCGCATCTACCAGTTGTTGGCCGGGACTTGGGATCTGTTCGGCATTCACCAGCATCTCGACCAGCCCCAAGCGGGCGAAGACATAGCTGGAGGTCGAGGGCTCCGGACGCAGAAGCTCGAACTGCGCGGCAACGGTCAACGTGTCGTCTTGCGCCATGACAGCGAGAGGCAGGGCCGCAATCATGCCAGCAGGGCGGCTTTGAGAGAGGCGTTTCGTTCTATCTTCCGGATCCTTGTTTCAGGTGTTGTCTTCAGCACCGGCGGAGAACTGGCGCGCAAACCTTTCACGAGCGAGGCAGGCGGCCTCGGCGCGGGTCAGTCGCTCTAGCACGACCTCCACCGCCTCACCGCGCTTGCGGGCGCGGGTCCAGATGCGGCGACACGAGGTGGGCGACCACGGCAGCGCGGCCTGAGCCATCCAGCGGCGCAAAGGGACGGGCAGCGCATCAAAGGCGCGCATCGGATCGCCGCTGCGGCGGCTCTGGCGCTGGCGGGTTTTCCCGAGGTTCGAGCACGGTCGCATCAACAGCGCCCCCAGTCGTCCACCGGGTCGATGACCAGCAGCAGGCGCGGTGCGCCGTCGGTTGCGGGCGGCGAGCGATGCACGATCCCGGCCAGTTCCCGCCCGGGCCAGAGTGCGCCGCGAAAAGCCGCCACCGCGCCCCGCGCCATCTGGTGCACGCTCTGCGCGTGGCCATCCGCGTCGATCGGGCCGTATTCCGTTCCCGGTCCGCGCAGTGTGCAAAGCACCCGACCCGCCACCGCATCGACGTGCCATTTCGGGCAGGATTGGCCAGTAGCGACTTTCAGGCGGACCTCCAGAAGGGGGGCGCCGAGTGCCAATGTCGCGTGCCGCGCGATGGTCGCGATCTCTTCGGCAAAGCACTCTGCCTGCGCTGCCGCGTGGTCAGCATGGCAGGCCTCGCGTACCGCCTTGGCCACCTTTGACGCGGGCATTGTGGCGCGCATTTGCGGCAACTGGTCGGGGGAGAGTAAGTCCAGCCAGTCCGCCAACCCTTCGGGCAAGTCCCGCTGCCAAAGCGCCAGCGAGACCCCGTCCATCCCGAGTGTCTGCAACACGCGCGGGTCAGCGCTGGCGTTCATCGCCGTGGCGATCCTGGGCAGATCCAGCATCACGCCGCCTCCTCGGCGCGGCGCCAAAGCGGAAAGGGATCGGGCGGGTCCGGCAGGACGTCCGGCCCGGTGGCCCCGTCCATCAGGCAATCGTCCAGCCTCTTTTGCAACTTGGGCATGTCGATGCCCGCCTCGACGACCGGACGCACGGCATCGACGCGCTGAGGGCCGGCATCCGTGACCTGGTTCAGCACCACCCCATCGGCGAAGTCGTTCTGGTCCGTGAGCAGATGCACATCGGTGCGCATGTCGCCGCCGCCTGCGGTTTCACCCTTGTCCGACTGGCAATGGTGGCCGGAAAAGTCGCGAAGCGGATTTATCGCGTCGGCCACCGTGACCATGTTATGCAACCGCGCAACGTCGGACAGACTGTGGCCAGCCTCGTCGCGAAACGCGAGGGTGGTCGGCACGGGGAACGGCTCGGGCATCCCGAAGGATTCGATGAGCAGACTGTCAAAACGCCCAACGGTGGTCTTTCCTACACCCGGAAAGCCTGACAACGCCGTGATCGGAAGCCCGTTGTCTTGCATGGTGAACCCTCTCTTTTGGGCGCAGAAAGGCAGGACGCCCGGCGAGGCGTACCGAAGAGTTTGCGCCGTTTTCTCGTTTCATCCTGACTGTCGGTCGCAATGGTAAAGCCCGCCAAGGGACTGCTTTAGCGAGGTAAAATTGGCATGCCCATCCAGTCATGTCGAGGATTGTTATTTTATAACGTTACTTTTTGGCAAGCGGAAAATTGCAGTAACGGCACACCTATGGAACCGGCGCGTCAGCCCCATGGGCCCGCGCTCCCATGATGGCTGTCAAAGCCGCCCCCTGCGCCGATCGGCCACCCAGAGGTCCGCACGATCTTCGTTTCGCTGTCTTCGAACGGCGCTCTGAAAGTCCATGAACAAGACGTTATGAACATGGGTTCGCAAATCCGGTTTCAGACCCGGGCAAGGGCGAAGATAACAGGGCAGCGATTGCGGTCGCGCAGACCTCCGGTGGCTGCCAAGTGATCCACATCCGGAATGCGAAGATCCGCATGCAGAGACAGAGCAGGATGACGGGCAATGCAATCAGGGGGCGCAGCATAGGGCTTGTCCCCACGTTGTGTCTCGTCTCATTCTGCCGACGGCTGTTCGGTGGTGGCATAACCGGGCGGACCAAGTTCTTGACGGTTGGAGACTGCCGCATGTCCGATCAGACCATGGCCGCCGGTTTCGCCTCGGCCTTTCTCGACTATGCCGTGGCCGAGGGTGCGCCGCGTGCGGGCCTGCTTGCGACAGCGCGACTCTGCGAAGACGATCTCGCCGATCAGGACACCCGCATTCCCACTGCCGCCTATCAGGCCCTTATCGCCGCGGGGATCGAGGCGTTGAACGATACCTCGCTGCTTCTGCGCCACGTGCTGGAAACCCGGCTGGAGACCATGTCCATCGTGGGCCAGATCGTACATGCCTCCACCTCCTTCCCGCACAGCCTCGGTCAGCTCAACCGCTATGCGCGGCTCATGGCGGACGTGCCGATCCCCGGCGGGCGGGACCGCTTCGAAATCGCGCGAGAAGGCGATACGGTCTGGCTGATCGATCACCACCCCGGCGACGGAAGCTGGAATGCGACGGAGGCGAGCTTCGCGCGGTTCATCTCCGAATTCCGCCGCTCCGCCCCCGAACACCCCTTCGAGCTGGCGCTGGAGGTGACCTACGCCCCGCCGCCACACGCCAATCGCTACCCCGACCTGTTCCGCGTGCCGGTGACCTTCCGCGCCTCGCGCAATGCGCTGCGGATCAATCCGGTCTGGCTCGACGAGGCCTTCGACGGCGGCAAGGACTATGTCTTTGGCGTCTTCACGCGCCATGCCGATGGCCTGATGCAGGCCCTCGCGGAAAATGACACCCTGCGTGCCGCCGTCGAAGCGCGGGTGCTGGCCGATCTGCACGAGGGTACGCTCTCGATGGACCGTATCGCGCGTGACCTCGGCATGAGCCGGCAGACGCTCTACCGCCGGCTCAAGGACGAAGGCGTCACCTTCGCCGAGGTCCATGATGACCTGCGCCGCCGGATGGCGATGGATTATCTCAGCACGCGCAAGGTCTCCGTCGGGGAGACGGCCTATCTTCTGGGCTTCTCGGAGGCCTCGGCTTTCGTACGGGCCTTCCGGCGGTGGACGGGCATGAGTCCCACCGCCTGGCTCGATAATTGATACCGGAGGTCAATCCTCTGGCCCTTGCGGTCATGCCGCAGATCGATACAGACGCATAGACCCCCCTTCGACAAAACACACAGTCGAAGGAAACAAGATATGAAACCGATGCTGATTGCCCCGCTTTGCCTGACCGCCCTTCTGGGCGCCTGCACAGAGATGGGCACGAATGTGGATCCGATCCTGGACGGTGCTCCGAACGCGCAGTTCCAGAGCGACCTGTCCGCCTGCCGGAGCCTTGCCCGCAGTCAGAAGCAACTCGATCAGGAGACGATGGCCGCAGCCGCCATTGGCGCCGGGATCGGCGGTATTCTGGGCGAAGTGGACGACGAAGGCGACGCACTCGGCGGGGCTGTGGTCGGCGCGCTGGCAGGCGCAGCGGCGGGTGCATCCGAGGCGAGCGATACGCGCGAGACCATCGTGCTGAACTGCCTGCGCGGCCGTGGCCACACGGTGGTCAATTGAGGGAGGGCGCGATGTATGACATCCACACGCGCATGGCCGGTCTGCACCACCTGCTGACTGGCGGACCGCACCAGCCGGGATGGCAAAGCACCTATCCGCCCCGATACCTTGGGCACAACATCGATCTTGGGGATCAACAGGCGCGCACATCGCGTCGTTCCCTTCGATCTTGGCTGCGGTTTTGGTAAGGACCGACCAATGACGCAGCCTCTCCCATTTGCCCTTGCCATCGCCTATGCCGGGCTGGCCGCCTGTCCGGTGCTCATGCATTTTGCCAACGCCGCCGGTGCACCGCTGGGGCGGCTGACGGTCGGTGGGCGTTTCCCCGGCCGGCTTCCTCCTGTCTGGCGCGCGCTGGCGCTGGTGCAGGCCGCGCTGCTCAGCACTATGGCGGGGGCGTTGCTCGCGCGGTCCGGTGTCGTGGCCGTACCGCTAGCACCGCTGTTCTGGCCTGCGCTCGGCCTGACCCTGCTGTCGCTGATCGCCAATGCCGCAAGCCCTTCGCGCCCGGAGCGCCTGCTTTGGACGCCCGTCCTGTTTCTCATGGCTGCCGCCGCGCTTGGTGTCGGCCTGTCCTGATCGGAGAAGACCCATGAACGTTCTCATCGCCGGAGCGACTGGCTACCTCGGGCGCTTTCTCTGCGCCGAATATGCGCGGCGCGGCCATCACGTCACCGCGTTGGTTCGCAACACCGCCCGGGCCGAAGGGCTTGCCGATGTGCTGGTCGAGGCCGAGGCCACCAGGCCAGAGACGCTGACGGGGGTGATGGACGGTGTGGACCTCGTCGTCTCGTCGCTGGGCATCACGCGGCAGGCGGATGGGCTGGACTATCGCGACGTGGATTATCAGGCCAACCTCAACCTGCTGCGCGCGGCGGAGGCGGCGGGCGTCGGGCGCTTTGCCTATGTGCATGTGCTTCATGCCGATGCCATGGCGGGCGTGCCGCTTATCGATGCCAAGTCCGCCTTTGTGGAGGCGCTTCAGGCCTCCGACATGCCCGCGACCGTGATCGCACCGACGGGGTACTTCTCCGACATGGGCGAGATCCTGGAGATGGCCAAAGGCGGCCGTGTCTGGCTCTTCGGCGACGGGGCGCAACGGCTGAACCCGATTCACGGAGCCGATCTGGCGGAGGTCATCGCTGACGCCACCGATTCCGGGCACGGCTGGGTCGATGTCGGCGGTCCCGATGTGATGACCCAGGACGCGATCGCCCGCGTCGCCTTTGACGCGCTGGGGACCGCGCCGCGCATCACCCATCTGCCCGATGCGCTTCGTCGCGCAGCACTCGCGGTGCTGCCGTTACTGCCACGGCGCATGAGCGGCCCGGCGCGCTTCTTCCTGACCGCGCTCGGGATGGAGATGGTCGCGCCGCGCTTTGGCAAGCGTCGCCTTGGCGACCACTTCGCGGGTCTCGTGAAGGAAGGGACGCATGGATGACCCTTTCGCAAGCGGGTGGCCAGTTCTCGGATCCCCGCGTGCAACGACCGCGCAGTCTCCTTGGCGACCTCGGCCTTCTTCTTCCCGCCGTGTTCAAAGATGTCCGTTGCCGCCTTGGGGAGAGCCGTCTTCCGCTGGTGGATCATAGTCGCCTGTCGTGACATTCGCTGTGCGAATGCACTGTCCGTCAAAGATGCACGCCGCATTATAGCGGCCAACTCCGACACAGTGCGCTCGCTCTTCACGGTTTTCGACGCCACGCGAGCCTTGAAGCCCGCGCCTAGGTTCCTGCGTTTCGATACGGTCTGATCTGCTCACTATGAAGACCAGCAATGTCCGGTGACGGGCAAACTTCGGCCGCAATGACCCACGGATAGCACGGGCGGGTGCCGCAATCGCCTTCCGCATGTCTCAGAACCGCCGGGTGATGCCCAGCAGCACACGGTTGTTCTCGTAGCTGTAGAGGTCGTTGCTCGAGTCCTGCCGCTCTGCTCCGAGTTCGAGTACCGGCGCAAAGCCCGCGACCGCCCAGTCGCGGTGTGTGAGCTTCAGGGTGAGACTCTCGCGCTGGTCCTTACGTACAATTCCAAGCAGGCGGTCAGGCCCATCGCGTTCGTGCCGACCAAGCGCCAGTGACAACTCGGCGAGCAGCCCGCCCTCGAAGGCGTAGCGCGCGCCAAGCGTCACCGCCCCCCCCTGCCCGGCTTCGGTTGCAAGCGCGCTTTCGGTCCGCTCCACCTGCAAGCCGAAACTGAGTTGCAACCGGGGTGTAACCGTGTGGCTGAGCGATGCGGCTGCTACGGATCGGGTGGCGGGCTCGGTTCCGGGGCGTTCATAGTCGGTGCGCTCGCGGATCAGCGTCAGGTTAAGCATGCTCCGGGCCTGGGCGTCGATGGACTGGCCCCAGGTCAGATAGATGCCACGCGTGTTGGCGTATGCCTCGCCGTCGATCCAGCGCTTTCCCAGAGTGATCCCGGCGCCCAGTCTGCGGTTGCGGTCGCCGAAGTGCAGCAACCCCAGTTCCGCCCGTGCCTGAACGTCGTCGGGCGCACCTTCTTCGTAAAGCCGTGCATCGAGGGACGCCCCCAGCCGAAGCCTCAGATCCGGTCCCACCCTGGGCAGGGCGGCAAGCCCGAAGCCAAGTTCGACACCCCGGGCGGGCTGTGCGCGGGAGGCGTCCTTGAGCTTGAAGGGCAGGTCGCCGATCATGATGGTGTCGGCCGCGGTTCGTTTCGCGGGATTACTCTCGGGCACGATCGCGAAGCGGAAATTGCCTTCCCAGATCCGGGCACGATCAATCTGGTCGATGCGCCGCGTCACCTCGTCGGCCAGCGACGGGGGCAGCGCGGCGCCGCGCGCCAGGGAATAGTGGTAGCGCGCGCGCTCTGCCTGCCCCGCAGCCTCGAGCGTGTTGGCGAGTTCCAGACGGTAGGTGACGGCATCGGGCGCAAGGGAGACCAGTCGGTCCAGCCAGGGCAGTGCCGCGCGTGGACGGCCCTGCCGGACATGCGCCATGGACAGCGCCCAGAGACGGCGCAACTCGGCCTCGCGCAACGCTTGAGGCCCCATTCTCTGCAGGGCGGAGATAGCGGTGCCATAGTCTCCGGCATTTACCTGCGCCTCGGCACGGGCAAGCACGTCAGACTGCTGCGCCGGTGCTTGCGACACAAGCGCCAGTGCAAGAAAAAGGCCCGCGAGCAGGCGCCGCACGCCAAGTGCCGCGAGCCTTGTCATCATTTTTGTTCGATATAATAGGTGCCTGCGATGGCACCGTCGAACACCGCCGGATTGCCCGAGTTCGGCAGGTTGTAACCGCCGACCACCGGCCCAAGCGCGGCCTCACCGGCATCGCCGAAGAACGACCCGCCGAGCGTTATCTGCGTGTCGGCAGCGGTCCCGCCCTGGCTCAACTCACCGGTGAGAGTGACGCTCAGCGCCCCGATCTGTGTCTCGGGGATGGTGACCCCGCCCACGTTCATCGAGGGATTGACCACCCGGCTGATGGACCCGCCGAAGCTGTTGTCTACGGTCAGAGTGCCGTCAATGGTGCCTGTTTGGCCGGTCACCAGCGTGCCGGTGAAATTCGACGCGGTCCCGGTGAACGGGTTGGTGGCCTGTCCATCATTCCAGGCCACATCGAGGTCCAGATCGCCCTCGACCTCACCGATGGTGCTGGAAGGATCGGTCACGTCAACCTTAAGCCGTCCGGCGTAGGATGCGTTGATCGCGGTCGGCATGTTCGACGTCGGCGCCTTGGCCGTGACGCGATCGAACTCGGTGTCGAAGCTTGAGCTGCCACCGCCTCCTCCGCCGCCACCGCCAGTTCCACCACCGCCAGCTCCGCCACCACTGCTGCCCTGCAGGCAGCCGGACAGCGATGTGCCAAGCACCAGGGCGAGGCTAAGCCGCCCAAGATTTGCAATGCGCATCCCTCGTATCCTTGATAATTGATAATGAATCTTTTTGGCGCCCAGAAATTGCGCTGTCTCTCCCCTGTTCAGGGGTATTCAAGCAAAAATACTGGCACTAAACTTTTGGAATATTTGGTTTCTGGTGTTTCGCGAAACATGGCACCCACCGCATGAAGCAAACCTATTCTCCGGCTCTGCTCGCTGCGTCGGCGCTGGCACTTGGGCTTGCCGTCGCGACCCTGGTGCTCTGGATCGCGCTCAGTCAGCCTTGGCTCGGGGTGCGGCTCGTCGCGGGGCCGGACAACAGCGCCATAGTCTATGCGGTCCATCCTGACGGTCCCGCCGAAGGCCGCGTCCCCCAAGGCGCGACGCTCCTCTCGGTTGCTGCGCCCGGCCTCCCGGCCCTGCCGGTCAATGCGCGAGACCTGACCGAAGAGCCTGACGCCCTGACAGACCCCGAAGAGATGCGCGCCTTCTTTGCGAAGCAGGACGCGCTGCTCGCGCGTATAGCAGCACCCACAACCCATCTTAAGTTGCACCCCCAAGGCGCGCCCGACCGCGTCATGCAAGAGATCCGACCGGCGCCTTCCCGGCCTCTTGGCGACCTGCCGGGCGTCTTCTGGGTCCAGCTTGGCGTGGGCTTCGCAGGTATCGTTCTGGGCGGCTGGGTCATGGCATTGCGGCACGAAGACCGGGCGGTTCAGTGCTTCGGGCTTGCAGGTCTCGGCCTGATGATCTCCGCTGACGCGGCCGCGCTCTACAGCACCCGGGAGCTTGCGCTCAGTACCGAGGTCTTCACGATAGCTTCGCGGCTGAACTACCTAGGGACGCTGGTCTTCGGGATCGGGATGATCAACCTTTTCCTGATCTATCCGGCACGACTTGCCGGGCGGGCGGCGCTCTGGTCCGTCGCTGCGCTGTTCTCGGTCTTCATCCTGACCGTCCTTGTCGACTGGCCGGATGCGCTGCAGAACCGACAGGCGCCCGTCGTCCTCGCAATGCTGATGCTGCTGGCCGCGGTTCTGGCACAGGCGGTGGTGAACCGGCGCAACCCCACGGCGCGGGCAATGCTCGGATGGTTCGGCCTTTCTGTACTGGTGGGTGCCGGTGGTTTCGGCCTGACCGTCACGCTTCCCCTGATGATGGGCGCGCCGCCGCGCCTTTCGCAGGGACACGCCTTCCTCTTCTTCCTCGTGATCTTTGTTGGCCTCGCCATGGGGATCGCGCGCTACAGGCTCTTCGAGTTGTCGGACTGGTCCTTCCGCATACTCTTCTACATGGGTGGCGTTCTTCTGCTGCTGGTACTCGACGCGGCAATGATCCTTGGACTTGCGCTCGACCGGGCGCCTGCGTTCGGCCTCGCGCTCGCCGTGGTGGGCCTGATCTATCTGCCGCTTCGCGATGTGCTGGGCCGCTGGTTGCGCAACGACCGCGGACTGGGGCAAGAAGAACTATTCGCGCTGGTCAGCGATGTGGCTCTTGCCACCCGGGCGGAGGACCGCGATGCCGCGCTTCATGCCCTGTTGCGTCGCCTTTTCGATCCGCTCCGTATCGAGCACGGCTCACCGGCCTTCGATGCGGTCGGCCTGCGCGACGGCGGCGAAACGCTCGAGATCCCGTTGCCGCACCGTCTGCCGGGCATTCGCCTGCACTGGGCGCGGCAGGGGCGCGCTTTGTTCAACCGACGCGATGAGCGACTGGCGCGCAGTGTGGTCGGAATGCTCGACCGCTCCATCGCGCGCCAGCGCGCACATGACGCCGCAGTCGAAACCGAACGCAGCCGCATCAACCGCGACATGCATGACAATATCGGGGTTCAGTTGCTGGGCGCGCTGCACTCTTCGGACCCGGAGCGGAAGGATCTGCTGATCCGACAGACCCTCTCGGACCTGCGACAGATCGTGTCGAACCCGGCGGAGGACGGAGCGGTTCTGGCGCAACTTCTGGCTGACCTCCGGCGGGAGATCGGCGATCATCTCGAAGCGGCGGGACTGGGGATGGAATGGCAGGACTGCGGCCTAAGCGCCACGGATAGGCCGCACATCTCGCTCACGGCGCTTCAGGCGCAAACCCTTCGGGCGCTGTTGCGGGAGTCTGTCAGCAATGCTCTGCGCCATTCCAAAGCCCGCAACGTAAGCCTCCGGTTTCTTCCCCTGCCAGGTGAAAGACTCAGGCTGATCGTCGAGGACGATGGCACCGGCACCAAGGGTGAATGGCTGCGTCAGGGGAGCGGGCTTGCAAATCTGCGCTTTCGCGTAGAGGCCTGCGGCGGCACGCTCGTGATCGAACCCGCGCAGGGCGGCACCCGGGTGCTCGCCACCTTGCCGCTTGCAAGGCTGCGTGCTCCGAGCACAGCCGGGCTGGAAAGGGCGGCGGGCTGATGCGGATCCTTGTCGTCGAAGATATTGCCGAGACTCGCCGCTGGCTCTGTGCCATCGTCGAGGAGGTTTTTGGAGGCGCGCAGATACTACAGGCCGAAACGCTGCGGCAGGCACGCGTGCTGCTGGAACAGCCGCAGGATCTGGCGCTTATCGATCTGGGGCTGCCGGACGGGTCGGGCCTCGACCTGCTGAGGCAGATCAGGGACAGCCGCGCCGCCACGATCTGCGTCGTCACCACCGTGCTCGGTGATGATGCCAGCGTCGTAGGCGCCCTCTCTGCCGGGGCGCAGGGCTACCTCCTCAAGGAGAACCCGGCCTCGCTGTTGGCCCACCAGTTGCGCCAGATCCATCTGGGCCTGCCCGCGCTTTCGCCTTCGATCGCGCGACGCATCATGGAGCATTTCAGTCTGACCGGCCCGAGTGCTCCGCCCACCCACGGGCTCACCGATCGCGAGACAGAGGTTCTGGCGCTGATCTCACGAGGGCTGCGCAACTCCGAGGTGGCGCGTGAGCTCGGTCTCGCGGAGACAACGGTTGCCAGCTACATCAAGTCAATTTACGGCAAGCTCGGCATTTCGTCTCGTGCCGAGGCGTCATGGCATGCAACGCGGCTTGGGCTGAACCGCGACGGCATGGGACCCCGGCGCGGCTAGGGTCAGGATTCGAAACCAGTGGATTACGGTCGCCGCGAGGGCGAGGGCCGACGGGCATAGCTTGGGCATCGGTCATAGCGGATCACCACACGCCGCCAATCCTTGAGCCTGCCGAACACGATCTCGTATCACTGCCCGGCAGTGCATCGTGCAATGGACGAGACCGACATTCGCCTCGACAGCCTGTCACCGTCCCTTGAATACAGCCTGTCGTTTTTCGATGAACGCGGCGATGCCTTCCGCCTTGTCTTCGGATGCGAGAAGGAGTTGCAGCGACTTCCGCTCGATTTCCAATCCGGCGTCCAGAGGCAGGTCGGCGCCGTTGAGAACACATTGCTTGATCATCCGTACGGCGAGCGGAGGGCGCCGGGCAATCTTGCTGGCGATCTCCCTGGCGGCCTCCAGCACCTGATCGTCCGGCACGACATCGCTGAGCAAACCGAGTTCGGCCGCGAGGGGAGCGGGTATCGGGTCTCCGGTCAGCAGGAAGCGCATCGCAGGGGATTTTCCGATCGCACGGGGCAGCCGTTGCGTGCCACCTGCGCCGGGCAGGAGGCCCAGCTTGACTTCGGGCAACCCGAAGGTTGCGGACTGGCCCGCGACGATGATGTCGGCATGCATCACAAGTTCGAACCCGCCGCCAAGAGCCAGGCCGTTCACGGCCGCAATCAGCGGTTTGGGAAACGCGGAGATGGCTTGCCAGTATCGCTCCGGCGAGGCTTCGAGCATGTCGATTGGCCCCATCCGGCTAAGTTGCTTCAGGTCAGCGCCCGCGGCAAAGACGTCGGGCCCGCCGGTCAATACCACGCAGCGGATGGTTTCGTTTCGCGCGAAGTCGGCCAGAGCGTCAATGAGCTGCTGCCGCAGCTCGAACGACAGAGCGTTGCGCACGTCCGGGCGATTGAGGGTGAGCAATCCGACACCGGGGGCCATTTCTTCATTGAGTACAAGCGTCATTGCTGGCGGTCTCCTGAGTTTTCCATGATGTAGTTGGGGGCAATCTGAACACGCGCTCGACGGCGATACGGAGGAACTCTGCGCGCTCGTAGTCCTGCCGGATTTCTGTCCGTGCCATGTCGCCAGGAAAGGTCAGTGCGCAGAATCCGGTCCGACGGCGGCGATCCGAGATCAGAGCGCCGCGCGACAGATGGCGCCAGGACACCGGTTACGCAGTCTCCCGAGCGGGGCGAAACCCGTCGAAGCACGGTCCGCCCTCTCGTGCTGCTCCTTCCGAATGATGCTGCGGTCCGACTTGGCAAGGATGGCACCTGAGGCTGCATCGGACATGATCTCGGCCTCCGCCGGTGAACGATGCCGTATCGTTGGTTTGCGGGCCCGCGCTGTCAACGCAGCCCGTGGGCGATGCAGAGACGGATACCGTTTCATCATCCATGGCAAAGATATGACTGCGGTCATGCCACGCTTGCGGCCTCCTGGAGGGATAGCGTTGCCGAATGCTGTGATAGCGTCTCGATATTTGTCGGTCGTCCCGCGAGCAGGCAGGTTGCTGAACCAGAGGACAAGGAAAGGGCGTCATGGTGCCGGAAAATGTTGTTTCGTTCCAACCGGCCGGCACGCATCTGGACCAGAGCGCGCCCGATCACATCGACCTTCTGCTGGATGATGGGTTGAGAGGCTTCCGGCTCGAGGTGCGCCGTTTCCTTCGGTCTGCCGTTCCCGAAGACCTGCGCGAGCGCGTGGACCGGGGTCTCCCATCCAGCAAGTCCGAAATCGTGGCGCTGCAACGCGCCCTGAACGAGAGGGGCTGGGGCGCGCCCAGTTGGCCCGAGGAGCACGGCGGCACGGGATGGACCCCGATGCAGCAGTTCCTGTTCAACTACGAACTGGGGGCGAACGCCGCGCCGCCGCTTCCCCCTTTCGGCACCGGTATGGTGGGGCCCGTCATTTACACGTTCGGAAGCCGGGAACAGAAGGACTTCTATCTGCCCCGCATCCGTTCCGGTGAGGACTGGTGGTGCCAGGGCTTTTCGGAGTCCGGTGCCGGATCGGACCTCGCAAGTCTCAGTACCCGAGCAGAGGATGCGGGCGACCACTTTCTCGTCAACGGCGAGAAGACCTGGACCACCCATGCGCTTTGCGCTGATCGCATCTTCTGTCTCGTGCGAACGTCGAAGGAAGAGCGCAAGCAGGACGGCTTCACCTGTCTGGTCTTTGACATGGACCTCCCGGGGATCGAGGTGCGTCCGATCCTCGGCATCGACGGCAGCCACAGTCTGAACTCGATCCATTTCAAGGACGTCGAGGTGCCCAGGTCCGGGCTTGTCGGCGACATGGGCAAGGGTTGGGGTTACGCGCGCTTCCTGCTCCAGAATGAGGGCATTGGCCTGACCTGCACTGGGCGCAGCCGTCGCCAGCTTGCGCGCCTGAAAACCTACGCGGACCGGGCGATGATGCAAGGTGCGTCCGGACGTCCGTCGCCCTCGTTCTTGACCGAAGTCGCTCGGGTGGACGCCGAACTGACAGCCCTCGAGGTCTGCGAGATTCGCATGCGTAGCCACGGCCCCAATCCGGCGGCGGCCTCGATGCTCAAGGTACGGGGGAGCGAGATGCAGCAGCATCTGACCGCGCTGCTGGTCGACTCCGTCGGTCACGGCGGTGTGGCGTTCGGTCCGGTGCCGCATGAAAGCGACCACGCCGAAACGGCAGGGGTGATGCAGGACTATCTGCACAGCCGCAGGCTCAGCATGTTTGGAACAACCAATGAAATCCACCGCGACATCATCGCGAGAACGGTCCTTGGCTGAGCACATGCCCGGCACCTTTCTGGATCATCTCGCGCCCTCCGAAGACATCAGGAGGCTGACCGATGCGGCGGCCGGCTTCGTCGCGGATCGCAAGGTTCGGCTGCGATCCGAGACAGCCGGGAGCGACCTGTCCGAATGGTCCGGTATCGCGCAGCTCGGGTGGCTGGGTGTTTGCGTCGGCGAGGGTGACGGCGGACTCAACCGTCCCCTCCGCGAGGCCTGCGCCCTGGCGCGTCTGTGCGGCGAGGCGCTGGTGACCATGCCTTACATCGGGTCTTCCATCGTGGCGGCCACCCTGCTGTCATATGTCCCGCGTCGCGCGCTGGTGGAAACCCTGCTCTCCGGCATTGCGGCAGGGAACCGCATCGTGACCGTCTCGGCACAGAGTGACGGGTTACCGAACGGCACTGACGTGCGCGTACAGGCCGAGGAACGCGGCGCCCGGCTGTTGCTGAGAGGAAGGGTCGCGGCCTGCGAGTACTCCGACGCGACCACCGACGTGATCCTGGGTCTCGACGCGCCTGGCGGGGAAAGGTTGCTCGTTCGGCTCCCGACCCACCGCAAGGGCCTGTCCGCATATCCCTACAGGGCCGTCGATGGGCGTCCGCTGGCGGCACTGGTGCTCAAGGAGGTGGAGGTCGAACCGGACGAGGTCATCGCGGAAGGTGCGACTGCCGATGCCGCGCTCGAGCGGGCCGGGCATGTCGCTTCTGCCGCGCTCTGCCACGAACTGACAGGCGCCCTGGACGAGATATGCAAGCGCACCGTCGAGCACCTGAAGGAGCCGCGCCAGTTCGGTCGGGCGCTGTCCGAGTTTCAGGTGCTTCGGCATCGGGCGGCCGACATGCACATGGACTTCGAAATGGTGAGTTCGATGGCCGATCTGGCGAGTTTCGCCGCAGAGACCATGGACGAGCCTCGCCGCCAGCTTCTGAAGGCGCGTTACGTGGCCACATGCCATGGGCGGCGGATCGGCGAAGCCGCGATCCAAATGCATGGATGCAGAGGAATGTCGGATGAAACGGCCATCGGCCATTACGTGAAACGGGTTCTATACATCGGAGCGGCCTTCGGCGGCGCATGGACCGCGCTGGACCTGCTGGATGCCGAAGGGGAGGCTTCGGGTTGACGACAACGGCACGGACAGCGGGTGAGACAAGGCTCCGGGTTTGGAGCTTTGACAAGCTGCGGCGCCTCGAGGTGCCCCATTCAGGCCCCCTGCCCGCGGTGACCGAGCTGGCGGAAAAGCGGGATGACGACCACCAGAAGGTCCGTGTCTTGGGCCAGGACTGCGCGGAAGGACGGGCCGCACTTATGAAGAAACGCCCGCGCCACGTTGCCTGAGAGGCACGACCCTGAAATTCACATCCCGGACCGGTCTCATCGGCTTCGGGGCAACACTGGAGACATCACATGTTCACCGAAGAACAGAAGTCCTTTCGCGATATGCTGCGCAAGGTCACCGAAAAGGAAGTCGCGCCAATTGCGTCAAGGATCGACGAGACCGATGAATTTCCGTACGAGCTGGCCGAGTTGTTCGGTGAGCTGGGCCTGCTGTCACTCTGGGTGCCAGAGGAATACGGCGGGGCGGGCGGCGACCTGACCACCGTCTGCATCGCCAAGGAGGAGCTTGGCCGCGCGTCGCTGACGGCCTCGGCCCTGGCTGCGAACAATTCCATCGGTCTGATCCTGCCCGTGCTGCACATGGGAACCGAAGAGCAAAAGCAGAAGTACCTTCCGATCTCGGCCTCCGGCAAGGTCATCACGGCGATCGGCATGACCGAGCCCGGCACCGGATCGGACGTGCGTTCGATGAAGACCTTTGCGAAGAGGCAGGGCAACGATTCCTATGTCATCAATGGGCAGAAAAGCTGGATCACGTGGGGCGGGGTTGCCGACTACGTGCTCGTTTTCGCCAAGACTTCCGAGGGCACCTCGTCGGACTCGATAAGCGCCTTCCTAGTGGACACGAAAACTCCCGGCTTCCGCGTCGGTCGCAAGGAACGCAAGATGGGCCGCAACGGCGCGCCGAACCACGAGTTGTTCTTCGAGGACATGGTGGTCCCGGCGGATTGCATGCTCGGTGAGGAGGGAACCGGGTTCAAGGGTTGCATGAAGATCCTCGATCTCAACCGGCCGACCGTCGCGGGATCCTCTCTGGGTCTCGCACAGGGCGCGCTCGACACGGCGCTGGCCTTTGCGAAGGAGCGGGTCCAGTTCGGGCGCGCCGTTTCCCAGTTTCAGGGCATGCAGTTCAAGTTCGCGGATATGCACATGAAGACCGAAGCGGCGCGGGCGCTGCTCTATTCGGTCTGTGCCGAGATCGACTCGGGCGATCACAGCCGTCTGGCTATGCTCGGGGCCGTGTCCAAGTGCTATGTCACGGACGTGGCCATGGAAGTCACAACCGAAGCAGTGCAGGCCATGGGCAGCGCGGGCTATTCCAAGGAATACCCGGTCGAGCGGATGATGCGCGACGCCAAGCTGAACCAGATCCTCGAGGGGACCAACGAGATCCAGCGCATGATCATCGGGCGCAACCTGGCGGCGGCGTGAGGAGAGATCATGACACGTGACACTGTTCACCGCGTCGCGCTCGTCACCGGGAGCGGTCGCGGCATCGGTCGGGTCATTGCGGCAGCGCTTGCAGCCGAGGGCTGCCATGTCTGGTGCCTCGACCTGAAGGAAGACGACCTGAAGGAAACCGTCGGCGCGATCCGCGACGCCGGTGGTCAGGCGGAGTACCGCGTTCTTGACATAAGCGACCGCGCCGCCGTGCACGAGGGCGTGGCGGCCATCTCGGAGGAAGGTGGGCGTATCGACATCCTGGTGAACAACGCCGCCTGGATCCGGTACGAACCTCTTGCCGATGTCGAGGAGCGCGCCCTGGATCGAATGCTGAACGTGGGCGTCAAGGGCATGATCTGGATGTGCCAGGCGGTCGAAGGGCCGATGGCCGCTGCCGGTGGCGGCGCCATCGTCAACATCTCGTCCTCCGCCGGCATTCGCGCGACCCCGAACTCGATTGGGTATTGCGCGGTCAAGGCCGCTGTGACCGGCATCACCCGGCAGCTTGCCACGGACCTCGGCGCCCGAGGCATCAGGGTCAACGGCGTCGCGCCAGGATTCATCGAGACCCCCGCCGCCGTGAAGAACATCGGCGAGGAAGGCGTTCGGAAACGGTTGGCCGTCACGCCTCTGGGCCGGGCGGGACAGCCGCAGGATATCGCGGACCTGGTCGCATATCTTGCCAGCGACAAGGCGGCTTATGTCACCGGCGAGGTCATCCTGGCCGACGGCGGCCGCGCCAATGCGGCCATGTGAGGAGATGACATGACCACGCAACAAGCCGAAGACCGCCCCTTGTTGGGGATCCGCATCGTCGATTTCACGACCTTCATGGCGGGCCCCTACTGCACCCGTTATCTGGCCGACATGGGGGCGGAAGTGATCAAGGTCGAGGCTTCGGGCGGCGACTTCATCCGCACCCAAAAACCGATGCGCGATGGTGCCAGCACCTATTTCGGCCACCTGAACGCGGGCAAGAAAAGCGTCGTGCTAGACCTGAAGAACCCGCAGGACGTGGACGCGGTGCGTCGGCTGATCGCCACGGCCGACGTGGTGGTCGAGAACTTCCGGCCCGGGGTGATGAAGCGCATGGGATTGGATCATCAGACCCTGCGCCGCGATCAGCCAGCGCTGATCTACTGCTCCATCTCGGGCTTCGGCCAGCAGGGCGAGGGCGCCGAGCGTCCCGCCTTCGCCCAGATCATCCAGGCGACCTCGGGCTACGACCTGGCCAACCTGTCCTACCAGGTGGGTCGCGACATCGACCGCCCGATCAACCCCTTGTTCTTCTTCGCGGACGTGCTGTCGGCGGTCTACGGGCTGGGCGCCATCGCGAGCGCGCTTTACCAGCGCACGCGCACCGGCGAGGGGCAGCATATCGACCTGTCCTTGATGGAATGCATGATGAACATGATGCCCTACGAGGTGCAGGAGGCGCAGTTTCCGACCGGGGCCATGCGCCCGATCTACCGGCCCCTGCGCACGTCGGACGGCTTTGTCATCCTGGTGCCGAACACGCAGCGCAACTTCGAAAACCTGTGCGCCTCCATCGGTCGCCCCGACTTGGCGAACGACCCCGACTTCGCCACCCCGCAGGCACGCGGCAGCCATCTCGACCGGCTGTTTGACGAGGTCGAAAAGTGGACGGCCGAGCGCACGTCGAAGGCCTGCGAGGAAAAGCTTGTTGCGGCCTCGGTGCCCTGTGCGCGCTACCGCACCGTCAGCGAAGCGATGCAGGACCCGCAGCTTGCGCTGCGGCAGGCGTTCCAGAAGGTCGTGGACAAGGGCGGCGCCTTCCTGGTGCCCAACCTGCCCTTCAGGATGACAGGAAGCAGCGTCACCGTGCGGCCGCATGTGCCCGAACTGGGCGAGTGCGACATCGAGGACCTGATCGCCGGTTCCTGACGGGCCGGCAACCCTCTGCCGGGCGGATGATGGCGTCCGGGAAAGCGCCTGGATCCTGCTGCGGGTGATGTCGCGTCCGTGTGCCATCGGGTGCGCTCTGCTGACGTCCGGCCAAAAGACGGTTCTCCTGCCGGGTCGGCGTGCCGAACCGGGCCCGCTGGCTGTCTTCAGCGATCAAGCTTCTTTCACTGGGCGTCGATCTCATCGTAACGCGCATTGGCGGCGAGCGCCTTGTTGGCCGCCGACTGGCCGGCGAGGCGTCCGAAGACCGCCGATTTGCCCATGGCCGATCCGCTCATGTAGCCCTTGCCATGAAAGCCGCCCAGGACCTCTCCGGCGGCGTAGAGGTCGCAGATTGTGGTGCCGTCGACCCTGCGGACCTGAAGGTCGGCTCCGGTCCGCAGCCCCGAATAGGTACTGAAGAGCCCCGAGGTACAGGGGTAGGCGTAAAACGGCGCCTGGTCGATCCGACGCGGCGCGCCGTAGCCCATGCCGAGCGTCGTGCGTCCGAAGGCATCCGGCTGCGAGCCGTCGCAGGCGGCGTTGTAGGCGGAGACCGCAGCGGTCACCGCCTCGGCCGGAAGTCCGGCCGCGTCGGCCAGCGCCTCGATCGTGTCGGCCCGGATCAGCACCCCGGCGGCCTCGGCGGCGCGGTAGTTGTGGGTGCGGGGGGCCTCTCGCGATTCCGCCATGACCTGCGAGTCGAAGATCTGGAAGGCCAGCGCATCGGGCTGCTTCAGGCAGGCGTCGCCCAGCACTTTGTAGGAGGCCGACTCCGCAATGAAGCGCTGCCCCTCGCGGTTCACGGCTATGGCGCCGCGATACATCGCATGCAACAGGGCGCGGTCGTCCTCGAACGCGGCGCGGCCCGACCCCGGGTAATCGGGATAGGCGATACCGAAGGTCGCCTTGGCATAGCCCATGTCGGCCATGTCGGCGCCAAGCGCCCAGGCCATCGTCAGGCCGTCTCCGTGCGACCCTGCCCCACCGAGGCGGAGCGCGGGGGCCTGATCGGGCGCGAAGGTCTGAACCAGCCTGTCGCTGCGGGCGAAACCGCCGGTCGCCAGGATCACCCCGCCCTTTGCGCGGATGTCGAGCGGACCGTCTGGCGTGTCGAATTCCGCACCCGCCACGGTGCCATCGGACCTCTGGATCAGTCGCCGCGCGGCATAGCCGGTGCGAAGATCGAGACCGAGTGCCGCCCCGCGCTCACGCAGGCTTTGAAAGATCTGCGCGGGCACTGCCGGGTGGCTGCGGGGCCGCGACATGTTCGAGCTGAGTTGCACCTCCTGAAAGACGACCCCGATGTCGCGCAACCAGCCGAACGTTTCGAGTTGATGCGCAACGTAGAGATCGACCATGGCAGGGTCGTTCTTGTGTCCGCCAACTTCAAGCAGGTCGGCTCTCAGTGTCTCGGCGTCGTCCTCGATTCCCTGCGTCGCCTGAAGCGGCGTGCCAGCGAAGGCGAAGGTCGTTCCGCTCAGGATCGAACTGCCGCCGTCGTGATCCATCTTCTCGGCGAGGATGACCCGTGCGCCGGCCTCCCGTGCGGCGATGGCCGCCGCGTAACCTGCCATGCCGGCTCCGATGACAAGCACGTCGGTCTGTTCAGATCGGTTTTGATCCGGCATGGGTGCCTCTCTGGTCATTGCATCATTTCAGGCAGGAAGGTGACGACGGCCGGAAATCCGATCAGAATAGCCATCACGACGACCTCTGCCAGCAGAAACCAGGTCACGCCCTTGAAGATCGAAATCAGGCTGACCTCATCGCCCATGATCCCCTTCATCACGAAGACGTTCAGCCCAACAGGTGGCGTCAGCATCCCGATCTCGATGAACTTCACCAGGATGATCCCCACCCAGATCATGTTCATGTCCGCCGCATCGAAGATCGGCAGCAGGATCGGCAGGGTCAGCAGCAGCACGCCCAGCGGGTCGAGGAAGCAACCCAGGATCAGGTAGGCGACCGATACGGCCAGGATGATCACCAGAGGGCTGGCGCCCCAGGCGATGATGACATCCGACAGCAGGTTCGGAATGCCGGTGAATGCCAGAAACCGGGTGAGCATCGCCGCGCCAATTGCGATCAGCATGAGGGCTGCCGTGCTGCGGGCGGAATCTATCAAGCTCGCCCTGAGGCCCTCCCAAGTCAGCTTGCGCTGGACCAGCCCCAGGATCAAAGCGAGCACAACACCGGCCGCGCCCGCCTCGGTCGCGGTGGTGATGCCGCTGTAGATGCCCCCGATCACGCCGATCACGAGCACCGGCAGAGGCCAGACGGGCAGCAGCAGGGCCAGCTTCTCGCGTCGTGTCATGCCATGATCTACGTCCCGCGGGGCCAGGCTCGGGTCGAGCTTGCAGCGGGTCACGATCAGCACGGCGTAGGCGAAGGCTGTCAGCAGTCCGGGCACAATACCGGCGATCAGCACCTGCCCCACAGGCACCTGGGCGAAGATGGCGAACAGAACGATCATGATGCTGGGCGGTATCACCGCGCCGAGCGTCCCCACGGCGGTCGACACCCCGGTCGCGAGGCCCGGATTGTAGCCGAGCCGCAGCATTTCGGGAACGGCGACGCGGCCAAGGGTCGCCGTGGTCGCCATGCTGGACCCGCTGGCGGCTGCAAATCCCGCCCCTGCGAAATTGGTCGCCACCGCAAGGCTACCCGGCAGCCAGGCCAGCCAGATCCGCATCGCCCGGAACAGCGCGGTCGTCATGCCCGAATGGGCCACGATCGCACCCATCAGCAGGAACATCGGAATCGCCGAGAGCGTCCAGTGCGCCACGAAGTCATATGGCAGGGATTCCAGCAAGCCAAAGGCAGCGCGGTCACCCCGGATGGCCCAGACCCCGCAGAACGAAACCACAGCCAGACAGATGCCGACCGGAAGGCGAATAGCCAGCAGGACGAACAGCCCCGCCAGTCCGATCAAGCCTATTGCCAGCGGGGTCATGGCGTTTCCATTCCGTTGCCACGGCCGGCGACGCTCCGGACGATCTGTGCCAGCAGCACGAGAACGAAGGCCACCATGGCAGCGACCAGGATCCAGCGGGACGGCCAGAGCAACAGGTCAAACTTTGCCGTAAAAGCGTATTCTTTGTGCCGAGTTGCCTCGATTGCCGAAATCCAAGCACCGCGCGTCAGCAACACGAGAAACACCAGCATCAGGCAATCCGCGATGAACTGAAGCACCTTGTTGGCTCTTGCTGGAAGCAGTTCCGCCACGAAATCAACGGTGATGTGGCCACGGCCAAGCTGCGTATAGGCAAGAGGCAGAAAGGAGATCGCGACCATGTAATAGAAAGTGCCGATCTCGAGCGTTGCGTTCAGTGGCGTGTTGAACGCATAGCGCATGACCACGCTGGCGGTGACGTGGAAGGCCGTGGCGATCAACGCCAAACAACCGATCATCATCATTGCGGCCGCAAGGGCGCGCTCAATCCGGTCTAGCCAGATCATCCTCTCCTCCTCACTTCTTCGTCGCGACCGGCGAAGCTTTCTATGTCTTCGAACCGCAGATCCACATGTGGTTCCTCCCCGGGCAGATCGGGGGGCAGAATGGCCGCTTGTGATGGGTTCGCTCCGCGCAGCGTGTCCAGCACGCCGCCCGGGTCCCCTGGGACCACGTTGCCACGCCAACCCACATGACCGTCGGGTCGAACCAGCACAAGTGCTGCCCCATAAAGATCGTGTATCTCGGCGCCTTGAGCGGAAAGGTCGTGGATCGTCAAGGGTATGCTCCGTTCGCCGGCCGCAGCGCCGAAACCGTCGGTAGAAGGAGCGTCGGCGGACAGACGCAACAGGGTCACCCCCTCGCCGAAAAGGTCAAGTGTCGATTGCCCGTCCTTGAGCCAGGCATGTGGCGCCCGGTGTCCCGGCCGGCCTGTCTGTACGTAATTCGACACGTCGTCATCCGGGTTATCGGAGCCATCGGGGCAGACCACCGGGGACTCGTAGTAGTTGAAGCCGAGATGGATCCCAATAGAGTACCACTCGGCGCGCATCGTCTCGGTGTACCAGTCGCCATAGGCCTTGCGGGCCGCGGCGCCTTCGGGGCTTGGATCGAAGGCGATCGGGTCAGGCGCCTTGGTGCGGGTCGCCAGCATTCGCTTCAGGTTTCGGTTGGCCTCGGTCACCATTCGGACCGCGACGGGCTTGCGCTCGATCGTGTAGCTTTCGAGCAGCGCCGGATCGGCCCAGCCGTCGAGAACAGCTGCAAGTTTCCACGAGAGATCCACCGCATCGGCGATCCCGGTGTTCATCCCGAAGCCGCCGGTGGGCGATGTCAGGTGGCAGGCATCTCCGGCAAGGAAGACCCGCCCCTTGCCGAAGGTTTCGGCCACAAGTGCGCGGCGGACCCAGGGCATCACGGATTCGATTTCGTACTCGAAGGGCTTGCCCATGGCGCGCAGGATAAGCTTGTGGATGTCGGCCTCTTCCAGCGTGCGCCGTTCCTGCGATCCGACATAGGAGAGGCGCCAGCGGTCGGCGCCGTCGATGGCCACGATGGTCAGCCAGGTGCCTTCCTCTCCGATGAAGATGAAGCGGTAGGCCTTGCCCTTGTCATGGAGCGACGGCAGATCTTTGCAGCGGAAGATCACGTTGGTCGTGTAGGTCAGCACCGGCTGGCCATGCATCGGGATGTCGAGCGCGCGGCGCACCGTGCTGGCGGCGCCGTCGGTTCCGACCAGATAATCCGCCGTGATCGTCTCGAGCGTGCCGTTCTTGTGCCTGAGCTCGGCAACCACTCCCTTGGCGGATTGCGTGAACGACTGCAGCTCCGTCTCATACTCGATAGTGGACTCGTCGAATTGGCGGACGAAACGCGTCAGGATCGGATCGAACATATCCTGCGGGCACCGCTCGCGCTTTTGCGGGCTCTGCTTCGGCAGCGGCTCCTCCTCCTTGGATACCATTGGCTCCCGCCCGAACTCGACGCCTGTAAAGGACTCCAGCCAGACGTTGTCCTGCGGATAGTCGCGCGGATAGGGAGACTGCTCGACCCATTCGGCGATGCCC
Organism: Sagittula stellata E-37; assembly: GCF_039724765.1. Classification (NCBI taxonomy): domain Bacteria; kingdom Pseudomonadati; phylum Pseudomonadota; class Alphaproteobacteria; order Rhodobacterales; family Roseobacteraceae; genus Sagittula; species Sagittula stellata. The sequence continues at coordinate 110,788 of NZ_CP155730.1, read as the reverse complement.
CATCTCCGGCAGAACTCCATCGTTCTGACCCCGACCATGTCCATCTTAGGTTGCAGGATCGTGCCGTCCGTCTTTTCGATGAGCAGGCTGCGAATGCCGCGGGTCGCAAGGTCTCCGGCAAGCGAGAGGCCCACTGGCCCTGCGCCGACGATAAGTACCGGAATGTGTCGCTGTGTCATGCGCTGTCCTGTTGTGTCCTGCATCGGTGAGCCGGGGCAATCGAGTGTCATGACCCCAAGTCGAACCAATCCATAAGTTGCGCGAGCGAGAGCTGTCCAAGACCGAAACCTTAGATCCTGATATGGAGAACCTATCTATGCTTCCGGGTCCTGCCGCCATAAGATGTCCAAGGACACAAAGGACCAGCCGCAGGCTAGCAGGCGACCATGCAGGCGAGCGGCTGTGCGGACATTACGGCCAGACCACCACCTGGCCTGAAGAACCCGGGGGAGTGCGGGTTCAGGGAGGATTGATATGTCGGAACCCACAGAGGGCGGCCTTGCCGCTTTCGTAGACCCGTCGAGCACGCGTACGGACCTCTACGGAAATCTGCCCCGGATCGAGTTGCGGCAGCTGCGCTACTTCCTGGCCGTCGCCGAGGAGCTGAATTTCACCCGCGCGGCCGAGAAGATGGGCATCGCCCAACCGCCGCTCAGCCAGCAGATCCTCGTGCTGGAGCAACAACTTCGGGTGAAGCTGCTCAACCGCAGCCGCCGCCATGTCTCGCTGACACCCGAGGGCGAAGCCTTCATCCTCTACGCGCGACGCATCATAAACAATACACAGATCGCGGCCGAACTGGTCGGCGCGATCAAGCGTGGCGAAGAGGGGCCGCTTTCCGTCGCGGCCATCTTCTCGTCAATCTACACGGTTGTGCCCCAGCTCTTCGAAGCCTTTGTCGCACAGCATCCCAGGGTTCGCTTCCATCTTCAGGAAATGACCATCGGCCAGCAGCTCGTAGCCCTGCGCGAGGAACGGATCGACCTGGGCATCCTGCGCGGTCCGATCATTCATCCCGAGATAGAGACGCACACGCTCCTCGAAGAACCCTTCGTCGTGGTGGTTTCCAAAAAACATCCCCTGGCCAAGCAGACTATCCTGACCGCGGACCAGGTGTTGTCGCAACCGCTGATCCGGGTCATCCCATCGGTAAACCGCGATTACAGCCACCAGATGTTCAGTGTCTTGGCGAACCGCAACACAACGCCGAACATCGTGCACGAGGTTTCGGATACGCACACGCTCTTGGGCCTCGTTGCCGCGGGCATGGGCATTTCTATGGTGCCTGCATCGGTCAGGTCGATCCACACGGATCAACTCCGGTACATCCCGCTCCGTGAGGGCACGCCCACGTCGACGATCCAGCTTGCCTGGCTCAAGGACTCGGATTCGACAAGTCTGCCGCGCCTGGTCGACGTCGCCAAGGGTTTGCTGTTCCAGACGGATCGGGATTTGCAGGTCGAAGGCTGCGCCTGACGCCACTGAGCGACAGACGAACCTCAGATAGTTTTGGCGTATCGCTTCTGCAGGCAGTTCATATTTTCCCGATCCGCCAACGCATGGCATCTTCCCCGAACAGGGAGGAATACATGCAACATAAATTCACTTTGGGACTTGTCTTCGCCTCGACGCTGGCCACTGCCGTCAGCGCCGAAAACGTCCATATCGCCTACGGCGCCTACAGTTCGCCGACGTCCACGCTTGTCGGTCAGGGGATCATTCCCTTTATCGACGAGGCCGAGCGCCTCAGTGACGGAAGCCTGACGTTCGAACTTCTGAGCGGGGGCGCCGTCGTCGGAACACAGACGTCGCTCAGCGGGATGCGCGACGGGCTGGTCGATGGCGCGCTGATCTCGTCGATCAACTACCCCTCGGAACTTCCGCAGCAGAACATTGCGTCGAACCTTGCACCCGGGATCGCCGCGGATACGCGCGCAGTCGCCGCCGCCACGACGGAAATGAGCGTTCTCAAATGTCCTCGGTGCCGGGAAGAGCTTGAGAAATGGAACATCAAGTACCTCGGCGGCTACGGTGTTTCCTCCTATTCGCTGCTCTGCTCCGAACCCGTTTCGAAGCTTGACGATCTCCAGGGTCTCCGGGTGCGCGCGACCGGCAACTTCGGCACGCTGGCCACTGCGCTCGGCATGGTGCCCGTCAACATGACGATTACGGAAACCTATGAGGCGCTCCAGCGAGGCCAGGTCGACTGCACGCTTGGCTCCCCGGGCTGGCTGACCACCTTCTCGATGGGCGACGTGGCCAATAACGTCCTGCTGATGGGCATGGGCACGGCATTCGCCGGGCCTCTGCTCAACGTGTCGCTCGACAAATGGGACGTGCTCGACGACGCGCAGAAGGATGCGTTGAAACGTGCGGCGGCCCACGGCACCATCTCGTCCGCGGCGGCCTACGAGGCGGCTGACGACGTGGTCCTGGCGAACGCGGAGGCAAGTGGCTACACGGTCGTCGAGGCGGGGCCAGACATCCGGGCGGTGCTCGACCAGTTCTCGGCCGACACCCGCGATGCCGTTGTGGCCCAGGCAGAAGAGCGCGGCTTGCCCGACGCGGCCGAAACGGTCGATACCTTCCTGGAGCTTCTGGACAAGTGGAAGGCAATCGTCTCCGAGGCAGGCGACGACAATGAGGCAATCTCGGAGCGCCTCTACAACGATGTGCTCGTCAAGATCGACTGATCATGACCGAGACGCGCGCGCAAACCACTCCCGGCGACATCCTGTCGGACATCATGGTGGTGGACCTTACCACCATGATGGCGGGCCCACTGTGCGCGCGTTACCTCGCCGACATGGGGGCGGAGGTCGTCAAGATCGAGCCGCCGGGCGGCGACTACATGCGCTCCCGGCCACCGCTCCGAGACGGCCGCAGCGCCTATTTTGCGCAGCTCAACGCCGGCAAATCCAGCCTCCAGCTAGACCTCAAGGCGCCCGACGATATCGCCCGTCTTCAGGATCTGATAGCGCGCGCGGATGTCCTGGTCGAGAATTTCCGCCCCGGCGTCATGGATCGCCTGGGCTTCGGTTGGGAGGCTGCTAAGGCGCTGAACCCGCGGCTGGTCTACTGTTCGATCTCCGGATTTGGCCAGCAGAGCCCTTCGCGCGATCGCCCGGCCTATGCGCAGGTGATCCAAGCCTTATCGGGGTACGACATGGCCTACATGGGATACCAGAAGGATCAGGCTGCCCCGGGAAACAGCGTGCTCTTCGTCGCCGATGCCCTTGGTGCCAGCTTTGCGCTTTCCGGCATCCTCGGGGCCCTGCGCCAGCGTGACAAGGACGGCAAGGGACATCACGTCGATCTGTCGCTTATGGCAGGCATGTTCAACATGATGGTCTACGAGGTGCAGGCCGCGCAATTCCCAGCGGAGCGCCCGCGTGCGGCCTACCATCCCCTCAAAGCGCGGGACGGCTTCGTTCTGGTGGCGCCAACCACGCCGAAGAATTTTCGGTTCCTCTGTCAGGCGATGGAGCGGCCAGAGCTTGCCGCCGATCCGCGCTTCGACACGGTGGACCGCCGCTACGAAAACTGGGACAGCCTGATGCAGATCGTCCAGGACTGGACGGCCGAGCGCGAGGCGGCCGAGTGCGAGTCTATCCTGACCCGGGCCGGTGTGCCTGCCGCCTGTTACAATTCGGTCGGCCAGGCCATCAGCGACCCGGCCCTGGGTGTGCCCGCTTTCATGGCGCAACTTTCGGATGCCAGCGGTGCGCTCTCGGTGCCCCGGCTTCCCTTCTTTCTCGACCGCGCGCCCATGCCGGTCGGGCCCGGCGTGCCCGAATTGCCGGATGCCGGACGGCCTTTTCCTGTGGGGTCGGCCCCGGCCGCTGCGGGCACGGCTGCTTTTTCCAATGATGAGACCGAAAGGGATACATGATGGCAGACACCATGACCGCCGAGAACGGCGAGGCACGCGAGGCCCTGCGGGCGGATCTCAAGGCACTGAACCTTGCGATCCACCAGCCATCGGACCCGCCGCTGTTCACCAAGGTGCCGAAGCCGGCCATGCAGCCGGTGCACTGGAAGGCCGCGGACATCGCCGCCTTTCTCGATCGCATCGGCGAGCAGATCAAGCTGTCGGCCGGCGGCGTGCGCCGCACATTGCGGCTGGCGAATCCCGGGATCGACTATGGCACCACGCCGACGTTCTGGGCCTCGATCCAGTACATCCTGCCCGGCGAGATCGCTACGCCTCACCGGCACACCGCGTCGGCGTTGCGCTTCATCATGCAGGGCGAAGGGGCCGACACCATCGTCGATGGTGAGAAGTACCAGATGAACAAGGGCGATCTCGTCTTCACCCCGTCGATGACCTGGCACGATCACGAGCACAAGGGCGACAAGCCGATGGTCTGGCTCGACGTGCTGGACGTCACCTTGGTGCGCAATCTCGAAGCGGTGTTCTTCGAAGGGTCCGACGCCCAGAGGCAGGAGACGAACAAGCTGTCCGATGCCACCTTCCGGGAGTTCGGCAGCGGCATCATGCGCCCGGTGAAGCCACAGCACCGGATGTTCGACAACCCGCTTCTGGTCTATCCTGCTGAACGGGCGGAAGAGGCGGTGATGCAGGCGGCCGGGCTGGATCCGGATCCGCATGACGACACGATCCTCGAGTACATCAACCCTGTGAACGGTCAGCCGGCCTCGCGCACTGTCGGCACGCTGATGCAACGCCTGCGGCCCGGCATAAAGCTGAAGCTGCACCGTCATACCGGCAGCTCGGTCACCTACGTCCTCCGCGGCAACGGGCGGACAGTGGTCGACGGCCAGGTTTTCAACTGGGGCAAGGGCGACTTCATCGCGATCCCGCCTTGGGCCGAGCATTCCCACGAGAACCTCTCGCAGGACGAGGATTGCCTGATGTTTCAGGTAAACGACTTTCCGGTCCTCAAGGCTCTGGGCCTGTGGCGAGAAGAAGCGGCCTGAGAGAACCATGAAGATCGCACGTTTCAATGGCGGCCGGATCGGCCTGATCGAGGGCGACCATCTCGCGGATCTGACCGAGGCGGCGGGGTTGGACCCCGCTGCCTGGCCTCCGGTGGGGATGGTTCGTTTCATCGCAGAGCATGCCGAGAACCCCACCGGTATCGCCGCGCTGGCCGCGGGTGCGCCACGGCTCTCGCTCGATCAGGTTCGGCTCGACTGCCCGGTTGACTGGCCCAACAAGCTGATTGCCTTTCCGGCCAACTACCAGGCTCATATCGAAGAGCAGAAGACCGCGACCCACGGCGTGATCTCGAAATTCGCGGCGGGCGGACAGGGATTCTTCCTGAAAGCGAACTCTTCGCTCAGTGGACCGTCGGACCCGATCGTCCTTCCGCCGGTGCCGGATCGTGAAATTCACCACGAATGCGAGATCGCCATCATCATCGGCAAGGGCGGGCGTGCCATTCCGCGGGCCGATGCCCTGGATCACATCTTTGGCTATTCCTGCCTGATCGACGTGGTCATCCGCGGCAAGGAGGAGCGCGTGATGCGCAAATCCTACGACAGCTTCTGCCCGGTCGGCCCCTGGATCGTAACCGCGGACGAGATTGCCGACGTGACGGCCATCGAGACCGAGCTGACGGTGAACGGCGAGCCCCGGCAGAAAGCTTCGACGCGGGACCTGATCGTCGATATTCCGGCGATGATCGAGATGGCCTCGGCCGTCATGACGCTTTACCCCGGCGATATCATCGCTTCCGGTACGCCCTCGGGCGTCGGGCCTATCGAGGAGGGCGATCGTGTCGTCAGCCGCGTCGCGGGCGTCGGCGCGCTAGACCTCAAGGTCGTGAGGGGCGAAGCGGGCATGCACGCGGTCTGGGACAAACCGAGCGGATAAACACGAAAGGCGGAAAAGCTTCATGTATCTGAAAGCATCTTACCTGCCCCTGGGCGCGCCGGGCGATCGGCTGGCCGAGATGTGGGCCGAACCGGGGATCCTGCGCATGCCGGGTGCCCATAACGGAATGGCGGCCATCCAGGCACGGAACGCGGGCTTCTCTTCTCTGTACCTTTCCGGCGCGGCGATGACGGCCTCGATGGGCCTGCCCGATCTGGGCATCATCACGGTGGACGAGGTCTGCTTCTTTATCCGCCAGGTCTGGCGGGCTTCGGGCCTGCCGGTGCTGGTGGATGGCGACACCGGCTTTGGCGAAGCCCTGAATGTCATGCACATGGTGCGCGCCTTCGAGGACGCAGGCGCCGCCGCCGTGCAGATCGAGGACCAGGTGTTGCCAAAGAAATGCGGCCATCTGAACGACAAGAGCCTTGTCACGCCCGAAGACATGGCAGCCAAGGTCGCTGCCGCCCGCATGGCGCGCAGGTCCCTGCGCATCGTCGCGCGGACAGATGCCGCGGCGAGCGAAGGACTCGACGCGGCTATAGCCCGCGCGAAGACGTACCTGGAGGCCGGGGCTGACGCGATCTTCCCCGAAGCGCTCGGCACGCGCGAGGCGTTCCGCGCGTTCGCCAAGGCGGTCGATGCGCCACTTTTGGCCAACATGACCGAGTTCGGCCGAACGCCGGACATCACTGCCCAGGAATTCGAGGACCTAGGCTACAAGATGGTGATCTGGCCGGTTTCGACCCTGCGTGTCGCCAACCGCGCGCAGGAGAAACTGCTGAAGGTCCTCGCCCGCGACGGCAGTACGAAGGCTGCGCAGGACGACATGCAGACCCGGGCAGAGCTTTACGAGACCATCGGCCTGAACGACTTCGAGGCGCTGGACCGCAAGATCGTTCGGTCGGCCATTCCAACGATGGGGGACTAGGCCGATGGCAACGGGTCGGATCAGAGCGCTTTACATGCGCGGCGGCACAAGCCGCGCACTGATGTTCCATCGCGACGATCTTCCCGTGGCGACTGCACCGGACTATGCCGCCTGGAACCCGGTGTTCCTGGGCGCGATCGGCAGCCCGGATCCCTTTGGGAGGCAGTTGAACGGGATCGGCGGCGGCATCAGCTCGCTGTCGAAGGTCGCGGTGATCGGCCCGCCAAGCCGGCCGGATGCAGATGTGGATTACACCTTCGGCCAGGTGGGCGTGAAGGAGCCCACCGTGAGCTTTCGCGGCAATTGCGGCAACATCTCCTCGGCGGTCGGCCCCTTTGCCATCGACCAGGGGCTGGTCGCGGCCTCGGGCGACAGCGCAAGGGTGCGCATCCACAACACCAACACCGGCAAGATCATCGTTGCCGAGTTTCCCTTGCAGGACGGGGCATGGTCCGAAGAAGGCGACTTTGCCCTCGATGGCGTCGCCGGGACAGGTGCGCCCATCCGGCTGTCCTTTCTTGACCCCGGGGGGGCGACCACGGGCCGCCTGCTGCCGACCGGCACACCGCGAGAAAGGATGACGGTCGCGGGAGAGGAGATCGAGGTCTCGCTGATCGACGCGGCCAATCCGGTCTGTTTCGCCCGCGCGACCGACCTCGGCCTGACAGGCCGGGAGAGCCCGGAGGATCTTGCCGCCAATGCGGCGCTCATGTCGCGGGCGGTAAACATGCGGGTGGCCGCGGCAGTGAAGATGGGCCTCTCGCCCGACGAAGATCACGCCCGCCGGGTCCTGACGAACCTCCCGCTGGTGGCCCTGGTCTCCGCGCCCGATCCCGACAGTTCCAAGGAGGCCGGAGCCGGAATTGTCGTGCGCATGTTTTCGGCCGATCAACCGCACAAGGCGGTGCCCTTGACGGGCGCACTCTGTCTCGCCGCGGCAGGGGCGCTCCAAGGCAGTCTCGTCCAGCCTTTGATCGCCAAGGGCAGCCCACTGGTGATCTGCCATGCCAGTGGCCGCATGACCGTGGACGCCGACATCGCCACCGACGGCACGGTCACGTCGGTCTCGACTTACCGGACGGCACGCAGGGTGATGGCGGGTGAGGTGTACTACTGACCCACCTGCGTTCAGGACTTCGTTATTGGATCTGTCTTCGTCAAAAGGTGTCAGCCAACTGATATGAGCACACTGGCTGGTTGGTCTGGCTGGGACAGTTGCGTTGATTTATCTGGATCCAAGTTGCGCTGCGGCGATCCTGCATCTCACGTTGCATCGTACAGACGGCTGATGAACTGGGACTCGCCTTTGAGGCCCGGTTGTTTGTTGTTGATTTGGCCGCGCCTGCTGGTCCGGCGGGCCTCAATCCCGCTTGATGTCGCCTTGGCTGATCGCAAGGATCGAAAGCTCTGGCGGCAGCCCAAGGGCCGTTTTCATGGCTGCATGATCGCTCTCGATGACGGTGTTGCGCCATTTCCTGTCGACATGCCGGATGCTCACGAAGTGTAGTTCATGTCGGCGGTTGATCTCGCGGATGACACGTCGATGGGTCGGAGCTTTATCCGTGACCATGATGACCGGACGATGGAGCGCTGCACGTTCTACCGGTTTGTTGAGAAAGGCTTTCGCGACTTTGGCATCTCGCTGCCCGGGCGGTCGGAAGTCGATCGTCTGCACGGCTGCAGCGATGGCGCGCCAGAGACAACACCGCTTGCCGATGACGCGGATATAGGTCGCGTCCATCGTACGGCAGGCCATCACAACGCGATCTGCCGAGAGGAGACGTGCAATCAACGCGGGTCCGGCGCAGGCGCTTCTCTGTGCGCTTGATGATCTCTTATCCGCCGAAAAGCCGCGCGGCGTCCTCCTGAGTGTAGCGCCCGAGACGCACATCTTCGGCCACCAGCGCGGGATCGCGGTCTTTTGCCGGGCCATAGCCGCCGCCGCCCGGTGTGCGCACCCGCACGCGGTCGCCCGCGGTCAGCGCGATGTCCTGCGCCTTGGAGAGGTGTTCGGGCACAAAGCTGTTGCCGGATTGCGTGACCAAAACCCGGTTCTTGCCGCCGTCCTCGCCGCCCAGAACACCCTGGGGGCCGAACCGGCCGTGATCCATCACGAAGCTGGCCCGCGCCGTGCCGCGCAGGATCTCCACCTCGTAATCCAGGCCGAACCCGCCGCGCTGCGTCCCCGCGCCGCCCGAGCCTTCATGCAGGGCATAGCGGTGGTAGAGCACCGGAAACTGCTGCTCCATGATCTCGACCGGCGGGGACTTGGAAATGCCGATGGTCGAACAGCCGTTCGAAATTCCGTCGCCCCCCGCATAGCCGCCGTAGCCGCCGCCCGAGATCTGGTACATCACGTAGCTGCGCCCCTCTTCGGGGATGTCGCCCCCCAGCGCAAAATTGCCCGAGGACCCGGCAGGCGCGGCTGTCACCAGCTCGGGCAGAGGCTCCACGAGGGCGGCAAAAACCGCCTCGGCGATCCGCTGGCTGACCTCGGCCGCACAGCCCGACACCGGGCGCGGATATTGCGCATCGAGGAAGGTATCGACGGGCCGCACGATCTTCAGCGGCTCGAAGGCACCCGCGCTGATCGGCACATCCGGGAAAATATGGCGCATCGCCAGATAGACCGAGGAATGCGTCGTCGCCAGGACCGAGTTCATCGGCCCCGCACAGGGGGCAGAGGAACCGGTGAAGTCAAAGCTCAGCCCGTCGCCATCCGCCGTGATCGCCAGCCGGATTTCCAGCGGTTCATCGACCACGCCGTCGCTGTCGACATAGGCGGTGGAGCGGTACACCCCCGGCGGGATCGCCGCGATGTTGGCGCGCATCTGCTGAGCCGCGCGGGTGCGCAGCTCGGCAATCGCCTCGCGCACCGTGTCATCGCCATAGCGATCCAGCAACCGCGTCAGGCGCGACTGGCCCACGTAAAGCGCCGCCGCCTGCGCCTTGACGTCACCGATCCGCTGCTCGGACACGCGGATGTTGGAGCAGATGATGGCGTAAATCTCGGCATCCATCTCACCCTCTTTGAACAGGCGGACGGGTGGCAGCCGCAGCCCTTCCTGCTCGACCGCGGTGGCCGAGGCCGAGAACCCGCCCGGCACCGCGCCCCCCGTGTCCGGCCAGTGACCGGTGTTGGAGAGCCAGCAGAAAATCTCGCCGTTCCGGTAGACGGGCATGGCAAAGCGCACGTCCATCAGGTGGGTGCCACCCAGATAGGGGTCGTTCACGATATAGATGTCGCCCGGCTTGGGGCTGGCCGCCTTGCCCGTATTGATCATCTCGATCAGCGTCGCGGTCGAAAACTGCATGGTGCCGACAAACACCGGCAGCCCTTGCGAGCCTTGCGCGATCAGGCTGCCGTCGACCGCCGAATAGATACCGTCCGAGCGATCGTTTGCCTCGGCGATCACCGGCGAGAAGGCGGCGCGGGAAAACGACAGGTCCATCTCGTCGCAGACCTGCTGCAGGCCCGACTGGATCACCGTCAACGTGATCGGATCAATGCTCATGGCTGCTCTCCCAGGGTTACGATCAGGTTACCGTCGGCGTCCTGCACGGCGCTGTCGCCCGGCTCCATCACCAGCGTGCAATCCATCTGTTCGACGATCACCGGGCCCGTCAGCACGGCGTCAGTAGGCAGGTGGTCGCGCCAATAAACCGGCGTGTCGACCCAACCATCGAACCACACGGACCGCGTGCCGGTCTGCGCCTCGGCCAGCGTCGCGCGGCGGTCGGCGGTGTCGATCAGCAGTGACAGGTCGACCTCGGGGCGGCGGCCGATGACCGACGTGTTCACGTTGACCAAGGCGGGGCGGATTTCGGGCAGCGTCACCTGGAAGCGCCTGAAATAAGCCTCTTCGAACAGCGCCTGCAATGCCTCTCGGGTGGGCGTGGCATCGGGCAGCGGCACGCGCAGCAGATGTGTCTGCCCGATGAACTGCATGTCCACCGAATGCATCAGGCGCAGCTCGGCAATCTCGACGCGCTCGCGGCCTATCGCGGCAGTGCCATCCTCGATCTGGCGGGCGAATGCGGCGTGGACCTCGTCGATGTCGCATTGATCCAGCGGCGTGTTCACCGTCTGCACGAAATCGTGCCGCAGGTCGGCCACGATACAGCCCAGGGCGTTGGTGATGCCGGGGCGCGCAGGCACCAGCACACGCGGCACGCCCAACTCGCGGGCAATGGCACAGGCGTGCAACGGCCCGGCCCCGCCAAAGGCGAAGAGGGCAAAATCGCGCGGGTCTTCACCCAGCGAAATCGACACCATCCGCACCGCATCCGCCATCTTGGCCGTGGCAATGCGCAGCACGGCCGCCGCCGCCTCCACCGCATCCAGCCCCAGCGGCGCCCCCAGCCTGCCAGCAAAGGCCTCGCGGATCGTGTCAAACGACACGTCCCCCGAAATCGTGTTCAGCTTGCCCGGGTCCATCCGCCCGAGCAGCATATTCGCATCCGAAATCGTCGGCTCCGTTCCGCCCTTGCCGTAACAGATCGGGCCAGGGGTCGAGCCGGCGCTGTCCGGCCCCACCTGCAGCAGCCCGGCCGCATTCACCCGGGCGATGGAGCCACCACCGGCCCCCACCGTGCGCACATCGACCATCGGCACATGGATCGGCATGGCATATTCGATCTCGATCTCGTGGCTGACCGCGGGATCGGCCCCCCGGATCATTGCCACATCGGTGCTGGTGCCGCCCATGTCATAGGTCAGCAGATCGGGGATGCCCGCCCGGCGCCCGGTATAGGCCGCCGCCATCACACCCGAGGCCGGGCCGGACATCACCGTCTTGGCCGCTTCCTCGGCCACGATCCGCGCCGAGACCATGCCGCCATTGCCGTTCATCACCAGCAGATCCCGGGTATAGCCCCGTTCGGCCAACCGATCCGCCAGCCGCTCGACATAGCGCCTTAGCAACGGCTGCACCGAGGCATTTACCGCCGCCGTCACCCCGCGCTCGAACTCGCGGCTTTCCGACAAGAGCGCGCTGCCCAGCGTGATGTTGCCGTTGGGCCATTCCTCGCGCGCAATCTCGCCTGCGCGGATTTCATGCGCTGGGTTGGCATAGGCGTGCAGGAAGTGGATCACCAGCGCCTCGCAGCCCTCGGCCACCAGCTTGCGCAGGGCGACGCGCAGGGCGTCCTCATCCAGCGCCAGATACTCGTTCCCATCCGCAAGCGTCCGTTCCGGCACCTCCAGGCGCAGATCGCGCGGGATCAGCGGGCGGAACTGGCCCGACATGCCATAGGCCCGCGGACGTGTCCGCCGACCCAGCTCCAGCACATCGCGAAACCCCATCGTCGTGATCAGCCCGGTCTTGCACAGCCGCCGTTCCAGCACCGCGTTTGTGGTGGTCGTCGTGCCGTGCACGATCAGGTCCAGCATCGCGGCGTCCACCTCGGCGGCGTCCAGCGCCGCGAGCACCCCATGCGCCTGATTGTCCAGCGTGGTCGGCACCTTGGCCAGCTTCACCCGTCCCGAACGGCTGTCGTAATGCACCAGATCGGTGAATGTCCCGCCCACGTCGATACCGGCAAAGCTGCCACTCAGTTCATTGTTGTCAGTCATGTGGTCGCCAAGTCCTTTTGCGCCAGAATGGCGGCCCGCACCCGATCCGGTGTGGCAGGCAGATGATGGATACGCGCGCCACTGGCGTCCGCGATGGCGTTCAGGATCGCCGGCGCCGTGGGTATCAGGCAATGTTCGCCCAGACCCTTGGCGCCATAGGGGCCATGTGCATCGCCGGATTCCACGATGATCGACCTGATGTACGGCACATCGCCCATCGTCGGGATCAGGTAGTCGTGCAGGTTTTCGGTCCGCCCGGGCAGGAACTCTTCCATCAGCGCCAGCCCGATGCCCTGCGCAATGCCGCCTTCGATCTGCCCTTCGACCAGCAGCGGGTTGATCGCCCGCCCCACGTCATGCGCGGCCAGAAACCGCAACAGTTTCACGGTGCCCAGCTCCATGTCGACCTCAAGCTCGACGATCTGCGCCGCCGTGCCGAAGACCGCATAGGGCGACCCCTGCCCCTTTGCATCCATCGGCAGCGTCGGCGGGTCATAGCTTTCCTGCACTTCGAGCGCATATCCTTCGGCCTCGGGCAGTTCGATCCGGCGCAGCACGTCGCCTTCCGACAGCTCGATCAGGCCATCCACAAAGGAAATCGCGGCCCCTTCGCCCACATTGCCCAGACGCAGGATCTGCGCCCGCAGCGCCTCGCCCGCGAGTCGTGCGGCGTTGCCGGTGATAAAGGTCTGGCGGCTGGCCGAGGTCTTGCCCGCGTCCGGCGTCACATCGGTATCCGGCCCCACCAGAGTGACCTGCGCCAGCGGCACCCCAAGCGCCTCAGCGAAAATCTGGGGGATGACAGTGTTCGACCCCTGGCCGATATCCACCGCCCCCTGGTGCAGCATCAGCTTTCCGTCCGAGGTGACACCCGCGCGGATGGTCGAGGGGTTCGACATCGACGTGTTGCCACAGCCATACCAGCCACCCGCCACGCCAACCCCGCGCTTGATCTGAGAATGGGCCGCATTGAATGCCTTGGCCTCGGCGAGCGCGCGCTCCCATTCCGGTTTCAGCGCGTCAAAGCAGGCATCGATGCCCATCCCGGTGTCAAAGATCTGCCCCGTGACGGTCGCATCGCCGTTCTGCAGGCAATTCAGCCGCCGAAATGCCAGCCGGTCCATGCCCAACTCATGGGCCAGCAGATCGAACAACTGCTCCTGCGCCACGGCCGATTGCGGCACGCCAAAGCCCCTAAACGCGCCGGACGGCGCCGTATTGGTGTGGATGGCGACGCTGTTGGCCTCGTAATGCGGCAGGCGGTAGGGACCCGAGGCGTGGATCGGCACACGGTTGGCCACCGTCGGACCCCAGCTTGCATAGGCCCCGGTGTTGAACACGCCGTCAAACCGCGCCGCCACGAGCCGTCCGTCGGCATCCGCCCCGATCTTCATCGCAATCTCGGACGGGTGGCGTTTGGTCGAGGTGGCGATGCTTTCGGCGCGGCTGTAGGCTATGCGCACTGGCTGTCCCGATATCCAGGCGGCAAGCGCCACATAGGGCTGTGCGGTCAGGTCCAGCTTCGATCCAAAGCCACCGCCCACCGCCGTGGGCAGGATGCGCACGGCCTCCGGGTCCAGCCCCAATATCAACGCCAGCGCGTCGCGGTTCATATAGGGCGCCTGCGTGCAGCACTGAACCTCGATCCGGTTCCCGACCCTGCGGGCCGACGCCGCCTCGGGCTCAATATAGCCGTGTTCGATGAACCCGGTCGAAAACTGGCCAGACACCACGTGAGCGGCGTCTTTCATCCCGGCATCCGCATCGCCGCGCGCCACCAGCCCGCGACACATGACGTTGTCGGCGCGGTCGCCGTGCACCAAGTCTGCGGTTTCTGCCCCCTTTGGCGTCAGTTGCGCCGGGCGTTCGTCCCACTCCACCGGAAAGGCGCCCATTGCGTCCAGAACCTCGGCGCGGCCCACCACGGCCGCCACCGCTTCGCCTTTGAAGCGCGCCTCGCCTTCGGCAAACACCGGCTGGTCGATGAACCCCGGAATGACGCCAAAGAGGTTCTCTCCCGGCACGTCCCGCGCCGTCAGGATCAGGTCCAGCCCGTTGGCCGCCTGGTATGCCTCCAGATCTCCAAAGCGAAACCCCGCGCGGTGGAAGGGCGAGCGGATCACCCGTAGCGTCAGCGCATCCGCCGGGGGCACATCGTCGCCAAACCGCTCAGCACCCGACACCTTGGGCCAGCCGTCCAGCCGCGCCACCCGCGCGCCAACGCCGCCCTCGCTCAGGGTGTCTTCGGTGTTGCCCGCATCCAGCACCGCCGCGATGATCTTGCGATAGCCGGTGCAGCGGCAGAGCACGCCGCCCAACGCATCGGCAACCCGCTCTTCGCTGAGGGCCGTGCCGGAGCGCAACAGGGCCACCGCCGACACCATCATGCCTGGCGTGCAGATCCCGCATTGCGCCGCCTGATGGCGCTGGAACGCCTGCGCCAGGCGCAGGGCATCCGGGTCATCGGCCACCAGTCCTACCTGCGTTTCAACCGCTCGCCCCTGCGCCTGCCCGGCTGCGGTGATGCAGGCACAGACCGGCGCGCCGTCCAGCAGGACGGTACAGGCCCCGCAATCGCCCGCGTTGCACCCCACTTTGACATCCAGCGCGCCCGCGTCGCGGCGCAGAACCTCGGACAGCCGCGCTGTTGGCGATGCGGACAGCGTGATCTCGGTCCCGTTCAGAGTCAGCGAAATCTGCCCTTTGGGTTCATCAAGCGACATCGGTTCTCTCCACCGCATCCACCAGCGTACGCTGCACCAGCGTGCGCACCGCATCCTTGCGAAAGGCCGCACTGGCCCGCACATCGTCAATCGGGGTCAACGCCTCCAGGCTGACGTCGGCGACAATGCCCCCGACATCCCCCGACGCGGCACCGGCCAGCGCCGCTTCCAGATCGACCAGCCGCCGCGCCACCGGCGAACAGGACCCGACGGCGATACGCGCATTTACGATCCGCCCGTCCTCGGCGTGGACGACAGCGCCGACCATCGCGATCGAAATCACCAGATACCGCCGCGCGCCCAGTTTGCGAAACGCACCACGGCCCGGCGCGTCCGGCACATGGATCGCCAACATCAATTCGTCCGCTGCCAGATCGACCTTGCGAACGCCCTGGATGAACGCGCTCAGCGGCACCCGCCGCACGCCGCCTGGCCCCGTAAGCTCCACCTCGGCATCCAGCGCCATCAGCGCCGGAACGCCGTCCGCCGCAGGCGAGGCATTGCACAGGTTGCCTGCAACCGTTCCGGTGTTCTGGATCTGCACCGACCCGACCTCTCGCGCGGCCAGCTTGAGGCCGTCGAACAGCGCAGGCAGATCTGCGCGCACCACATCCGTCCATGTCGTTGCCGCGCCGATCCGCCAGCCCTCGCCCACCCGCGTGATCCCGCGCATCCCCGCCACCGCCGACACATCGATCATCCGAGCAGGCGGCGGCGCATCGCGCAGACCCGGATATACATCCGTACCCCCCGCCAGAATGACCCCGCCGCCTTCGGCCAGCAGGGCAAGGGCCGCGTCCAGTGTCTCGGGTCGATGAAGCGTCATGCGGTGCCCCTTTCACTGCCCGGACCACGCCCGAGCTTCATTTGTGTGCAAATGATACAAGCTCACCGTAGAAACTTGCACGAAAAGTTGTCAATCGTCCTGATCGCGTCCGGGCACTTATCGGCCAGAAAAGCTTTTTCATTTGTGTACGAACGACTTTTGACGCAGCATCTGCTTTGAAATTATGCAGAGTGGAGCACTGAGATGACCGATCTTGCCATTGACCCCATCCTTCAGGGCCGGCCTGCGGGATACGACATTCCCGCCGCCTGTTTCGGGCTGACCGTCACCGAGGTTGAGCATTACACCGACCGGTTGTTCCGCTTTCGCGTGGCCCGCCCCGCCACGTTCCGTTTTCGCTCGGGCGAGTTCGTGATGATCGGCCTGCCCAACGCAGACCGTCCTGTCATGCGCGCTTACTCCATTGCCTCTCCCGCCTGGGACGACACGCTGGAGTTCTACTCGATCAAGGTGCCCGACGGCCCGCTGACAGAGCATCTTCAAAACATTCGAGTGGGCGACACCGTCCTCATGCGCAAGAAACCCACCGGCACGCTGGTTCTGGATGCGCTGACCCCCGGCAAGCGGCTGTGGATGCTCTCCACCGGCACCGGCATCGCGCCTTTTGCCTCGCTGATTCGCGATCCCGAGACCTATGAACGCTTTGACGAAGTCATTCTGTGCCACGGCTGTCGCGAGGTGGCCGAACTGACCTATGGCGACGAGATCACCAAGGCCACCCTGAACGATCCTCTGGTGGGCGAGTTGGCCCAGGGCCGTTTGCGACTGTTCAACACCGCCACCCGTGAGGCCTACAAGGTGCAGGGCCGCATCACCGACATGATCCGGTCGGGGGACATATATACTGCACTCGATGTGCCCCCGATCACCCCCGCCGACGACCGTGTCATGATCTGCGGATCAATGGAGATGCTGGCCGATTGCCGCGCAATCTGCCTTGAACGCGGGTTGGAAGAAGGCGCCAACAACCGTCCCGCTGAATTCGTGGTCGAAAAGGCCTTCGTGGACTGATCCACACCGCAAGGCTACGCAAAACTGTTGACACGCAAACGGGTGACATGCGTTCGTATACAAACGAATTGCACATCCGCCATGATCCGCCCGTTTGCAAACCCCCCGGAGCCCGCACCGTGACCGAGACACCCAGCAAACGTCCCCAGACCGCCAAGCCGGAAAAGATCCGCTGCGATGCCTGCCCGGTCATGTGCTACATCGCGGAAGGTCGCTCGGGGGCCTGCGACCGCTATGCCAACGAGGGCGGCGAACTGGTGCGCCTTGACCCGCTGACCATTCTGGAAAACCGGGAAGATACGCCACTGGTGCCCTTCCTCGACCGCGAATGGGACGGCGACCTGGTGTCGGGCGAAGACACCTTCATCACCGCCGTGGGCTCCGGCACGACCTATCCTGACTACAAACCGGCCCCCTTCATCGTCGCCTCGAAATCCGCAGGCGTCGACATGATCACCGTCGTCACCGAGGGCATCTTTTCCTATTGCGGGGCCAAGGTGAAGATCGACACCGACCGCCACCTTGGCAGCGAATGCGCCCCTGTGCGCGCCGAGGGCGAGGTGATCGGCCACGTCTCGACATCGGAATACGGCTCGCAAATGTTGTCGCTGGGCGGAGTCAACCACCTAACCGGCGGTTCCAAGAAAGAGGGGCGCGCAACCTGTGCCGCCCTTCTGGCGCTCTGCAACGGGGAACAGGTCGCGCTGACCATCGACAACGGTGCAGATCTTGAGATTGCCGCCGGTCAGCCCCCCATCGTCAACGGCGCACCTGAGCAACGGATGCGCGTCGGCTGCGGATCGGCCACGGTGGGCATGTTCGCCGCGCAATGGCAGGGGCTGGTCGACGAGGTGGTCGTTGTCGACGATCACATCACAGGCGTCATGTCCGAGCATCAGGCGGGCAAAGTCATCGGCTGGGCCCCCTCCGGCATCAGAATCAAGGGCCGCCGCTCGACCCCGGGGCGCTACTTTCAGGTGGCCGAGCCCGGCATCGGCTGGGGCGGCACCGACCTGACCGATCCGCTCGACATTCTGGACAGCTGGAAACCCGATCAGGCGCGGGCCGGTCAATCGCTGCTGATGGTCTCCACCACCGGCGAGAACGCCGCCTATTATGAGCTGAACGACGATCTGGTGCCGGTGCAAAAGGACATGCCCGCGCGCCTTCTGCCGTCGGTGAAACGCATCGAGGAGAACTGCGAACCGTCGCTGACCTCGGTGCTGTTCATGGCCGGGGCTGGCGGGTCGTTGCGGTCCGGTGTGACCGAAAACCCGGTGTCGCTGACCCGCTCGGTCCAGTCGCGGCTGACCCGCGTCACCTCGGGCGGCGCGCCGGTGTTCATCTGGCCGGGCGGAGGCATCACCTTCATGGCCGATGTCACGCAGATGCCGAAGAACGCCTTTGGGTACGTGCCCACGCCTGCGCTGGTCGCCCCGATCGAATTCACCATGACGGCGGCCGATTACGCCGCCCTTGGTGGCCATATGGACTATGTCATGCCGCTCGAAGACGCCCTGCGCGGCTCCAAGGGGCGGCAGAACGATCACCGCCTGTCCGGCCAACGCTCCGAAGCGCGCAAGACCGGCGCGCCCTGGCCGGTCGGGTCAGCCACGTCCAGGGGCACATCGTGAGTTGGCAGGAAGCCCCGACGGCGCATCTGTCGCCCGACGGTCGCCTGCGGTTGATCCATGGGCCGATTGACCTGATTGTTGCGGCCGAGGGCCCTTCGCAGGCCGTGCGGGCCGCCTATCTGCGCGCCTCGGACGCCTTCAAGCCTGTCTTGACCGATCTGGTGGCTGAGCTGCCCCGCCTGCGCCAGCCCGACGGGCCTGCGCCGACCGGCGTGATCGCCCGAAAGATGCACCAGGCCACCTGCCCCTTTGCCCCAATCTTCATCACCCCGATGGCCGCCGTCGCCGGTGCCGTGGCGGATCACATGCTTTCCGCCCTGCTGGCCCCCAACCACGGCCTCACCCGCGCCCATGTCAACAACGGCGGCGACATCGCTCTGTGGACCGAAGGCCAGCCCCTGCGCCTCGCCATCTGCGAAGACCCCACCACTGCCGCCCCCGGCGCGCAGGCCGAGATCGGGCCGCAGGACGGCATCGGCGGGGTGGCCACCTCAGGCTGGCGGGGCCGGTCGCATTCGCTGGGCATTGCCGACGCGGTGACCGTTCTGGCCGCCACCGCCTCACAGGCCGACGCCGCCGCCACGCTGATCGCCAACGCGGTCACCCTGCCCGACCATCCCGCCATCACCCGGGCGCCGGCCAACAGCCTGTCACCCGACAGCGATCTGGGCGCGCGGCTGGTCACCACCGATGTCGCCCCCCTTTCCCACGCGGACCTGAGCCACGCCCTCGACCATGGCGAAGCGCTTGCTCTGGATTTCGCCGCACGCGGCCTGATCGTCGGCGCATGTCTTGCCACTCAGGGCCAAAGACGCATGGTCGGCACAACGAAGACCGCCCGCGTCCCGCAGGCGCAGACCAAGGACCTTATCCATGCCTGAACCCGTGATCCGCAAAACGGCGATCCTGACCGAGACGATCTATCACGAGGGCGGTCCGGCCCCGGACACACCCCTGCGCCGCGCCGCCTGCATGACCGTCATCGCGAACCCTTTCGCCGGGCGCTATGTCGAAGATATTCAGGGGTTCATGAAAGACCTGGAACCCTTGGGCAAGGAAATGGCGCAGCAACTGGTCGCGGCCCTGGGCGGTGATCCCGCCGTTATCGAGGGCTATGGCAAGGGCGCCATCGTCGGCACCAACGGCGAATTGGAACACGGCGCGCTGTGGCATGTGCCCGGTGGCTACGCCATGCGCGACACCATCGCGGACAGCATGGCCATCGTGCCCTCGACCAAGAAGATCGGCGGACCCGGCACACGTCTCGATGTGCCGATCACCCACACCAACGCCTCCTATGTGCGCAGCCATTTCGACGCCATGGAGGTGGGCCTGTCCGATGGTCCCAAGGCCGACGAAATCCTGCTGGTTCTGGTCATGAGCACCGGCGCTCGCATTCACGCCCGCGTCGGCGGGCTCGCCGCCAAGGACGTCAAGGGCGAGGACGGCTTGCGGTGAAGCTGCGCCGCCTCATAACGCTGGTCGAAGAGACGCGGATAGAGATGGGCCAACCCATCTCGCCCCCGGCCCGCCGCGCGCTGGCGGCGGCGGTCATCGCCAACCCCTACGCGGGCCGCTACGTCGAAGACCTTGCCGAGCTCATCGGCACCGGCGCTGAGCTCGGCGCGCTGCTGGGCACCGAGGCGCTGGCCGCATTGGGCTGTGCCGCGGGCGACGTTCAGGGCTATGGCAAGGCCGCCCTTGTCGGTGAAGACGGTGAGCTGGAACATGCCGCGGCCCTTCTCCACCCGACGCTCGGCGCGCCCCTGCGCGACGTGCTGGGCGGCGGCAAGGCGCTGGTGCCCTCCTCCAAGGCGATGGGGGGGCCGGGAACCGTCATCGACGTGCCGCTGGGCCACAAGGACGCCGCCTATGTGCGCAGCCACTTCGACGGGATGCGCCTGCAATTGCCTGACGCCCCGCGCCGTGGTGAAATCGTCGTGGCCGTGGCGCTGCAACTGGGCGGGCGGCCCAACCCCCGCGTCAGCGGACTGACACACGCTGAAGTCACAGGTGCGGACGGGCTGCGCTAGAAACACCACCAAGGAGGTCGACATGTCGAATTTCATACGCAACGCCTGGTACGTCGCCGCATGGTCGACCGAGATCGACGACGACCTGCGCCGCTTTACCATCCTTGGCGATCACGTCGTCATGTACCGCAAATCCGATGGCGGGGTGGTTGCCCTCGAAGACCGCTGCCCGCACCGCCTGCTGCCGCTGTCGAAGGGCAAGCGTGTGGGCGACAATGTGCAATGCGGCTATCACGGGCTGACGTTCGACTGTTCGGGGGCATGCGTGCGGGTGCCGGGCCAGACCAACCTACCCAAATCCGCCTATGTCGAGGCCTTCCCCACCGAAGAACGCCACGGCATCGTCTGGATCTGGATGGGCGACGCCGCCCGCGCAGACACCAGCAAGATCTTCGACATGCCCGAATTCACCGACCCGGGCTGGAAGGTTCACCACGGCGACGCCCTGCACCTCAGGTCCAACTACCTGAACGTGGCCGAAAACCTCGTCGACCCCGCGCATGTGAGCTTTGTCCACCCCACCACGCTGGGCAACGCGGCGTCGGAAAACGTGCCCGTGCATGTCCAGACCGAAGGCGAGGCGATTGTCGCCTGGCGCTGGATCCGCGATGCCGAGCCCATCGGGTTCTTCAAGGGCTTCGGCGGCTTTACCGGCAACGTCGACCGCTGGCATTACTACTACCTCTACACGCCCTGCACCGCCGTGATCGACTTCGGCTCGGCCCCCGCCGAGGAGGCCATTGCCGAGGATGAACGCGACAAGGGCGTCCGCATCTTCGCCCTGCATTTCATCACCCCGGTGACCGAGACCTATTCCATCGACCGCTGGATGCACATCCGCAACACCGCGCTTGACGATCCCGAGGCCGAGACAACCATGGACAAGATGTTCCGCACCGCCTTTCAGGAGGACAAGGACATCCTTGAAGCCGTGCAAGAGGAAGAGAACCGCCCCGCCAAGCGACGCCCCATCCGCATCGCCATCGACAAGGGACCTCTGGTGTACCGCAAGCGGATCAACGACCTTATCGAACTCGAACGCACCGAAGATCTGGCAAGCGACCCCTCGCCTGCCTTTGTCTACCACGACTAACCGGCGTCAGACCGGGCAAAACGGCGGCACCGACTGCCACCAACAGACCGGCAGGAGACTGCCGCCAACAGGAGAGACACCAATGACCTTCACGCGACGCACCCTGCTCGCTGCTACCACCGCCCTTGCACTGGCCCCTGTGGCCGCCTTGGCGCAGGACACGATCAAGATCGGTGAGATCAACCACTACAAGCGCATGGCGGCCTTTGCCGAGCCCTACAAGATGGGTATCGAACTGGGCCTCAAGGAAATCAACGACGCCGGCGGTGTGCTGGGCAAACCGCTGGAATTCATCTTCCGCGACGATCAGGGCGACCCCGCTGAAGCTGTCAAGATTGCAGAAGAGCTGATGACCCGTGACGGGGCCGTCATGCTGACCGGCTCGATCCTTTCGCACGTCGGTCTGGCGCTGTCCTCTTTTGCCGCTGAAAAGGGCTATCTCTACCTTGCCGCCGAGCCGCTGGCCGACAGCCTTGTGTGGACCTCGGGCAACCCCAACACCTTCCGCCTGCGCGCCTCGACCTGGATTCAGGCCGCGATGCTGGCCGAAGAAGCCGCCAAGACCGACGCGGTGAAATACGCGACCATCGCGCCCAACTATGCCTACGGTCAGGATGCCGTCGCCGCCTTCAAGGAGAACCTCAAGCGGCTCAAGCCCGAGGTCGAATTCGTCGCGGAACAATGGCCCGCCCTGTTCAAAATCGACGCCGGCGCCGAGGTGCAGGCCATCGAACGCGCCAAACCCGACGCGATCTACAACGTCACCTTCGGCACCGACCTTGCCAAGTTCGTGCGTGAGGGCGGCGACCGTGGCCTTTTCGACGGCCGCCCGGTCTATGGCCTGCTGTCCGGCGAGCCCGAGTATCTGGAACCGCTGGGCGATGAAGCCCCCGAGGGCTGGTTCGTCACCGGCTATCCCTGGTACGGCTTTGAAGACGGCACGGCGGAAAAAGCCTTTGTGGATGCCTACATGGCCGAAACCGGCGAAACGCCCAAGATCGGCTCGCTGGTCGGTTACCTCGACGTGATCTCCATCGCCGCCGCTATCGAAAAGGCCGGTGCCACCGACACGGACTCGCTGATTGCCGCCTTCGAAGGGCTGGAAATCCCCGACACACCCATCGGCACGCTGATGTATCGCGAGGTCGACAACCAGTCGAACATGGGCGCCTATGTCGGCACCCTCGCGATGCAGGACGGCAAGGGTGTCATGGTCGACTGGACCTATAAATCGCCCGACGGCTACATGCCTTCGGACGAAGAAATCAAGGCGATGCGCCCGGCGGAATAAGCCCCGCGCGACCGGCAGGTGGGCACAGCGCCCGCCTGCCACATCCCTTCCCGACATGACACTCCGCTTGGCGGTGCACGCCCAAGGATTATCTTCCGCATGGCCTTTTTCTTTGCCCAGCTCCTGACCGGCCTCGCCAATGCCTGCTCGCTGTTCCTGGTGGCCTCGGGCCTGTCGCTGATCTTCGGCGTCACCCGGATCGTCAACTTTGCCCACGGGTCGTTCTACATGCTGGGCGCCTTCGTCGGCGTCACCTTGATGCAGGTGCTGCCCGGTGCCATGGGGTTCTGGGGGGCGATCCTTCTGACCGGCCTTGTGGTCGGCGCCATCGGGGCCTTTGTCGAAATGGTGGTGCTGCGCCCGATCTACCGCGCCCCCGAACTGTTCCAGCTGGTTGCCACCTTCGGCGTGATCCTCGTCATCCAGGACCTTGCCCTGATGGTCTGGGGCGCTGAAGACCGCATGGGCCCGCGTGCGCCCGGCCTGCGCGGCGTCTGGCGCATCTTCGGCGAACCGGTGCCCAAGTACGATCTGGTGATCATCGCCATCACCCCGCTGATCCTATTTGCCCTGTGGTATCTCATCACCAAGACACGGGTCGGCGTGCTGGTCCGCGCCGCCACGCAAGACCGCGAGATGGTCGGCGCACTTGGCGTCAATCAGGCCTGGCTGTTCACCGGCGTCTTTGCCCTCGGCTCGGCGCTGGCCGGCTGGGGCGGCGCGCTGCAACTGCCCAAGGGCGGGGCCGATCTTCTGATGGATTTCAACATCATCGGCGCGGCCTTCGTCGTCGTGGTGATCGGCGGCATGGGATCGCTGCCCGGGGCCTTCATTGCGGCGGTGCTGATCTCGGTGCTGAACGTCTTTGGCGTCACCTATCTGCCGCAATCCACGCTGGTGCTGATGTTTGTCGTCATGGCCGTGGTCCTGATCATCCGCCCCTACGGCCTGCTCGGCCGGGAGGAAGTCGCGGGCGAACACGGACAGGTCGGCGCACCCGAAAGCCCGATCCGCCCCTACGGCCCCACCGGTCAGATGGTGGTGGTCGCCCTGTTGCTCATGCTGGCTGCCCTGCCCCTGTTTGCCGACCGCTTCGTGCTGATCCTGCTGATCGACATGTTGGTCTTTGCCCTCTTCGCCGCCTCGCTGCATTTCATCCTTGGCACCGGTGGCATGGTCAGCTTTGGCCACGCGGCGTTCTTTGGCGGCGGCGCCTATGCCGCGGCGCTGCTGGTCTATCATCTCGAAACCCCGATGGAGATCGCATTCCTGTTTGCCCCGCTAGCCGCCGGCCTGCTGGCGCTGGGGATCGGCTGGTTCTGCATCCGCCTCAGCGGTGTTTACTTTGCCATGCTCACGCTGGCCTTTTCACAGCTGGTCTGGTCGATGGCCTATCAATGGCGCGACCTGACGCGCGGCGATGACGGGCTGGTCAACATCTGGCCTGCAAGCTGGCTGAGCGGCACGACCCCGTTCTATTACTTCACCCTGGCCTTCGGTGTCGGCGGCATCCTGGTGCTGCGCCACATCATCCATTCGCCTTTTGGCTATGCTTTGCGCGCAGGCCGAGACAGCCCGCGTCAGGCCGAGGCGATGGGCATCAATGTCAAGCGCGTCCAGCACGTCGCCTTCGGGCTGGCAGGCGTCATGGCCGGGCTGGCGGGCGGCATCTTCGTCTTCTCCAAAGGGTCCGTCTTCCCGACCGAACTGGAGATCGGGGCCTCTTTCGACGCGCTCATCGTGGTCTTCCTTGGCGGTGTCAAAACGCTCGCCGGTGGCGTCGTCGGCGCGGGCTTCATGACGGTGGTCGAAGACTGGCTGACCCGGCTCGAATACTGGCGTCTGGTTCTGGGCCTTGTCATCATCGCCGTGGTCATCATCGCGCCCGAAGGCATCGTCGGCACCCTGCGCAGCACGTGGGCCAAATTCCGCGGCACCAACGATGAGGCCGTCAAATGACCGAGATCCTGCGTGTCGAAGACCTCAAGAAAAGTTATGACGGTTTTCTGGCCGTCAACGGCGTGTCCTTTGCGGTGGAACAGGGCGAGCTCAAGGCCCTGATCGGTCCCAACGGCGCCGGTAAATCCACCTGTTTCAACATGCTGATGGGCCAGCTGAAACCGACCGCCGGTCAGGTGTTTCTGGACGGCGAAAACGTGACCGGCCAGCGCCCCCGTGAGATCTGGCGCAAGGGGGTCGGCCGCACATTCCAGATCACCGGCACCTACCAGTCGATGAGCGTGATCGAGAACGTGCAGATGGCGCTGATGAGCCACCACCGCAAACTCTTCTCGATGCTGCCCCGCGCATGGAAACTGTACCGCGAGGAGGCTTTCGAGTTCCTGCAAACAGTGTCGATGGCCGATCAGGCCGACCGCCCCTGCTCGGTTCTGGCCTACGGCGACCTCAAGCGGCTCGAACTGGCCATCGCCCTCACCCACCGCCCCCGCCTGTTGCTGATGGACGAACCCACCGCCGGCATGGCGCCCTCGGCGCGCATCGAACTGATGCAGCTGGTGGCCGATATCGTGCGCGATCAGGGCGTGTCCGTCCTTTTTACCGAGCACGACATGGACGTGGTCTTTGCCCACGCGCATCACATCATGGTGCTGAACCGGGGCGAGCTGATTGCCGACGGCAGCGCCGCAGAGGTGCGTGAAAATCCGCAGGTCCAAGAGGTTTATCTGGGCGGCGGCACGTTGTTCAAGGAGGCGCAGGATGCTTAACGTCGAGGGCATTCACAGCTATTACGGCAAGGCCCATATCCTGAACGGCCTGTCCTTCCAGATCGGCCGGGGCGAGGTCGTGGCCCTGCTGGGGCGCAACGGCGCGGGCAAATCCACCACCATGAAATCGGTGTTGCAACTGGTCCGGCCCCGCACGGGCCGGGTCATGTTCCAGGGCACCGACCTTGTCGGCGCACCGGCCTTTCGCGTCGCCAAGGCCGGCATCGGCTATGTGCCCGAAGACCGCCGCATCTTCACCGACCTGACGGTGATGGAAAACCTCGAAGTCGGCCGCCAACCCCGCCGCGACGGCGCGCCGACGTGGAGCGTCGAGCAACTGTTCGACATCTTCCCCAACCTGGCCGAACGCCGAAACAACCGTGGCAAACATATGTCGGGCGGCGAACAGCAAATGCTGACCATCGCCCGCACGCTTATGGGCAACCCGCTGCTCTTGTTGCTCGACGAACCCTCAGAAGGCATTGCGCCGGTGATCGTCGAAGAGATGGCCAATACAATTCTCAAGCTCAAGGCCGAAGGGCTGACGGTGATGATCTCGGAACAGAACCTGCACTTTGCCCGCGCCGTTGCCGACCGCGCCATCATCATCGAAGGCGGCGAGAAGAAGTTCGACGGCAGCTTTGCCGAACTCGAAGCCCATCCCGAAATCCGCGATGCCTACCTGTCGGTCTGATCCGACAGGCGTCTTGCCTCTGCGCACCCTGCGCTTTACCAGCGATAGGCCAGTTTCAAGGAGAGGCCGTTGAGCGAGACCACACAGCCCCGCACCAGTGCAGATCATGGCTATGTGCTGGACGAGCAGATCGGCTTTCTTTTGCGCAAAGCCTATCAGCGTAATTCGAACATCTTTCTCGAACTTGTACCGGGCAGGCTGACCACAACCCAGTTTGCAATCATGCACCGTCTGGCCGAAGACGGACCGATGTCGCAAAACCTGTTGGGCCGCTCGGTCGCAATGGACGGTGCCACCACCAAAGGTGTGGTCGACCGCCTCATTGCACGCGAGCTTCTGGTCACCCGCCGCGACCCGAAAGATCGCCGCAGACACCTTGTTTCCCTGACCCCAAAGGGTATCGCCCTGATCAATGAAGCGGTCGAGGCCGCCATCCGCGTCACCAACGAAACCCTCGCCCCCCTGCGCGAGCGTGAAAAGGAAACGCTGCTGCGGCTGCTGGCCAAGATTATCTGAACGCGGCGCTTCAGGATCGATCAAACCGACTTTGGCGCCGCCACTTCAAGTCCCGCCTGAGGTGGTTGGCCCCACGGTATGACGGCGTGGTCCTTTCGCAGGCTTCGAGGGCAACATTTCGGGCCCCGTCCATCACGGAAGCGCCACGCCCCGTCATCCGGCATGGGCCGCGGTCATGCTGCGCGTCGCCTTTCAGGACGATCGGGAGTTCTTCGGTGGCATCTTGTCGTCCGGCATCGGCGACCGGTAGGCCTTTCCGCCCCGACGCTTGTCAAACTCGGCCTGCGCGGCACTGCGCAGGTCGGGATCGCGCACAACGCGGGCGGCGGTGCTGGCCATCACCTTGGCGGCGGTGACCATCGCCTTGTGGGCGTGGGGCATCTTGCCCTGCGTGACCGTCTGCCAGGTGTGGAACGGGGTGCCGATGACTGTGGTCGCCGTCAGGCATTGCGCGACAGGAACGACGTTGCTGACATCGCCCACATCGGTTGAGCCGAAGAACAGCCCTGGCTCTGTCGGCAAGGCCAGGATGCCCTCGTGCAGGTTGCGCGGGTATTCCAGTTCGGCACCGAACGCCTCGGCGCTGGCGCGGCGGTCGCTGTCGGTCAGCGCCGCGGCCGCAAGACGGTCGGCATAGTCATGGTCGGTCTCGTCGAAGGCCGGCGCGCCGATTTCCTCGAATGCCTCGTGCATCGCCTCTTCCAGGGCCCGGTTCGGCAGGATGCCCGAGGTCGCGCGATCAAAGACCACCTCGAAGGTCGTGTCGCTCATCAGGGCCGCCCCCTCGGCGATGCGAAGCACCCGCGCATAGAGGTCTTCCGCCTGGTCCAACCGGGGCGCGCGCACCAGATAGAGGCCCTCGGCATAGCCCTGCACCACGTTCGGCGACGTCCCGCCGGTGTCGGTGATCGAATAATGCACGCGGCAGTTCGACGACATGTGTTCGCGCATGAAGTTGATGCCGATGTTCATGAGCTCGAGCGCGTCGAGCGCGCTGCGCCCGACTTCGGGGCTGACGGCGGCGTGGGACGACCGCCCGGTGAAGCGGAAATAGGCTTGCTTGTTGGCGAGCGTGGCCGCGGACATGACGGCATTGTAGGGCGCGGGATGCCAGCAGAAGGCCGCGTCGAGACCGTCGAAGCTGCCTTCGCGGGCCATGTAGGTCTTGCCCGAGCCGCCTTCCTCTGCCGGGCAGCCGAAATAGCGCACCCGGGCCTTGACCCCGGCCTCGGCCAGCGCGTCGCGCAGGGTGACGGCGGCCAGCAGGGACGCGCTGCCCAGCAGGTTGTGGTGGCAGCCATGTCCCTTGCCGCCCTGCTCCAGCGGTTTCTGTTCGGTCAGCCCTGCCTCTTGCGAGAGACCCGCGAGGGCGTCGTATTCGCCGAGGAACCCGATCGTGATGTCGCCCTCGCCACATTCGGCCATGAAGGCGGTGGGCATGCCCGCCAGGTTGCGGGTGATGGCAAACCCTTCGGCTTCCGCCGCCGCGATATGCTCCTCGACGGAGCGGACC
The DNA here is from genome assembly GCF_039724765.1 of Sagittula stellata E-37. Lineage (NCBI taxonomy): Bacteria > Pseudomonadati > Pseudomonadota > Alphaproteobacteria > Rhodobacterales > Roseobacteraceae > Sagittula > Sagittula stellata. The sequence goes on along the minus strand of NZ_CP155730.1, from coordinate 82,362 downwards.
TCTTCCCAGCGCAGCTCCGGCATGCCCCAGAGCCGGTCGCTCAGGTCGATGAAGGTCGGGGCCTTGCGGTCGGCGAGCGCCGAAACGGCCGCTGTCGACAGCATGTCGTTGCGCAGGGCGAGATCGGGTGTGTCTCTAGTCATTGTTTTTCTCTTGTCAGCTCGGTTTCTCGATGAACACGCGGCCTGTGGGTCAGGCCGGATCGTTCAGATGGCACGCGGAAAGGCGCCCCGGGGCGATCTCGCGCAGCGCGGGACGCTCCGTGCGGCAGCGCTCGGTCGCCCAGGGACAGCGCGGGTTGAACGCGCAGCCCGACGGCGGATCGAGCGGCGAAGGGAGTTCGCCCGCGATCGGGGCGTAATCGCGCTTGCCGGCCTCAAGGCTGGGCACCTGTTCGATCAGGAGGCGGGTGTAGGGATGGTTCGGATCGCCATAAAGCGCGTCCGTCGGCGCCACCTCTACCACGCGGCCGAGATACATGATCACCACCCGGTCGGAGATATGCTCCACCACGCCCAGGTTATGGGAAATGAAGAGATAGGTGAGGTCGAGCTCGTCCCGCAAATCCATGAAGAGGTTGAGGACCTGCGCCTGGATCGACACATCGAGTGCTGCGACGGATTCGTCGCAGATGATCAGGTCCGGGTTGACCGCAAGCGCCCGGGCGATCCCGATGCGCTGGCGCTGGCCGCCGGAAAACTGGTGCGGGAACCGGTCGATGTAGGCCCCCGACAGCCCCACCTTCTCCATGAGCGAAACGACGTAATCGCGCTGCTCCCGGCGCGTGATCCGGCCATGTTTGACCGCCGCCTCACCGATGATGTCGCCGATCCGCATGCGCGGGTTGAGAGAGGCGAAGGGATCCTGAAAGATCATCTGAACGCCAAGGTCGAAGGCGCGATGCTCTTTCGCGGTCATCTCGGCCACGTCCTTGCCGCGCCAGCGCAGGCTGCCACCCGAAGGCGTGCTGATCCCGGCGAGCATCCGGGCGACGGTCGATTTTCCACAGCCGGACTCGCCGACGATGCCGACCACCTCGCCGCTCTCGACGGTGATATCCACGTCCTGAACGGCGTGCACATGGACCGGCCGGTTCTTGCCGCCAAAGAGATTGGCGATCCGACCGCCCAGGCTCACCGGCTGCGAAAAGGTCTTGGACAGGTTGCGGATCTCGAGAATGGGGGCCTCGGTCATTGCTCTGCTCCGGGTTCGGGGTGCCAGCACCGGAATTCCCGCGTCGCCCCGAGCGAGGTGACGCCCGGTGTTTCGCGGCATTGCCCGGTGGCGCGGTGGCAGCGGTCGCGAAAGGCGCAGCCCTCGCCCAGCTCAAGCAGCGAGGGTGTCATGCCTTCGATCTGGTGAAGCCGCGCGCCACGGGTGCTGCCCGACGGGACTGAATCGATCAGGCCGCGCGTATAGGGATGCATCGGGTGATGGATGATCTCGTCGGTCTCACCCGTCTCGACGATCCGGCCCGCGTACATCACCGCGATGCGGTCGGCGAGGCCGGCAATGACCGCGAGGTCGTGCGTCACCCAGATCAGCGCGGTGCCGGTGTCCCGGCACAGCTCGCGCACTTCGTGGATGATCTGCCCCTGGATCGACACGTCGAGCGCCGTGGTCGGCTCATCCGCGATGATCAGGCGCGGCCGGTTCAGCAGCGCGATGGCGATGGCGATCCGCTGGCGCATCCCGCCCGACAGCTCGAAGGGATAGCAGTGCAGCCGCTCGTCGGGCGACGGGATGCCGACCTTGACCAGCACGTCCCGCGCCCGCTGCCGGGCGGCCTTGGTGCTGACGGTCTCATGCGCCTGGATCGCCTCGATCATCTGGGTATCGACCCTGAGAACCGGGTTGAGCGTCATCGACGGGTCCTGGAAGACCACCGCGATGTCGTTGCCCCGCAGGCGGCGAAGCTCCCGCTCTTTCATGGCCAGCAGGTCGCGGCCCTCGAACTCGATGCTGCCGCCGACGATGCGCCCTGGCGGGTCGATCAGACCGAGGATCGAAAACCCGGTGATGGACTTGCCGGAGCCCGACTCGCCCACAAGACCCAGAATTTCGCCGGGCGCGAGTTCAAGGTCGACGCCGTCCACCGCCTTGACCGCTCCGAGGCGCGTGAGGAAATGGGTCTGGAGGTTCTGCACCCGCAGAAGCGGCTTGATGTCTGTCGTCTGACGGGCGGTCATTGGGCGTTCCTCGGGTTGAGAATGTCGCGCAGATGGTCACCGACAAGATTGATGCCGAGGACGATCAGGGTCAGGGCGATACCGGGAAAGAGCGAGATCCAGTATTCGCCGGACATCATGAACTCGAACCCGTTCGCGATGAGCATGCCAAGCGACGGCTCGGTCACCGGCACGCCGATGCCAAGGAAGGACAGCGTCGCCTCTGCCGTGATGGCATGGGCCAGGTCGATGGTGGCGATGACGATCAGCGGCGGCATCGTGTTCGGCAGCATGTGGCGAAAGATGATCCGGCGCGATCCAAGCGACAGGCTGCGCGCCGCCAGCACGTATTCGCGGTTGCGCTCCACGATGGCCGAACTGCGGGCCGTCCGCGCGAAATAGGCCCACTGGACGATGATCAGGGCGATGATCACCTTGTCGATCCCCTGACCCAGCACCGACAACAGGACGAGCGCCACGAGGATCGCCGGAAAGGAAAGCTGGATGTCCACCGTCCGCATCAGGACCGCATCGACCACGCCGCCGAAATAGGCCGCGATGAGACCGACGGCAGTCCCGATGAACAGCGCCCCCGCGACGGCGCTGAAGGCGACTATCAGGCTGGTGCGCATCCCGTAAAGGATGGCCGAAAGCACGTCCCGCGCCTGTCCGTCGGTTCCGAGCCAGTAGGTGATGTCCCCCGACGACGACGTGCTGAACGGGGGCAGCTGCGAATCGAAGATATCGAGCGTGGCGATGTCGTACGGGTTCTGCGGCGCGACCCATGGGGCGAGGAAAGAGGGAAGCGTAAGAACGATGAGGATGACCAAACCCAGAACGGCGAGGCGATTCTCAAAGAACTGGCGCGTGATCCGGCGGAACGGCGTGTCGGCGCGGGTGCGGGCGGGGCTGGCCGCAAGAGTGGATTGCACAGTCATCAGTCACGGACCTTTTCGCGGGAACTGGGGTCGATCACCATGTAAAGAAGGTCGATCACGAGGTTGAGCAGGACCAGGAACAGGACCATGATGAGGACGTAGGCGACGACCACGGGCCGATCGAGCGTGAGGATCGAGTCGATCAGCAGCTTGCCCATACCGGGCCAGGAGAAGACCGTCTCGGTGACGACGGCGAAGGCCAGCGCCTGGCCGAATTCGAGCCCCGCCACGGTGATGATCGGGATGAGCACGTTCTTGAGCAGGTGAACGCGCAGGATGCGCGAGGAGGAGAGCCCCTTGGCGCGGGCGAACTTGATGTAGTCCATCGCCTGGATTTCGCGTGTCGCCGCTCGGGTGACGCGGATGATGAGAGACGCCTTCGTCAGACCGAGAGTCAACGCCGGCAGGATCAGGTGTCGCAGGCCGTCGAGCGTAAGGATGCTGAGCTGGATCGGGCCAACCTGGACCGTTTCCCCCCGCCCGGATGTCGGCAGGATGCCGAGTTGCACCGCGAAGAACATGATGAGGACCATGCCGACCCAGAACGTCGGAAGGCTGAAGCCGAAGATCGAGCCCGTCATGATGATCTTCGAGTAGGCCGCTTCGGGACGCAGCCCCGCGATGATGCCGAGCGGCACGCCTATGACGACGGAAAAGAACATCGCGAAACCGACGAGTTCGACCGTGGCCGGCATCCGTTCGAGAATGAGTTGCAGCGCCGGCTCGCCGGTGAGGAAGCTGCGCCCGAAATCCCCCTGCAACGCGCTGCCCAGAAAGGTGACGTACTGCACGAAGATCGGCCGATCGAGCCCGAAGCTCTCGCGCACGGCGTCCCGTTCGAGATCCGTCGCCTCGGGGCTGACCAGCATCGAGATCGGATCCCCGACAAGGTAGATGCCGACAAAGACGAGGACGGACATGACGAAAAGGACAAGGACGGCCTGCAACAGCCGATTGATGACGAAAGCCGACAAGGAGCGTCTCCCACGCGTTAGGGGTGGCCCACAGCCTGGCGGGCTGCGGGCCTGCGATGGATCACTCGGACCGGGTCACGTTTTGCGGCAACGTGAACTGGTCCGCGCGCGCTTCGTACTCGAGATCCGCGCGCAGGCCCCAGGACGGAACCTCGAAATGGATCGGCAGGATCGCGAAGTCAGACATCGCGAGCGCATCCGCCTCTTCCAGAAGCTTGGCGCGCGCGTCATCGTCCATGGTCTTGCTCGCCTTGCTCAGCAGCGCGTCAAGCTCGGGGTTGGAGTAGCGGCCCGCATTCGCGCTGCCCTGGCTCGCTTCCTTGTCGTAGGTCGCCAGCTGGGCACCTAGGGTCGTGCCGATCTCGCCGGTGTTGTTGCCCCAGGATGCGAGGTAGGCGCTGTAGGCCCGCTGGTCGCGGTTCTTGAAGAAGACCGGCGGCGCCGCGGCATCGACAGCCGTCTTGACGCCGATCCGGCTCCACATCGCGGCGACTGTCTGCGCGACGCGGGCGTCGTTGACGTATCGCCCGCTGGGTGAGCCGAGCGTGATGGAAAACCCATCGCCGTACCCGGCGTCCTCAAGCAATTGCGCCGCGCGTTCGGGGTCGGCGGGGGCGGGCACCTCATGCTCTGCACTGGTCCCGAACATGTTCGGCGTTCCGAGGCTGCCAGCCGCTACGGCAGCGCCCCCCATGACACGGCTCACAATCCCTTCGCGGTCAATCGCGCGGAAAAGCGCCTCGCGGACTTCCTTGATCTTGAGGGGGTTCTCGCCTTCCGTTCCGGAGATCCCCGGGCTGTCGTCCCGGTCCTGATCGAGGGCGATAAAGATGACCCGTGCGGGCGGGCCCGAGACGATCTTTACGCTCGGATCGCCTTCGATCTGATCGACACTGCCTGTGGGCACGTCCTCCATCATGTCGATGTCGCCCGCCAGAAGCGCTGCGGAGCGCGTTGCCGGATTGGTCATCGGTCGCATGATGACGCGGTCCCAGTCCGGCGCACCGCCCCAATAGGACGTGTTCGCTTCGAGGACGAGATCCGCGCCCTTCTGCCAGGACGAGAAGGTGAACGGTCCGGTGCCGATCAGCCCTTCGCCGCGGTTAAGCTCGGTGGTCGTCCGCCCCTCGGGCGCATCCCCGGAGGCGGCGGCTTTCGACATGATCGGGAGGTTGACCAGATCGACGGTCAGGTTCGGGTAGGTTTGCTTTGTGGTGATCCGTACCGTGGTGTCATCCAGGGCTTCGACGCCGGCGATCTGCCGCGTGAACAGAGTGAACGGCGTCGGGCTGTTCGGCACCTTGGCCACCCGGTCGAGCGAGAAGACCACATCCTGCGCGGTCAGCGGCGTGCCGTCCGAAAAGGTCACGCCGTCCCTCAGGTGAAAGTCCCACTCCGTCGGGCTCGCCAGCTCCCAGCTTTCGGCCAGAAGCGGCTCGATCGCGCCTTGCGCGTCCTGACGGACGAGCGGTTCGAATATGGCGAGGGACACCTGCATGTTCGGCGAAAGAACGTGGAATTGCGGGTCCAGCGAGGAGGGTTCGGACTTGGTGCCGATGACCAGATCTTCGGCGATTGCCGGCGTGCAGGCCAGCAGAAGCGCGGCAGTGCTTGCGAAGAGGTGCGAACGTGTGAAGCTCATGTGTTATCCTTATGGGCGGATGTCGGGTAACCGACGAGAGCCCTTTCCCTGTTGATCAAGAACGAAAAACCGATGAGCAAAAGACATGACTATGACGACTTGTGGTCGTCGCCTTCGCGTCCTGTCTTTTCCCGGTTTCCGCGTCGATACGCCTAGTCTGAAGCGATACGCAGGAGGCATGCAATGAACTAATCTGGCCTTCAAGATGACTTTTGGTTATCGTACCACATGGATATTCGTCAGCTCCGCTACCTCGTCTTCACCGCTCGCTATTCCAGCTTCCGCATCGCAGCCGACAAGTTGAACGCGACACAACCTGCGGTCAGCAAAGGCATCCGCGTCCTGGAGCAATCCGTTGGCGTCCGCCTTCTGGACCGTGGTCCCTGGGGCGTGAAACCGACGGAGTATGGCGAGCGGTTGATCCAGTACGGCGAGGTGCTTTTGGCCCTGACGGAAGAAGCCCGCACCGAGATCGACGCCATGCTGGGGGCAAAGCGCGGGCGCCTTCGGGTCGGGTCGCTCGCCACCACCGTTCGCGGCGTCGTGCCCACCGCGGCCCGTCGGTTCCTCAAGAAATCCCCCGAAGTCGATCTGACCTTCTACGAGGAACTCTCGCCCGCCCTCCAGGCGCAGCTTCTGAAGGGATCGATCGATGTCGCCGTGATGTCCCGGCCGCATGACTTTCCGGATGACGAACTGGAATACCGCGCCCTTCTGAACAGTCCGATGCAGATCGTCGCCGATATCACGCACCCGCTCCTGCAACGCGAGCGGCTGTCTCTCGGCGACCTGACCCGCTATCAGTGGATCCTGCCGGCGCGTCCCGATCCTGACCGCCTTACCCTCGATTCGCTGTTCAGCAAGGCGCAGCTGCCGTTGCCCAAAGCGGTCTGCGAGACGACGTCGTCGCGCTTTCAGGTTTCGATGCTCGCGGGCTCCCCATGGCTGAGCTACCTGACAACCTCCAGCGCCTATACATCCGACGATAACGCACAACTGGCGCCGCTCCCGCTGCCCACACCCGCATGGACGCGGTCCGTGGGGGTTGCCTATCGCAAGCAGCGCGTGTCACGCCCCATCGTGGACGGTTTTCTTCGCGAGCTCGAGATCGCCGCCGCAGAGTTCTCCGCCAGCTTGGATGACCCGAGTTAGCCGGTTTCTGCCTTGGTGCATGACGGGAGGTTTCGCTATGGCTGGCGTGACCGGCAAAACGGCCTGACGCGCCGGACCCTTGTACTCATTGTCGAGATCACGCGCTCCAATACGCCTTTTCCACTTTTCCGATTTCGCGCCCTTATCTAACGTAGCGCGCATGAAGATCTTGCTCGCAGAAGACGACCCGAAGTCCGCAGACTACATTTGCAAGGGCTTGAAGGAACAGGGATTCGTCGTGGATTGGGTGGCCGACGGCCGCGAGGCGCTGACCTATTGCCTCTACAACGACGCGGATCTGGCCATCGTGGATCGGATGATGCCCGGCATGGATGGGCTGTCGCTTGTCAAAGCGTTACGCGCCGCCAAGTCAAACCTGCCGGTCATCTTTCTGACGGCCCTTTCGGATGTCGATGACCGTGTCGACGGCCTGATGGCCGGCGGCGATGACTATCTTGTCAAGCCGTTTCACCTGTCGGAACTTCTGGCGCGGATAACGGTGCTGGGACGCAGGCCGAAACAGTCGACCCAGGAACCGACGGAACTGGTCGTTCACGATCTGAAACTGAACCTTTTGACCCGCCAGGCGCAGCGGCAAGGCCGGAATATCGACCTGCTCGGGAAAGAGTTCTCCCTTTTGCAGCTGTTCATGGAAAATCCCGGCCGCATCTTCAGCCGGACCCTCATTCTCGAAAAGATCTGGGATTTCAACTTCGATCCCGGCACCACCGTGGTGGAAACGCATGTCAGCAAGTTGCGGCAGAAAGTCGACAAGCCCTTCGACGTGGCCTTGATTCATACGGTACGCAACATGGGATACACGATCCGTGCGCCTCACTAGCCTGACGTCCGGCCTGCCGTACAAGGCAGCCCTGTGGTCAAGCCTGGTGTTTTTGACGATCTGCGCCGTCGCAGGTTTCTTCCTGGTCAAAGCCGTCGACTCCTCCCTGATCGCGGAACTGGCCGCTCAGGCGGAATCCGAGGCCGTGCTCCTGTCGGAAATCTACGCCGAAACCGGCGAGGCCGGGCTGATCGAAACCATGCGTGTGACAGCGCAGACGACGGAGACCTCCGACCGGTTTGCCAGTTTCCTCGGCGCCGACGGGACGTCTTTGATCGGCCCGATTTCGGTCAGGCCCGATTTTCTTGGCACGCGGCGGGTGACACTCGACCGGTTCACGGCACAGGCGTTGCCCGGCGGCTATGTCGTGCATGTCCGCAGGATCGACGAAAGAACCCTGGTTGTCGGGCGCAACGATGCACCGGTCAGGACGGCCCGTGCACGTCTGATCGTCGGGCTGTCCGGTTTTGCCGCCGTGATCACCCTGACCATCCTGTGCCTGGGGCTTTGGGCCAGCCGGATGTCTCTGCAACGGCTGGATCAGATGGGCGCGGCCTTGCGTGACGTGGGCGAAGGCAACATGTCCGCGCGCCTTCCCGTCCTGAACCGCAACGATCAGTTCGATCAGGTGTCGATCCGGGTCAACCAGAACCTTGACCTTCTGGAACGGGCGGTTGGCAGTATGAAAGCCACCGCCGCGGCCATTGCGCACGACCTCAAGACGCCGCTGAGCCATGTGCAATACGCGCTGCATGCCGCCGCCGATGCCAGTCTGGAGGGTCGGGACCCCTTGCCGCATATCGAAGCGGCCTTGCAGGAAACCGAAGAGCTCAACGGCATATTCGAGGCAGTCCTGCGGATTTCCCGCATTCGCGCAACGCGCGACCACTCCGGGTTCGAGATGGTCGATCTCGATGCGATTGCAGCAAAAACAATCGAGTTCCTGACCCCGCTGGCCGAGCAGCACGGCCAAAGCCTGACGCTGGAAACGACACACCCCGCCGCCATTTTCGCCGACAAGGGGATGGTGCAGCAGGCCCTGGTGAACATCGTCAAGAACGCCGTGACCTATGCGGGGGAGAACGCGCAGATCAGGATTGTGCTCTCCGAGGGCAGGATCGAGGTGCGCGACACCGGTCCGGGCGTGCCGGATCAGGATCCGGAGCGGCTGCTAGAGCCTTTTACACGCGCGGATTCCGCGCGCTCCACGGAAGGGTCCGGGCTTGGGCTGGCCTTGGTCAAAGCCGTGGCAGAGAGGCACAATGCCTTGATTTCGATAAAGAACCTTGATCCCGGATTCCTAGTTTCCCTGACCTTTCAAGGCGTAAAGGACCCGTCGGGGCCGGTCTGACCCCGTACTTCAAGAGAAATTAAGAATTCCCCCAAGCCCAATTGAGACTGGTGGTCCATCTCTTCGTCATCAGAGCAATCCCTGCTCTCGCAAGGAGATCAAGATGAAAACCGCCAACAAACTCGTCGCCACCGGCCTCATCGCCATAATGGGCTCCACCGCTCTGGTGTCCATGGCATCCGCCGGGACCGACGCCACCGCCGCGCCCAGTGCGCAGCAAGAGGTCGTCACCGCCAAAGACGTCACCGTCTCGGGGACCGCGCGCAACGTGCTGGCCGGTGTCCAATACGCGAAAGCCGCGATTGGCCAGGGCCAGACCGATGTTGCCAAGAAAATACTTGCGGACGTGAATGGCCTGTTCGGGGATCAGGACGGCACGGTGATGATGAAAACCGACAAGGGTTTCAGCCTGCCCATCGACACGGGCCTGACCCTCGCCAAGGGGTTCACCCCGACCGAAGTACATGAGGCCGCGTTCGCCAAGGCTCAGACCCTGATGGCGGACGGCAATATCAACGAGGTGATCAGCACGCTGACCGATGCCGGTGTGGATCTGGTCGCCGAGATCGCGCTGCTGCCTTACACCCCGACCGTGGACAGCCTGACACAGGCCGCCGCCGATCTGGATGCGGGCCAGGTGGATCAGGCCACAGCGTCGCTCGATGCCATCCTCGCCTCTGTCCACGTGGCATCCTTTGCCCCCGACGCGCTGCCCGCGCAGGGCTATGCCATGAGCGATATTCAACAAGGTTAACAGCTTGGGGAGGGTGCGGTCTGCGTTGCACGTCAGCGCCGGCCGCGCACCTGCAGGAGACTTTCGGATGAACCAGATCACCCAAATGGAAACCACAGGCCAGAACGATCTGGTCTCGTACCTCAAGGACCATATGACGGCGCGCATTGTCGGTCAGGAGCGTTTTGTCGATCGACTGCTGCTGGCCTTGTTCGCCGACGGGCATGTCCTGCTGGAAGGGGCGCCGGGTCTGGCCAAGACCAAGGCCGTGAACGCGCTGGCCAGCACCATCGACTGCGATGCAAGGCGCATCCAGTTCACCCCCGACCTCTTGCCCAGCGATTTGACCGGCACCGACATCTACCGCCCCGAAGAGGGGACTTTCGCCTTTCAGAGGGGGCCGCTCTTTCACAACCTGATCCTCGCCGACGAGATCAACCGCGCCCCCGCCAAGGTGCAGTCGGCCTTGCTTGAGGCGATGGCCGAACGACAGGTCACCGTGGGCGGGACAACCTATCAGCTGCCTGACCTCTTCATGGTCATGGCCACCCAGAACCCGATCGAACAGGAAGGCACCTATCCGTTGCCCGAAGCGCAGCTTGACCGGTTCCTGCTGCATGTGAACATCGACTACCCGTCGGTGGATGCCGAACGCGAGATCCTGAAGATCGTGCGCGGCGAAGTGGCGGGGGACGCGCCCGCCCCCGCCCGAATGATCGCGACCGCCGAGATCCTGGCCGCGCGCAAGCAGGCGATGACTGTCTACGCCTCGGATGCGCTGACGGAATACCTCATCCAGATCATCCAGGCGACGCGGCATCCCAAGGTCTATGGCGAGGATCTGGCCGAGATGATCGCTTACGGCGCGAGCCCTCGAGCGACCATCGCGCTTGACCGATGCGCCCGCGTGCATGCCTGGATGCGCGGCGCTGCATTTGCCACCCCGTCGGATGTTCAGGCGGTTCTGCACGACGTGCTGCGCCACCGCGTGATCCTCAGCTACGAGGCCGAAGCCGACGGCAAAACCCCCGATTCCTTCATCGACGCGCTGATCGAGCGGGTCCCTGTGGCCTGATTTGGAGGGAAAAACCATGTCTGGTGTCGTTGCAACCGTTCCCGAGCTTTTGCGCGCGCGCCCGCCGCGCCACCAAACCGGGTTCGCCCCCGGAGGCCGGGTATCCACCCATGGCTGGGGCACCAATGCGTCGGTGTTTCGCGGGCGCGGGATGGAGTTTTCCGAGGCCCGCGCCTATCAGCCCGGTGACGACGTCCGTGCCATCGACTGGCGCGTGACCGCCCGTACCGGCACCGCGCATACCAAGCTGTTTCAGGAAGAGCGCGAGCGCCCTGTCTATATCCTCGTGGACATGCGGGCCATGATGCAGTTCGGCACCCGCGTCCGGTTCAAGTCGCATCTGGCGGCCGAGGTCGCGGCCATGCTGGCCTGGGTCGGACATGATGGCGGCGACCGGGTTGGTGGGCTCATCCTGTCGCGCGACGGGCTGATGGATTTTCGCGCCGGGCGCACCCGAAAGTCGGTTCTGCGGTTTCTCGAAAAGATCAGCGAAGAGACAGAGCCAGAGCATGCGACCGGCCATGAAGTGATGCTGGCCGCGGGTCTGCGCCGGCTGCGGCGCAGCTGCAAGCCCGGCACATTGGCCTTTGTCATCAGCGATTTCAACGACTTCGACGATCTCACGGCACGCGAGCTGCGCCATCTGGGGCATAGCGCCCAAGTCACCGCAATCGAGATCACCGACCCGCTCGATGAGATGCTGCCCCCCGGCGGTGGCCGCATCAGCGATGGCACCGGGGGCCTGTCGCTTGCCTCGCTCGGGCGGCGGGACGTGCAGGACTACGCCAAGGCCTTTGCCGAGCGTCACGCGCGGCTGGAGACCCTGTGCCGCAAAAGCCGGATGGCCCTGCATCACCTGCACACGGGCGACGACCCCAAGGCGATCCTCAACCCATCGAAACCCCGGCTGATTTCAAAATAGGGAGGAGCGGACGATGACGCCCGAAACAGAAGCGCAGCTTGCGCAATTGCGCGACATTCGCCTGCCTGACCCGATAAGCTGGTGGCCGCTGGCCTATGGCTGGTGGCTGGCCCTTGCCTTGCTCTGCGCAGCGATCCTGTCAGGGATCGTCTATGTCCGGTGGCGGAAACAGACCGCGCGCGCCCGCGCCCTGCGCGAACTGGCCGCGATCCCGGGCGACGATCCGCAGGCCTTTGCCACGGCTGTCTCGGTTCTGTTGCGCCGGGTGGCCCGCCGAAAAGACGCCTTTGCCGCGCAACTGAGCGGCCCGCGTTGGGCCGAGTATCTGACCGGCAAGGGCCTGCGGCCTGACCTCGCCACCTATCTGGCCGAGGCGACCTATGCCCCGCGCGGCGCCGATGCGCCGACAGATGACCTGCGCCACGCCGCGGCCCACTGGATCCGGAGGCAGACATGATCACCTTTTTATGGCCGCTGGCCTTTCTTCTCTTGCCCCTGCCCTATCTGGCCTGGCGCTTTCTGAAGCCCGTCGATCCCGGTCTGGCCGGTGCGTTGAAAGTGCCGTTCTTCGAGGCCCTGCGCGCCCGTGCCGGCGCCGGGCAAACCGGGGGCAAACCCAATCTTCTCAAGCTGGCCACGCTCACGCTGGTCTGGATTCTGCTTGCCACGGCGCTGGCCCGTCCGGCCCTGGTCGGCCCCGAAATGCCGCTGCCTGTCGAAGGGCGCGACATCATGATGGCGATCGACCTGTCCGGGTCGATGGAAGAGCGCGACTTTGCCGTGGGCGGACGCCCCGCGACCCGGTTGAGCATCGTCAAGGAGACGGCGGATGATTTCATCTCGCGCCGCGACGGCGACCGGCTGGGGCTCGTGCTCTTTTCAGACCGGGCCTATCTTCAGGCGCCTCTGACCTTTGACCGCGAAGCGGTGCGCAAGCTTCTCGATCAGGCTCAGGTGGGTCTGACGGGCCAGAAGACCGCCATTGGCGATGCCATTGCGGTTTCGGTGAAACGGCTGAAGGATCGCCCCGAAGACGGGCGCGTGCTTGTCCTGCTCACAGACGGGGCCAACAACGAAGGCGTGATGTCGCCAGACAAGGCCGCCGACCTGGCCGCGAAGCTGGGCATTCGCATCTACACCATCGGCGTGGGGTCCGCGCGCTCGCGCGATCTCGATGAACGCACGCTGCGCCAGATCGCGGACGCCACGGGCGGGGCCTATTTCCGCGCAACCGATGTGCAGGGCCTGGCCCAGATCTACCGGGCCATCGACCGGCTGGAACCGGTGGCCGGCGATCCGATCCACCTGCGCCCCGAGATCGACCTTTATTACTGGCCCGCTGGCGCCGCGCTGCTGCTCTCTGCGCTGCTCGCTTTGTTCTCCCTTATTCCGACCTCGCTGGGCCGGACAAGACAAGGAGCCTGACCCATGAGCCTTGCCGATTTTCAATTCCTGCGGCCCGACTGGCTTTGGGCTTTCGTGCCCGCAATCCTTCTTGGGGCGATGGTGCTGCGCCGTCGCGGTCGGGGCCAAGCCGGTGAATGGAGCAAGCTGGTGGATGCGCATCTGCTCAAGCATCTTGCCATCAGCGGGGCCTCGGCCAAACCGTCGCGGGAGGTTCCGCTGGCGGCAGCCGCGATGATCGCCGCCACCATCATCGGGCTGGCTGGCCCGACATGGCAGGAGCGCGACGTGCCGAGTTTCGAGGGCGGAACCCCCGTGGTCACTGTCCTGAGCCTGGCCCAGAGCATGAACGCGGACGATCTGACGCCCTCGCGCCTGACCCGGTCGGTGCACAAGCTGCGCGATATTCTGGACCGCACGCAGGGCGACGAGCGCGGTCTGGTGATCTATGCCGACGCGCCCTTCGTGGCAGCCCCCCTGACCAGCGATCCCAAGATCATCGAACAGATGCTGCCCGAATTGTCGACCTCGCTGATGCCCGTTCTGGGCAACAGGCTCGATCTGGCGATCGACGAGGCCCACGCGATGATGACACGCGCCGGTGCGCCGCGCGGCGACATCATCGTCATGGCGGACGACGCGGGCAACGATGTGGACGCCAGCATCGCCGCGGCAAAATCCGCGGCCCGCGACGGCTTTACCGTTTCGGTTCTTGGCGCGGGCACCGAGGACGGCGCCGTGCTGCAAACCGCCGATGGTCGCGCCATTGCCGGGAAGGACGGGCAGACCTTCATGACGGCGCTAGCCCGCACGGATCTTCAGGCCGTGGCCAAGGCCGGGGGCGGCGCCTTTTCGATGATCACGGCGGGCGGCGCCGATCTGGACCGTCTGCTGCCGCAGCGCGCGGTGACAGCGCCGGGCGATGCGCAGGACATGTTTGCAGAGCGGCATGTGGACATGGGCTATCTGCTGCTGCTTGTGCCGGTGCTGTTGCTGCCCTTTGCCTTTCGGCGCGGGCTTGTCTTTTCGCTGGCCCTGATCGGTGTCGGACTTGCGCTGCAACCCGGCGCGGCGCAGGCCAGCCCCTGGGACGATCTTTGGGCGACCCCGGATCAGCAAGGCCGGGCGGCGTTCCAGGCCGAAGACTACGGCGAGGCAGCTGCCGATTTCGAAAACCCCGCGTGGAAAGGCGCCGCGGCCTATCGCGAGGGCGATTTCAAGACCGCTGCCGATCTGATGGCATCGCCGTTCAACCGGGGCAATGCCCTTGCCAAATCCGGCGAATTCGAACAGGCGCTTGCGGCTTATGACGAGGCTCTGGCCCGCGATCCCGAGGACGCCGACGCGCAGTTCAACCGCGATCTTGTGGCGGAGCTTTTGAAGCAAGACCAGCAACAGCAACAGCAACAGCAACAGCAACAGCAACAGCAACAGCAACAGCAACAGCAACAGAATGATCAGCAGCAGTCCGCTGACCAACAGCAATCCGGCGGTGAAAGCCAACAGGATCAAGGTCAGTCCGGGCAGGATCAGGCGCAAGACCAAAGCCAGGGCGGCGGCCAGCAAGATCAACAGCAGGCCGATGGCCAGGATCAGCAGTCCGGCGCGCAGCAGCAACAATCCGAAGGCCAGCAACAGGCCGACGGAGAAGATCAACAGGCGGGCGACCAGCAGCAACAGGCTGGGGCGCAGGATCAACAGTCCGGAGACCAGAAGCAGGCTCAGGGACAGGATCAGCAATCGGGCGACCAGCAGCAGCAGGCCAAGGCTCAGGCGCAAGCCGACGGACAAGAGCAAGCTGACGCTCAGCGGACCTCCGACTCCGAGGCCGGCCAGGACGCCAGCCAGCAACAAGGGGCGGAGATACCCGCAGACCCGCAATCTGCCTCCGCCGGTCAGGAGACCGCGCCCGAAGAGCCCTCTGAAAGCGGCTTGTCGCAGATGCTGTCCGATCTGCTCGGCGATCCCGATCAGCAGCCCGAAGAGATGATCGAGGGGGCCGCCCCCGGCGCACAGCCCGTCGATCAGGCCATCGAGCAGCAATTGCGCCGCGTGCCGGACGACCCGTCGGGCCTGCTGAGGGCGCGCATTCGTCAACATTACGCCACTCTGCGGCGCGGCGGCTAAGGCTGCTGAAGAGAAGGGTTAAAACGATGAAACTCTTGAGAACAACAGTTGCGGTGGCGGCCCTTTGCCTGAGTGCCTCTGCCTCCTTGGCCGCGGGCCTCTCTGCGCAGGTGAATACCGGTCAGGTCGCACAGGGGGACAGCTTTCAGCTGGTTCTGACGGCAAAGCAGGCCACCGCCGCTCCGGACCTGTCGCCCCTGTCGCAGAATTTCGATGTGCTCGGCACCTCCCAGTCCTCGCAAACGCAGATTATCAACGGGCAGAGGTCCCAGTCCGTCAGCTGGATCGTCACCCTTGCCCCGCAAAGTACGGGCGCGCTGACGATCCCGGCGATCCATGCAGGCGCCCTGTCCAGCGATCCGTTGCAGGTTCAGGTGCTGGACGCCAGCCAAATGCCGAAGTTGCAGGGCACCACGGGCATCAGCCTGAGCGCCACGATTGATCAGGGCGATCACTATCAGTTCCAGGAAATCCCGCTGACCGTGCGGATCGAAACGGCCCAGCCGCTGCAATCGGCAGAACTGATCGCCCCCACCGGCGATTTTGAGCTGACCCAGACCGGTCAGGACCGCCAGAGCCGGATCACCCGCAACGGCCAGCCGATCACGGTGATCGAACGCGATTATCTGCTGCGCCCGGACACGACCGGCGGGCTGACAATTCCGGCCTTCACGCTGAAAGGCACGGTCCCTGACGGGGCCGGGCGGCGCAGCGCCGTTTCCAGCCCGTTCGGGGGGCGCGATCCCTTTGCCATGATGGATCAGATGATGGCGCGTATGGGTCGTCCCGGCGGCATGACCTCGCCCTTCGGTTCGATGTTTCAATCGGGCAAACCCTTCGTGGCCCGCTCGGATGCGCTGACCCTGGATGTGCTGGCCAATCCGAATGCCGGCACGTCCGACTGGTTCCTGCCGGCCAAGGCGGTCGAGCTGCACGAGGTCTGGCAGCCCGAGACCCCGAGTTTCCGCGAAGGCGAGGCGGTGACCCGCAAGATCAGTGTGCTGGCGCTTGGGGCGCGGCCCGAGCAGCTGCCAAATCTGAGTTTCGCAGATCCCGACGGCGCGCGCATCTATATGGACACTGTCGACACCGACATGGTCGAGACCCCCGAGGGCACCGTCGCGCGTCGCGATTTCAGCCTGTCGGTCGTACCGACACGCGGAGGGCAGGTAACCTTGCCGGAAATCGCCGTGGACTGGCTGGATACGGCCTCTGGCGAGACCAAGGTTGCAACGCTGCCCGCTCAGACCATCTCCGTTGAGGGGACCGTTCCCGCCGCGGCGACGCAGAGTGTTGCGCCGCGCGCGGTCCCAACGCAATCCGCGCAGTCGTATGGCCCGGTGAGTCTTGGGCTGAGCGGGCTAGCGTTTCTGGCCGCCTTTGGGACCGGACTGGTCCTCTTTCGACGCCGGCGGCGCACGTCCCGACCTGTCGACATTAATTCGCGCCGCGACAAGGCGCATGTCCTGAAAACACTGAGGAATGCGGCAAGCGCAAGCGATCAGAGCGCCTTTTATCAAGGGCTTCTGGAGCTTCGGGCCCTGTCCGATCCGCAGGAGCGTACGCAAATCGACACGGCGCTTGCGCAGCTTGATCGGGCGGCCTATGCGCCGGAGCAATCGCATGTGTCGACGGATCTGCGCAAACTGTTGAAGACGCTCTCGGTTCGCCGCTCCTCCAAGGGAGGCCTTTTCCGGCGGACATCGACCGATACCCTCCCGGCGCTCTATCCCCGGAATGTCACCTAGGCTCAAGCGCCTGTCGTTTGCTCCATTTCCGCCAGCTTGCTGGATGGCCCGCTGCCGGTTTCATGAACACGAAGGTAAGATCAGGTCCATAAGGCTGGTGCCGGACGGCGGCGTGGCCGTTGTTCAGGCCAGCCCGGATCTCGATGTCGAGGAGAGCGTCCTGCCGTGTTTGATCAAAGCGGCCAAAGCCGCCCCGGCCATGGCATTCCCCAGCAATTGCCTGTGACTAGCCGAGTTGGCCGGGGAGTGAGCGACGCTTCGACCTCGGATGGTGGCTCAGGCTACCTCATGGCCTGACAATCTCTGCCACGGTGAGAGCCTTGAGACGCTCTTCGAAAACCTCCCGCGCCGCGTGAAGTGCGTCATTGGTGGCGGCGTTTGCCGCTCGGGCCAGCAGGCATGCGGGTTGGGCCTCGTCAGGAGCGATCGCAAAAAGCTCCGGAGAGCCGAGTGCGCTGTACAGATCCAACAGAGATATCTCGGTCAAAGGCCGTGACAGGCTCCATCCTCCGCCGTGTCCCTTGGTGGAGGAAAGCAGCCCCGCCTCCCGCAGCCCTGCCAGGGTGCGGCGCACGACAGTGGCATTCGTTCCCAGCATCGCCGCGATCTCCTCGGACGTCGCCGGGCGGTCCATATCGGCTAAGTGCAACAGCGCATGAAGAACGCGCGGAAGGCGGCTGTCTGATCGCATGAAGCCTCTCATGATACTTTTGATGATGCGAGACTTGATGTCTCGACCGTAACGTGTCAAACGATGTTACGAAAGATTCGACCCAAACACCAGAGTTCCGATATGACCGCGCCCACTCCGCGGACTCGATGGCTTGCCATGGGGTTCCTCTGCCTTGGCAGTTTCATCAATCTGCTCGACGTCACCATTGTCATCGTCGCCTTGCCGCGCATTCAGTCTGACCTGGCGGCCACGCCGACCCAGCTGGAATGGGTGGCGGCGATCTACGTGCTGGCGCTGGCGGTCGGGCTGCTGCCCATGGGCCGGTTCGGTGACAGCTGGGGGCGCAAGCACCTCTTCATCTGGGGGATGATCGGCTTCACCCTCGCATCCGCTGCATGCGCAGGGGCTTTGAGCATCGCAATGCTGATCGGCGCACGTCTGGTGCAGGGACTGTCAGCGGCGGTGATGGTGCCACAAGTGCTGGCCATCCTGAACGTAACCTTTCCGCCAGAGGAGAAGACCCGTGTTTTCGGCCTGTTTGCGGCAGTATCCAGCCTCGCCTCGGTTGCCGGACCGGTTCTTGGAGGCGGGCTCATCGCGCTCGATCTTTGGGGCCTGGACTGGCGCGCCATCTTCATTGTGAACGTACCCTTAGGGATCGTGGCCATCATCGGCGCGAAGCTCACGGTGCCCGCGGAACGAGGCGTGACGCAAGCGGCGGACTGGACCGGCACGGCGCTCTCCGCGCTGACGACTGTCTGCCTTGTCCTGCCGTTGGTCGAGGGGCGCGCGATGGGCTGGCCATGGCCGATCATCGCAATTCTTATCGCATCCTTGCCGCTGGCGGGATTGACCGTAAGCCACATGCTGAGGCGGGATCGGCGCGGCCGGACGTCGCTTATCCCCACCAATCTCTTGCGAAACGCATCCTTCCTGCAGGGCCTTTGCCGGGTTGTGTTCGTGTTTTCCGGCATCCCAGGCTTCTTCCTGGTGCTGACGGTCTACCTGCAATCTAACCTCGGCTTGACGCCCCTGCAAAGCGGGCTTTCGACGGCAGCGTTTCCGGTAGGTGTCATGGCGGCATCGATGAACGCATCGCGCTTGCGAGATTGGCCGCTGCCTCGGCGGATCGGGGTTGGCGCCGGACTCCTTGTGATGGGCATGGTGCTGACTGCTCTGGTCCTGTTGCAGATCGGAGCCGGCATTGTGCCGTGGCACCTTACTGTCCCGCTCATTGTCTGCGGGTTCGGGATGGGAACGGTCGTGGTGGCCCTGTTCCAGTCCGTGATGGCCACGGCCGCTGCGGCAGACTCCGGCGCCGCTTCGGGCGCGTTGCAGGCGTTTCAACAGATCGGGGCGGCACTGGGTATCGCAATCGTCTCTGGCATCTATTTCGGCCTATCGGCGAACGGTGATCCGCTCCCTGCCATGATTGCCGCCTGCCTTTATCCAATGATCCTCTTCGCGCTTCTCGGCCTCGACAGCTTGCGCAAACACGGAAGGAAAACCATATGAAACCGACCATCCTCGATACCGACACGCCGGAAAGCTTCTGGGATCGCTATTGGTCCGGGATGACCCGACCGAGCAGCGGAAGCCCCTCCGCGGCGCTGGAACGCCTCATCGCGGGTCGACCTGCCGGCCGCGCCGTGGACCTTGGCTGCGGGCGTGGCGATGATGCGATTTGGCTTGCGAGGAACGGATGGAAGGTTGTTGCCGTCGATGTGTCGCAGGCCGCCCTTGATACTGTTCGGCGCAACGCCGAGACGGCCGGGGTCGCAGAGCGGGTCACCTGGCTGCGTCATGACCTTTCGAAGTCACTGCCGGACGGCCCGTTCGATCTTGTCCTTTCGATGTTCACCCATACGCCACTGGAATTTGATCGGGCCGCCATGCTCCGTGCTGCGGCGACCCTCGTTGCGCCGGGGGGACTCCTTTTGATCGCAGGGCACGGAAGCCTCGCCCCCTGGGCCTGGAGCGATCCGGAGATACAGTTCCCCAAGGCGCAGGACGTTGCTGACGCCCTGGCGCTGTTCGATTGGAACATGATCGAGATCGCGGACCACCCGCGCGACGCGCGCGGTCCCGATGGTCAGGTTGCGCAGGTCCTTGACAGTGTTACCGCCCTGGAACGCCCATTCGGTTAAGCGTTTCAACTCAGGACGTGAGCTACCCCCCCGAAATCCGGACACTGACATAAGCTACGATTGGCAGTCTGCTGATTTTCGACGAGAAGGAGATCAGAGATGTCGAAACGCAAGCTGCATGCGCCTGAGTTCAAGGCGAAGGTCGCGCTGGAAGCCCTGAAAGGCGAGGAAACGGCAGCCGAACTGGCAAGCCGGTTCGGCAAGCAGAAGGCGGTCACAGCGACAGCGCGCAAGATCGCCGTATTGTTCCACAACGCCATTCGCCATGGCATGACATATCAGGATCAGGGGCGGTGGCTTACGACGAAAGACATCGGCAACGCGTGCTCTCAAATCTTCAGCGACGCGCCAGGACACCGGGTTGCGCCCTGGCGCCCAGACGATCAGTCTCCATCGCTTCAGTGCTTGTCCGAGAGCGCCACACGCACATCGAGCAGCACTTGCCGTTTTTCCTCGCGGATCACCTTCAGGGCGCGCTCCAACGCCGCTTTCAGGTCGCGCCCGTGCTTGACTGTCTCGACATGGGCGCGGCTGGCGGCGGCGATCATGCAGAAATCGGGCTGCGGTTGCAGCGAGGTCAGCGGCATCTCGTTGGCTTTGGCCGCCGCGCCGTCCGGGTAGGCGCCCACGACCGAGCGGCGGACGGCGTTCCAGATGCCGTTGTTCTTGACGATCGTCAGG
This sequence comes from Sagittula stellata E-37, assembly GCF_039724765.1. Taxonomy (NCBI): domain Bacteria; kingdom Pseudomonadati; phylum Pseudomonadota; class Alphaproteobacteria; order Rhodobacterales; family Roseobacteraceae; genus Sagittula; species Sagittula stellata. Next base: position 61,786 of record NZ_CP155730.1, on the reverse strand, counting down.
ATCGGCAGCTGGAGGGCCTCGGCGATCTGGTGGCAGGCAACCGGATTGGCAAACATGTAGGACCCGTCCCCGATGGCCGCGATCACCAGCCGGTCCCGATCCGCCAGTTGCGCCCCCAGCGCGGCAGGCAGGCCCCATCCGAGCCCACCCGAATGCGGGCTGTTGAACAGCTGGTTCGGGCCTTTCATCTGCATCATCCCAGGCACGGCCCCCAGTTCAGAGAACAGCATGGAGTCCTCGTCCATGATCTCGGAAAGGCAATGCGAGAGCCATTCGCTGGCCATCGGCTCGCTCACCCCTGCCTCGGCCACCGAGCGGGCGCGGGCGCGGCGCGCGTCGGTTCGGACTTTCAGAGCCTCAAGGCGTTCGGCGGCGGCGGGTTCGGGCGCGCCCATGGCCTCTGACAGCGCCTCGATCACGGCGACCGGATCGGCCTGCAAGGCAAGATCGGTCCGGAAGGAGCGCACCGGCAAACGCCGGAACAGGGGATCGGCGCCGATCTGGATCACCGGCACATCCGGCGCAGGGCGGTGCGCAGCCTCGATCCAGGGCACCGAAGCGTCGATTACAAGCAACAGATCCGCGCCATCGATCGCCGCCTTGGGGTCGTGGCCCAGATGGCAGGGATGTGAACCGGGCAGGACGTTCCGAACAACGAAGGTCTCGGCCACCCCGATGCCGTGCGTTTCTGCCAGCCGGGCCAAAGCCACCGCCAGACGTCCCTCCGGGTCGCCGCGCTGGCACAGGATGACCGGCGACTTTGCGGCGCGGAGCATCTTTACGGCGCGTGCGATGGCCTCTGGCGCGGGATGGCCGGCGGCGGCGGGTTCCTGCACCGGAGCCGGTGCGATATGGTCGGGCACGTCCTCCATCAACGGCTCTCGCGGAAGGCTGAGATAGACCGGACCGGAGGGCGCGCTCTTCGCCAGAGCGATGGCGCGGCGGGGCAGCAGATCTCCCTGCTCGGGGTAGCGCATTTCGTAGCTGAACTTGGCGACCTCGCGCACGAGAGCGGTCTGGTCATACATCTCCTGCCCATATTGCACCGGCGAGACGCGCCCGCCGGGACGCCCGGTTTCGGTCAGGGGGGTGCGCCCGGACATCATGACCAGCGGAATGTCGTCGGATGCCGCGTTGATCATTCCCATGACACAGTTCGCCAAACCCACATTCACATGCACCAGCACCGCCTGCGGTCTGCCGGTCGCGAGGTAATAGCCATGCGCCATCGCGACGCCTGCCGTCTCATGCGGGACGATGACCGGCTCGGGGCGCTCGTCGGGGTGCAGCGCCGCAAAGGCTTCAATGATCGGAGGGTGGTCTGTCCCACTATTTGAGAAGATGAAGTCGATTCCATCGCGCTTGAGACCTGTCAGAAGCGCCTCGGCCCCGGTTCTGCTCCGCTTGGATGCCGTAGTTGCGGCGTCCGAACTGCCGGATTTTCCATTGATTGCAGTCATCTGACCCTCCCTCGTGTCCCTTGGCTCAGCCCTCGGGCCGGCAGAAAGTGCATCTTTGACGAGACTTTTTGCTTGATCTGCCGGTGATGACAAGCAAAAAGGTAGTCAAATCTCACAAAACGGGATTTCACTCCGGTTACGCATTGCGGATCGGCCTTGGGGAGGGGAACCATGACCGATGGATTGACAGGCCTTGGCCTGGCCATTGCGCTTAGCGCGGCCTTCGACCGTGTGGCCAAGGCGCAGACCGTGGGTGTCCCACCATCGAAACCGGGCTCGATCTCCCTCAACACGGCCTCTGCCGCCGAAGAACACGGGCTGCGCGCTCTGCCAAAAGATCGGGCCGACGAGCACCCCGGCCGCGCCATCAAATCCTCCGCCACCGCAACCTCGGCCCGCCTTGCCCATCTGGCAGGCGACTGGACCGAAGCGTTCGCGGGCAGAGACTGACAGGAGAAGACCCATGAAGAAAATCGATGCCTTCAACCATATCTGGCCCAAGCCCTTTTTCGACGCGTTGATCGGCCATATCGGCACGATGAGCGACATCACCAAAAGGTCGGGGGACGTCCCGATGATGACCGATCTCGACCGCCGTTTTCAGGTGATGGACGAATTCGGACCGGAGTATTGCCAGATTTTGTCGCTGGCCTCGCCGCCGCTGGAAAAGATGGTCGGGCCCGAGGCCGCTCTGGAGCTTTCGCGCATCGGGTCGGATTCGATGGCCGAACTGTGCCAGAAATACCCGGACCGCTTCCCCGCATTCATCGCCACGGCACCAATGAGCCATCCCGATGGCATGGTCGCGGAAGCCAAACGCGCCATCGAGGATCTCGGCGCGGTCGGCATCCAGATCTTCACCAATATCGGAGGCACGCCCGTCGACCTGCCCGACTACGCGCCGTTCTTCGAGTATATGAACAGCGCGAAAAAGCCCGTCTGGCTGCACCCCGCGCGCGGCGCCAACATGACCGACTATGCCTCTGAATCGCAGTCGGAATACGAGATCTGGTGGACGTTCGGCTGGCCCTACGAGACCTCGGCGGCGATGGCGCGCATGGTCTTCTCGCAGTTCTTCGACCGCTGGGAAAACCTCAAGGTCATCACCCACCACGCGGGCGGCATGATCCCCTATTTCGAAGGCCGTGTCGGTCCCGGCTGGGACCAGATGGGTGCGCGGACCACAGATCGGGATCTTGCCGCCGTACGCAAGGCGCTGAAGCGTCCGCATCTAGAGTATTTCAAGGAGTTCTATGCGGATACCGCGACATTCGGTTCGAAGTCCGCGATCCGCCACGCGCTGGAATTCTTCGGAGAGGATCGCGTGGTCTTTGCCTCGGACGCGCCCTTCGATCCCGAAGGCGGGCCGGCATATATCCGCGAGACCATTCGCATTCTCGACAGCGAGGACTTCACGGACGAGACCCGCCAAAAGGTCTATCAGGACAATATCGGCAACCTGCTGGGGCTGGACCTGTGATGTTGGCGCGTCATTACATCGACGGCGAATGGCTGTCCGAGGGTCCGCTTGGCGACAGCACCGACCCCGCCTCGGGCGCGGTTCTGGGCCAGTACCACGCAGGCAATGCCGCATTGGCGCATCAGGCTGCCGCCGCCGCCCGTCGGGCCTTTTTCGGTACGACCTGGGCCCAGGCCCCTCGGCAGCGCGCGGATGCCCTGTTTCAGTTCGCCGACAGGCTGGAGGCCGCGCTTGAGGAGCTGGCAGAGCTCATCGTAGCTGAAAACGGCAAGCTCCGGGCCGAGGCGCGCGGCGAGATGATGGGCTCGATCTCGGAGGTCCGATATTACGCCGGTCTGGCTCGGGCGATCCTCGGGCGGACGCTGGAGGCCACGCCGGGCAGCTTCTCGATCATGCATCGCGAGGCGGCTGGCGTCGCGGCGATCATCGTGCCGTGGAACGCGCCGGTGACTCTGCTGGTGCGCTCGCTCGGGCCGGCCCTGGCCGCAGGCTGCACCTGCGTGATCAAACCCGCACATCAGACACCGCTCATTCACCAGAAGGTCATGGAGTGCCTCGTGGATTGTCCCGCGCTGGCCAAGGGCGTGGTCAATTCCGTCAACGAGTCGGGATCGGACGTGGGAGAGGCGCTCGTGAGTTCGCCGGATATCGACGTGATCAGCTTTACCGGCTCTTCCGCGACCGGGCAGCGGATCATGGCGGGCGCGGCCCCCACGCTGAAACGCGTGGGGCTGGAGTTGGGCGGCAAGGCACCGGCGGTTGTCTTCGACGATGCCGACCTCGACCGCGCGGTGAAGGAACTGACCGCCTCCGCGACCATGATGGCCGGCCAGATCTGCGTCGCCGCGACACGCTTCCTTGTGCATGACGCAGTCCTCCCGGCCTTCTCCGAGCGCATCGCCGCGGCCTTTCGCGCCGTGAAGACAGGACCTGGGGCTAGCGCCGAAAGCCAGATGGGATCGCTCATTGACAAGGCCAACGAGGCGCGGCTGCACCGGCTTATCGAACAGGCGGGCGACGAGGGCGAGCTCCTGCTCAAAGGCGACAACCCCTTTGGCCGCACCAGCAAAGGGGCCTTCGTCTCGCCCTCGCTTTTCCGCATCGAGGACACGTCATCCGCGCTCGTGCAGGAAGAGCTCTTCGGTCCACTCGTCAGCGTCGAGCGCTTCGCCGACGAAGCCGAGGCTGTGGCCAAGGCCAATGCGACGCCCTATGGTCTCGCCGCTTCGGTCCATACGCGCGATCTGGAGCGGGCGATGCGGCTCTCGCGGGCGATCCGGGCGGGCACCGTCTGGCTCAACTGCCACAGCCGCCTTTTCCCGGAAGGTGAAACGGGTGGCTTCGGACAGTCTGGCCTCGGTCGTTTGCACGGCGTCGAGGGTCTGAACGAATTTCTTGAAACGAAGCATATCTACATGGAGCAGGGGCTGCCTGGCGGCGCGGCCTGATCGGTCATGAAAACTCTGCATGACGCCGTCATCTTGGCCGAGGGCACGTCGGAATGCGCCTGCGCAGCGCTGGCGTTCACGCGCCGTGGTCAAACGCCGCGCCATGGCCGGTTCCGAAGGGCGAGATGCTTTTGCAAGTGCAGTATCGGAGGCTTGGGGCTGAGAGGCCGAAGTATGCGCCGCCTGCTTGCATCCAATGTTGAACTGCGTTGAACATTGTATAATCTAGTTCTCTCTACCGAAACCGAACTGGCCTGCAACTGCACGCCAAAGTTGCAATGAACTCGCCATGAGGGGATCCGCCGACACATTGGCAACAAGCCGCCCGCAAGAAGGCAGCGTCTCATAATCCGAAGAAGAACAACACCCTAGGAGGAAAAAATGAAGCTCTCGAAAATTGTCATGGGCGCGCTTTGCGCCGCGTCGATCAGCACTGCCGCGCACGCCCAGCAACTCGGCATCGGCACGATGGCGCCAGGTAATCTGGGCTACTCAATCGGCTCCGCCATCGCCAGCGTGCTGTCGACCCACGACATCGGCGCCATCGTGCAGCCTTCCGGCGGCACCAGTGCCTACCTGCCGTTGGTGGACTCGGGGGAGCTCGACTTTGGAATCGCCAACGTCATTGAATCTGGCCAGGCTGCGGCAGGTGAGGCCGGCTTCGAAGGCCACCAGCTCAAGAACCTGCGGGCTGTTTCAGTGCTGTTCCCGTTTCGGGTGGGCCTCTTCGTGCGCGAAGACAGTGGCATAGAGACGATCGCCGACCTCAAGGGCAAGCGCATCGCCTATGGCTTTACCAACCAGGTGACGCTGAAGAAGGTCGTGGACGCAATACTGGCGACCGGTGACGTGAAAGAGGGTGACTTCACCCCCGTCATGGTGCCGACCGTCGTGCGTGGTATGGACGATTTCTCTGCTGGCAAGGCCGATGCCGCCTTCTTCGCCATCGGCGGCAGCAAGATCGCCGAGGTCGAGGCCTCGGTCGGTGCGCTTCGCTTCCTGCCGGTCCCGACAGACGCCGAGGCCGAGAAGCGCCTGAAGGCCGAAATCCCAGCGGCCTATGTGGCGATGGTGGAGCCGGCGCCCGACCTGGTCGGCATCAGCGAACCGACGCCGAGCGTTGCCTACGACTATGTTCTGCTCGCCGGCGCCCACGTGCCGGAGGAGAATGTCGCCGCTGTGGTCAAGGTGATGCACGAGCACCCCGACGAGCTTACGGCCGCGTTCGCACGCTTTGATGCCTTCGATCCCGACCAGATGCTCAAGGACCTTCCGATCGAATATCACGACGGCGCGAAGAAGGCCTATGAGGAACTGGGCCAGTAACTGCCGGCCTCCTCGAACGTATCGGCCACGGTGCAGCGCCGTGGCCGCCTTATCGCCCTGGGATTAAGACATGACCGACACCAACACGCACGCGGACCCGGAAGAGGGGCACGCAGGGCAACACGCCCCCGTCGCAAACGCTCTCGCGGCGCTGATGACCCTCACGGCGGTGCTCTATGCGATCGACCTGCCTCAACGGCTCGGTTTCGCGCCGTTCACCGAGCAATACGTCGCAGTCATCCTCTCTTTCGTGCTGCCGCTGGTCTATCTCGCCAACCCGCGCTTTCACGGCCCCCTTGTCTGGATTGACCGACTGGCCGCGTTCATCGGATTCGCCGCGTGCTGGTACGTCGCGATCCGCTATCCCGTCTTCGTCTACGAGCTCGTCTACAAGCCAGTTGACGGGCTGATCGTCGCTGCTCTGCTCGTGGTGCTGATGGTCGAGGCGGTGCGCCGCGTCACGGGCCTTGGACTGACCATCATCATCGTGGCCTTTATCCTCTACGCGCTCGTCGGCCATCTCCTGCCGTTTGGCGTGTCGCGGCAGATCCTGCCCGACCGGCTTTTCATCTACCTGGCGATGGACACGAATGCGATGATAGGCCTGCCGCTGATGGTGGCGTCGACGGTCGTGTTCGCCTTCATCTTCATGGGCTCGATCCTCGCCCGCTGCGGAGGCGGGGCTTTCTTCAACGACCTGGCCCTGGCGCTGGTCGGACGCACGCGCGGCGGCTCAGCCAAGATCGCGGTCGTCTCCTCCTTCCTGTTCGGCAGCGTGTCGGGCAGCGCGGTGGCGAACGTCGTCGCCTCCGGCGTGGTCACCATACCTCTCATGAAGCGCGCAGGATACAAGGCCCACATGGCGGCGGCGACAGAGGCGCTCGCCTCGACCGGAGGCCAGCTCGCGCCGCCGATCATGGGCGCGGCAGCCTTCCTGATGGCCGAGTTTCTTCGCGTACCGTACTCGACCGTGGTGCTCGCGGCGGTGATCCCGACGGCGCTCTACTACTTCGCGATCTTCTTCTACATCGACCTCGATGCGGCCGAGAGGAAGCTCGTCCTGCCGGACGACGTCGAAATCCCAAGCGTCCGCTCCGTCCTGCGCGACGGCTGGCAATTCATCGTGCCTTTCGTGCTCCTGATCTACACCTTGTTCTGGCTGAACTGGCGACCGGAGTTGTCCGCCCTCGCGGGCGCCGCTTCACTGCTCGTCCTGTCGACGATCCTGCCCTATCGCAACCGCCGCACCGGCATTTTCGGCCTCTACGACATGCTGCGCAGCACGGGCTACGGGGTTGTCGAAGTGCTCGTCATCTCAGCCGCAGCGGGTTTCGTCATCGGCGTTCTGAACATCTCGGGGCTCGCCTTCTCGCTCACCCTGGTGCTTGTCCAGCTTGCGTCCGGCAACCTGCTGATCCTCCTGTTCTTCGCGGCACTGGTCAGCGTCGTACTCGGGATGGGCATGCCGACGGTCGGTGTCTACGTGTTGCTTGCAAGCCTGATCGGACCGGCGCTCGTCAAGGCGGGGATCGACCCGATCAGCGCGCACATGTTCCTGCTTTATTACGGCATGCTCTCGATGATCACGCCGCCGGTCGCGCTGGCGAGCTTCACCGCCGCTTCACTGGCCAAGGCGGACGCATGGAAAACCGGCTGGAAGGCGATCAGCATGGGTTGGATCGCATATCTCGTGCCATTCATGATCGTCTTCGAGCCGGGCCTCGTGATGCAGGCACCGTTCGGCATCATAGTCTGGCATACCCTGGCAAGCTTCGCCGGCGTCGGATTTGTGACGGCCGGCATCCGGGGCTACTTCTCCCGCAAGCTGCTGGTGGTCGAGCGGGTGATCCTCGCGGTCGCGGGCCTCTTGGCGGTGCTGCCGGTGCACGTGCTGATCGACATCCCCTATGTCAGCAACGTAGTCGCCCTGGCGCTCGGCGCCGTCGTCCTTGGCTGGGCCGCGTACACCGCGCCGAAGACGAACCGCTTCGTCGAGACCTCAGACCCCGTCGCGCCGGGAGGAGGGGCCTGACGTGGCAACAGGCAACGCGCGACCCGGAGCAGCCCAGTGGCGCCGGCCAATGCGCCGCATTTTCGCCCTCGACGATCTGGAAGCAGCCGCAGCGCGTCGGCTGCCTCGGCCCCTCTTCCGATTCATCGCGGGCGGCAGCGAGACCAGCGGCTCCTTGAACGCCAACCGGCAATCCTACGGCGAAATCTTCTTCAAGCCTCGCACCCTGCGCGACGTCGGGAAGCGGCAGCAGGCGGTGGAACTGTTTGGACGGCGCCACGCCGCGCCCTTCGGTATTGCACCGATGGGCGCCGCCGCGCTCATGGGCTTTGACGCCGACGTGGCGATGGCCCGCGCCGCGCAAGCCGCGGGCGTTCCCTTCATACTGACATCCGCAGCCCTGACACCGCTCGAAAGGGTGCGGGAAGCCACCGGAACAGGTTGGTTCGCCGGATACCTCCCTGCCGACCGCGAGCGCATGGGCGCCCTTGTCGACCGTGTTGCCAACGCGGGCTATGAGGTCCTGGTGGTGACGGCGGACGTGCCGGTTCCGGCCAATCGCGAGCAGAACCTGCGCAGCGGCTTCTCGGTGCCGCTGCGACTGACACCGTCTCTGCTGCTCGATGGTCTGATGCATCCGCACTGGCTTGTCTCTACCGCGGCCCGCACGCTCTGGTGCCACGGCGTGCCGCACTTCGAGAACTTTTCCGCCAGTCGCGGCGCCTCGATGCTCGCCGGCCCGCAGGCGCCGGATACCTCGCGCGCGAGGCTCACCTGGGACGATCTCGCCTGGGTGCGTCAGCGCTGGAGCGGGCCGCTCATCGTCAAGGGGATATTGGCGCCAGACGACGCGGTCGCTGCCCGGCAGGCTGGCGCGGACGGCGTCATCGTTTCAAACCACGGCGGACGCCAGCTCGACGGTGCGGTCGCGCCGCTGCAGGCTTTGCCGTCCATCGTCTCGGTCGCTGGCGACATGACGGTCATGATCGACGGCGGCCTTCGTCGCGGCACCGACGTGCTGAAGGCGCTGGCGCTCGGGGCCGACTTCGTCTTCCTTGGCCGCCCGTTCCTGTATGCGGCAGCGCTCGCCGGCGAGGCGGGCGTCGCCCACGCCATCGACCTGCTCTCGCAAGAGATCGACCGCGACCTCGCCCTTCTTGGCTGCCCCGACATCGCGACGCTCGATGCGCGTTTTCTCGACGGCACCTTCGGTCGCGAATTTTCCAGACCCAACACGGAGACAACACGATGAGCACGGAATCGCAAAACCCCGGAAGCGCCCGCCTTCGCATACTGGTGGTCGGCTGCGGCGCTATGGGAAGCCTGTTTGCCGGACACCTGTCTGAGGTGGCCGAAGTGGTGGGCTTCGACGCGAATGAGACCCATCTCGACGCGATCCGGTCGGATGGCCTGCGGATCGCGGCCGGTGGCGAGGAACGTGTTTTCCGCTTTGAAGTGACGAGCGACGCGGCAGCACTTGCCGGACGCCGCTTCGACGCAGCGCTTTTCATGGTGAAGTCCGGGGCCACCGCGACCGTCATCGAGACCCTCGGCCCGACGCTCGACGGAGCGGTGCTCCTGACGCTTCAAAACGGCATGGGCAATGCCGAGACGCTGATGCAGGTTGCCGGCGCGCGCGTCGGGCGCGGCGTCACCATGGAGGCCGGCCGCTATCTCGGGCCCGGGAAGGTCGAGCACCTGATCCGCGGTCAGACAAGCTGGTTCGGCCCGGTGCGTGTCGAGACCCATGACCTGCAGCCGCTGGCCGAGGCCTTCTCGCTTGCTGGTCTGAAGGCCGAGGTCATCCCCGACCCGATGGGCGCGGTGTGGTCGAAGTTCCTGTTCAACGCGGTCATGAATCCGGTCGGCGCGCTCGTCGGCGGCGACAACCGCGCGCGCTACGAGGTTCCGGAGGTCAGGGCGCTGATAGACGACATGGCGGCGGAGGGCACGGCCGTCATCGAGGCACTTGGGGGCACCTTTGCCTTCGATCCGATGGGCTTCGTCAAGAAGGTGCGCTCCGGCGAGGTGCCGCTGTCGAGCCATTGCGGCTCTATGGCGCTCGACATCGCCCGTGGCGCGCCGACCGAAATCGAGGAACTGACCGGTTTCGTCGTCCGCGAGGGCGACCGGCTTGGCGTGCCGGTAGAGGCCAGCCGCAGCGTCTACCGCGCGGTCAAAGGCCTCGAATTCGCCGCCCGCAAACGGGCATCAGCCTCATGAACTCATGCGGCTGATGTCCTGACCCGGCGCCGCCCCGGTCAGACTGCCCCCCTGCCCGTGGCCAGCGCCATGATATCCGCCGCAGACGACCCGCCCAGATTGTCGCCTACCCAGGCCACAAAGCTGTCCGGTCTCACCAGGATCAGGCGCGCGCCGTAGTCGGCGAATTCGCCTGTGGGATCGGCTTGGAGCGTCTCCAGCGGAACGTTCAAATCCTTGGCTGCCCGTTCGAACTCGATGGTTTCTTCGGACCGCTCCGCCGCGATCAGCGTGAAGCCCTGTGTCGCGCTGTCGTAGTAGGTCGCTTGCCCGTCCAGCTTTCGCGGCGCCAGGTGAAACCCGGGGCGTGCGGTGAACGCGTGGGGAGCGACCGCATCAGCCGTTCCGTCACGGGGACCGTCGACGATAGAAGACCCGCGGTAGTTGGGCTGGAAGCTTCCGACTTCGGTCTGTGCGCCGCTGCCGCGCGCCGTCCATTCGGCCTCGAAGGCCGTGCGGTCCTTCTCGGGGTCGAAACGGGCGAGGAAGTCGCGGTCCACCTCGATGGAGCGTTCGATGAAGTCCTTGGCGGTCGACCAGAAAACCGGGCGGCGTTCCTCGTCATAAGTGGCCAAGAGATTTTCTCCTCCCCAACCGTGATGCACTGCCGCCAGCTTCCAGCCAAGGTTGCGCGAGTCCTCAAAGCCGCTGTTGATACCGTAGCCGCCGTAAGGCGGGTGGTTGTGCGCGGCATCGCCTGCGATGAACACCCTGCCCCGGCCATAGCTCTCCGCGATGGCGACGCGGCAATCCCAGAACCCGCGGTGTCGAATTTCAATGTCGACCGGTGCGCCAACGGCCCGCTGTACAAAGCCCTCGAAGTCGAAGGTTTCGGGGTCGGCTCCGGCGGGCACAGGGGCGTGGAAGAAGAATTCTCCTTCGAGATCGACGCGGCCGAAGAACAGCCAGTACCCCTCGAGGTCGGGGTGGAGCACGTTGACGAAGGACTTGCCCGGGTGGCGCTCGATCAGGCGTTCGTGCAGGTCGTCCGACTGGAACACCAGCAAGACCATCAAGCGGTCGTGGTCGAAGACGGTCTGCCCCAGTCCGGCCTTCTCGCGCACGACCGAGCGGCTGCCATCGGCGCCGACGCACCACGCGGCACGGTGTGTCTCCGTGCCGCTGCCGTCGCGCCGTCGAGCGGTAACCGTGACGCCGTCCTCGTCTTCTGTGATGTCCTCGACGGTGCGGCCAGTCACCATGCGCAAGGTCCCGATCTCGGCAGCGCGGGCGCGCAGCACGGCCTCCGTTGCATACTGCGGCAGGCGCTCGTTGTCGGCCGCGTAATACGGGCGTACCAGTTCGCGTTTCAGCCAGTCATAGCTGTAATCGCCCAGCAGTGTGCCATAGGCGGTGAGACCGCCAATGCCGAACTCCGACGGAACGGTCTTGGCCGCACGAAGGGCCTCTTCCGCGCCCCAGGCGGCGAAGTGCTCCATGGTGCGTTGGGTCAGGTTCTGACCTTTCGGGATCGGCTGCGGGCTATCGTATTTCTCGATCACCAGGACCGACAGGCCCTTCTGGCCGAGGTCAATGGCCAGACCGTTCCCCACGGGACCGCCCCCCACGATGATGACGTCCTGCTGCGCGATCTGCTCCATAGTGTCCTCCCGTTTCTGTCTGCCTGAAGCTTATGTCGGGCGAGAAACGAGAGGTCAAGGATTCTTGAAATGTGAGATTTCGTGAAAATCTGCGGTGTAGGCACCAGGATGGTTCAATCGTGTCGGGTCCGCAGTTTCGCGCCGATTTCGGCTGCGGCTTCGGTAACCCTGGTTAGCAGCCTCGCCCGCGTCTCGGCATCGGCGGCATCCTCCTGCCGCAGGGTCAGACAGAGAGCGCCCAAGGGGCTGCGCGCAAGATCGAAGAGAGGAGCGGCGGTGCCGGTGACGCCTCGGGTCACTTCGCCGAAGGCCATAGAAGCTCCGTCACGCCGCACGCCCCGCAGGGCGCTGTAAACGGCATCAGGCGTGTCGCCCATGTCGAGCGATTGCCAGTCCGGCAGATGTGTCTCGATGATCGGCAGCGCCTGCGCCTTGGGCAGGAAGGCAAGGATCGCGCGGGCGATGGCGCCGCGGCCGAGCGGCATGGGCCGGCCGCGCGGATAGCTGCTGAGGGGTTCGGCCAGCGAGTTCACCGAGTCGACGCAGAGCATGCGATCCCCATACCAACGTACAATAAGCGCCGTGCACGGGAATTCTTCAGCGAGCCTGTCGAGCACCGGGTGCGCGGCGCAGATCAGTGGATCTGACAGCCGCAGCAGGTAGTCCATCTCGACGATCTTCGGACCAAGCGTGTAGCCGACATGCGGATGTGAGACCAGAAGCCCCGCTTCAGAAAGGATCTTGAGATAGCGATAGAGTGTCGGCCGGGCATAGCCCAACCGCTCCATCATGTCCTCGGGGGACCATTCCAGCCGGTCCTCCGAAAACAGCTGGAGGACCGACAGTAGGCGTTCGAGGCTGGTGGCAGGTTTCATTCACGGGTCCCGGCATTCCGACTTTGGATTCGGGGCAAAAAGACGATACCGCCCCCGACAAGCAATGCCACAACATTCGCCACATGTCCCGTCCCGCCCGGATCCACGGTCAGGTTTGCCACAAGCGGGACCGGCGTCAGGGCGATCCGGGCCTAAAGGACCGATGCCGCCACAGGTTGCCAGACCGGGGGCGGGCGATGTCGGTGCAACGTTCTCGGTGGCAATCCGCTCCCACCGGCGAGGACATCCACCGAGACTCGGTTGTGCCTGGTCGAAGCCGTGGACACCGGCCACCACCGCAACGGCTGACTAGACACGCCCCCGGATCAGGTCGGCCGCCCTTTCGGCCAGCATGATGGACGGCAGGTTCGTGTTGCCCCCCGGTTCGCTGGGCAGGACGGAGGCATCGACCACCCGAAGGCCGTCGACACCATGAACCTTGAGCGTGCTGTCGGTTACGGCGAGCGGGCCGTTGCCCATTGCGCAGGTGCCCAGCGGGTGTTGCCGAACGTGGGCGTTTTCGCGGATCGCCTGCGCGATCTCCGTATCGGACTCCAACTGCCGACCCGGGCTGATCTCACATTTGACGACCTTCTGCATCGCAGGAGTTTCAAAGATCGCGCGGGTGGCCCTGATCGCGGCGGTCAACGTCCTCACGTCATCCGTCTCTTTCATCAGATTGAGCTGAATGCGCGGCGCATCGCGCGGGTCCGAAGACGCCAGGCTGACCCTGCCACGAGACTGCGGGTATAGGATGCCGACCCGAACGCTAAGGCAGTGCCGTGTCCGAGGCCTCAAAGCAGGGAACCATGTGCGCGCGGAGCCATCGATCGGCATGAGAATGAGTTGAACGTCGGGGCGATCCAAGCCCTCGCGGCTGCGCAGGAAGGCCACCGCCGTTGCGCCGTTGTTCACAAAGGTCCCCTGTCGGGAGATGTGCCATTTGGCGACGGACAGCGCGGCCCGGTCCCAGCGAAGGGCATTGAGCAGCGTTTCGGGCTGGCGTGTTTCCCAGCTCATCACAAAATTCGGATGTTCCGAGAGATTGCCCCCGACCCCTGGCAAATCGGTCCAGAGCGGAACGCCCATTTCTGCGAGGTGGTCCGCTGGGCCGATACCGGAGAGAAGCAGGAGGTGCGGCGACATGTAAGCGCCCGCACAGAGGATGACCTCCCGATCGGCGTGGGCCTGCTCGACACGGTCGTGGTGCAGGAATTCCACACCGGAGGCGCGTGTGCCGTCGCGAAGCACCCGCAAGCCACGGGCGCCGGTCAGGATCGTCAAATTCGGGCGGGCGCGGGCCGGACCGAGGTATCGGCGCGCCGGAGTCTGACGCTCTCCATCGGCGATGGCAAGCTGGATACGGCTGATGCCCTCGGTCTCGCCGGCCAGATAGTCTTCACGCTCAGGCCACCCGGCTTCGAGCGCGGCATCGCGGAAAGCCGGGTAGAGCATCTGCGGATCGTCGACACGGGTGATGCCGATGGGGCCGGACTGCCCGTGAACGCTTGCATCAGGGCTCCAGTGGCTTTCCAGGCGCCGGAAATAGGGCAGCACATCCTCGTAGCTCCAGCCCGCAAGCCCGGATTGCGCCCAGCCGTTCCAGTCGCTTGGGTGGCCGCGCGCGCAGATCATGCCGTTGATCGCTGCGCTTCCGCCCAGCGTGCGTCCGCGCCGCAAATCTACCCGGCGCCCGTCGAGGCCAGGTTCTGGTTCGGTGCGAAACCGCCAGATGTAGCGGCGATGCTGGGCCATCTTCATGAAGGCAAACGGCATGCGCAGCCAAGGGTGGCGATCCGGCGGGCCCGCTTCCAGCAGGAGCACCTTGCAGGCGGGATCTTCGGACAGCCGCGCCGCGAGCACGCAGCCCGATGGGCCGGCGCCGACGACGATGTAGTCGTATGCCGTCACGAGAACAGCGCGCGCGCGATGATCTCCAGCTGGATTTCGTTGGTCCCTCCAAAGATGCTCTGCGACCGGGTGTTGAAGTAGATCGCAGCGGCGGCGCGGATATCCTCTTCCGCCTCGCTGGTCTCGGGCAGGTCATAGAGCGGGCGCTGCGGTTCCCATTCAAGCGCGGCCGGGCCAAGAACCGTCACGGTCAGCTCGGTGATCGACTGGCGGATGCGGCTGCGCTCGATCTTCATTGTCGAGGAGGGCACCGGCCCCGGGTTGCCGCCGGATTGAACCTTGGACATGGACGACAGTTCGAGCATGTCGTTGGCGTCGATATCCGTGGCGATCTCGGCGAAGCGGGCCGCGATAAGCGGATCGTCGATCGGGCGGGTGCCATCAGTCGCCGGCCTTGAGGCGATGCGCAAAAGGCGGCAGTGCATGGCCCGCAGCAACCCACCGGCAAAGGAGCCGCCACGCTCGAATTCGAGCAGGTATTTGGCGATCTCCCACCCCTGCCCTTCCTCGCCGATGCGTTCGGCCACCGGCACGCGGACGTTGTCGAAGAACACCTGATTGAACTCATGCGTCCCGCAGATCGAGGTGATCGGCGCGATCTCGATGCCCGGCAGCGAAAGGTCGATCAGGATGAACGTGATCCCCTGCTGCTTTCGGCCCTCTGAATTGGTGCGCACCAGAGCGAACATGTGGGTGGAGCGATGGGCAAGGGTCGACCAGATCTTGGAGCCGTTGATGACGTATTCGTCGCCCTCGCGCACGGCTTTGCACTTGAGCGACGCAAGGTCGGAACCAGAGCCCGGCTCGGAATAGCCTTGCGACCAGAAATGCTCTCCGGACAGGATGCGCGGCAGGTAGTGATCCTGCTGCTCCGGCGTGCCGTAGCGCATCAGCACCGGCGCGATCATCTTGATCGAGGCGCCGCGAAAATGTGGCTCGTCGGCCATCTCGCATTCCTGGTCGAAGATGTAGCGCTGCGCGAGGCTCCAGCCCGGCCCGCCGAACTCTTCCGGCCAAGAGGGCGCAACCCAGCCGCGCTGGTTGACCTTGGATTGCCATGCCAGCCCGATCTCGGGCTCGGCGAGGAAGCTGGTGTTCAGCCGGGAGGCACGGCGCACATCGGCGGTCAGTTCGCTGTCGAGAAACTGGCGGATCTCGGTGCGGAACGCCGCTTCGGCGGGAGTGAGTGTCAGATCCATCAGAGGCTCCTTCAGCCTTCGGCGGGCGCTTGCAGGAGGCTCTGCGACAGAACCTCCGGGCGGGTGATCTCGGCGCCGTAACGGGCGAGATGCTGCGCCGTGGTGCCCATCAGTTGCTCAAAGACAAAGAGACGTTTGAACCAGGCGCCTGTCGCCATTTCTTCGGTGAAGCCCATGGCGCCATGCAACTGAATCGCCTCTTGTGCAACGGAGCGGGCGTTGCGTCCGATCTTGGCCTTCGCGCCGGAGACACCGCGAATGCGGGCGGAAGGCTCGGCGTTGATCGAAACCGTGGCCAACAAGGCCGAGGCGCGGGCCTCCTGGCATTTCACCGCCATTTCGGCCATGCGGTGACGCAGGGCCTGAAACTCGCTCAGCGGCCGGCCGAATTGCTGGCGCTCGCTTGTGTAGGCCACGGTTGCGTCAAGTGCGGCCTCCATCGCGCCGACGGCATCGGAGCACAGGCAGGCCACCGCCCGGTCGCGCACGGCGTCGATTGTCGTCATGGCATCTTCGTTCGCGCCGAGCAGATCGCTCTGCGCAACCGAAAGCCCGTCAAGCTCAAGCCGGGCTGCGCGAGAGCCGTCCGCCAGCATATAGGCGCTGGCCTTCAAGCCTTCGGTGCCGCGCGGCACCGCGAAGATGCCCATGCCACCGCCCGGCATGCTGGCGCTGACGAGAAAGACATCGGCAGCGGCACCGCCCAGAACCAGCTGTTTGCGCCCGGACAGCGTGAAACCGCCTTCAGACTTCGTCGCCGAAACCTCTGCCCCTGCCTCGGCTACGTCCGCAAAGGCCAGCAGGTGGCGACCTTCGATCAGCGGCTCCAGAAGTGCCGCGCGCTGCGCAGGGTTGCCCAGCCGTTCCACCAGCCCGCCGGCCAGGACGACGGCCCCGAAGTATGGCTCGACCACAAGCGCGCGGCCCATTTCCTCCATCAGGATCGATAGATCGACCTCATCGCTGCCAAACCCGCCGTTCTCCTCGGAAAACGGCAGAGCGAGCCAGCCCTGCTCGGCAAAGGTGGCCCAAAGCCCCGGCGCGCGGCCGTCGCCGGACGTGACGGCGGCCTGACGGGTCGGGAAATCGTGCCGCTCGGCCAGCAGGCGCCGCACGGTATCGCGCAGCATCTGCTGGTCTTCGGTGTAGGTCAGATCCATCGGGCCCGCTCAGCGTTTGTAGGCGCCAAGACCGGGCCGGTAGGTCTTGTCGTCGAGGAACTGCTTGAGGCCCTGTTCCCGACCCTTTTCCTTGTCGACAAAGACCGTCTGGTCGCCCTTGGCAGTGAGATACTCGGCGGACTCTTCCCAGGTCATTTCGCGGATGTACTTATAGGCCATCCGGGCCTGACGCATCGTCGTCGGGTTCTTTTCGAGCAGAACCTTGCACAGCTCGACGGTACGTTCGCGCAGTTTGTCGGCCGGCACGGATTCGTTGACCAACCCAAGTTTCACCGCTTCCTGACCTCCGAATTGCTCACCCGTCATGACGTAGTAAAGCGCCTGGCGGTCGCTCATCAGGGTCGAGATCGCCTTGGAAACGACGCCGCCGGGGATGATGCCCCAGTTGATCTCGGACAGGCCGTAGACCGCATCGTCGGAAGAAATGGCAAGGTCACAGCAGATCAGCGGCGTGAAGGCCCCACCGAAGCACCAGCCGTTGACCATGGCGATGGTCGGCTTGGAATAGTGCATCAGCGTGCGCCACTGCCAGGCGCGGGTGGAGCGGTAGGCGCGCATCCTTTCCACATCCGAGACACCATCGGTGGCGCGGAAGAAGTCCTTCAGATCCATGCCCGCAGAGAAGGCCGAGCCTTCGCCGGTCAGCACAAGCACGCCGCAACGGTCGTCGATCTCCAGCTTGTCCAGCACGACGTTCATGTCTTCCGCGAGACTGACGCTCATCGCGTTGCGCTTTTCAGGGCGGTTCAGTTTGACCCATGCGATGCCGTCCTCGAAGGCCACGGCGACATTGTCGCCGCTCAGATCGGGGTCGTTGGCCGGCAATGTGGCTTCAGTTGCAGTCATTTCAGTCTCCTGTCGGTGTTCATTCATCAGTTGAGGACGAACAACGCGTCCAGCGCCGTGACGCCCTTGCCTTCGACACGCACAATCAATGGGTTGATGTCGATCTCGGCGATGTCCGGTTGTGCCCGCATCAGCGCCCCAAGACGGACGATGACCTCCGCGAGCGCCGCCACATCGCGCGCCGGTTTGCCGCGGAAGGCGCCCAGCATCCTGGCGGAGCGCAACATGCCGATCTCTCGGATGGCGCCCGCTTGGTCGATGTCGGCAGGCAGAAGGCGGGTATCGGCCAGAATTTCCGTCCAGACCCCGCCAAGGCCGACGAGGATCACCGGCCCCCAATTGGGATCGCGGCTGGCGCCGACGATCATCTCTGTGCCGTCTGCATCCATCGCTTCGATCAGGATACCGTCGAGGGTGATGTCGGGCCGGGCTTTGCCGACGCTGGCGTACATCTTTTCCCATGCGGCGCGCAGGGCAGTGGCGTCAGCAATGTCAACGGCCACGCCGCCCGCGTCGGATTTATGGGCCAGCGCCGCCGCCTGCGCCTTAAGCACGACGGGGTAGCCGACGTCGGACGCGGCCGCTTCGGCCTCTGCTACGGTTGTGGCGAGCCGCCCGTTTGGCACGCCGATCCCCAATTCGCGCAGGAAGTCCTTGCCGCGATATTCCGGGATCGTCCCTTTGCCCTCAAGTCGCGGCAGTTTGATCGCCGGGGTTTTCCGGGTTTGAAGGGCTGCAAGGTCGTCCGCATATTTCTGAACAACCCGAATGGCCCGCAGCGCGCGTTCGGGAGAGCGAAAAAACGGAATGCCGCTGTCGCGGACCGCCTTGACGAAGGCGGGATCGAGCGGGTCTTCATCGCCCAGGATCGTCAGCACCACCGGCTTTTGCGCAGTGTCGAACACCGGCAAGAGGTGGTCCGACTTGACGATCTGCAGGTTGGGCGCGCCGCCGACATGGCAGTTGAGCACGACCCCGACAGCCGGATCGTCCAGCATCGCCTGCGTGCTGGTGCCAAATATTTCGGGCCTGACAAAGCCGGTGGTGCCGATGTCCAGCGGGTTCGAAGCCTCGCCGTCGATCTCGGCCGAAAGCCTGTCGAGCGTGGGTTGCGCCAGGGGCGCGATCGGCAACTCGATAGCTTCGCAAAAATCGAACGAAAGGCCACGGATCGCGCCGGAATTGCTGATGACGCCGACGCCGCCAGGCACCGGAGTGGGCCAGTTCAGCAGGATCGCGGAGACGTCGAATAACTCTTCGGTCGTCTCGACGATGGCGACCCCCGCATAGCGCATGGCGGTGCGCATGGCTGCGTGGTTCCCGGCCATGGCGCCGGTGTGCGACAATGCCGCCTCCGCGCCTTTGTCCGAGGCGCCGGGATGCAGCATGACGATGGGCACACCCTTGGCGCGCGCGCGATGAGCCACGTCCAGAAACCGGGGGCCATTGCGGATCTGCTCCACATAGACGGCGATCAACCCGATCTGGGGATCGTCCAGCATCGCTTCGATATAGTCCTCGGCACCGGTCTGGGCCTCATTGCCCGTCGCCACCACACAGGAAACATCTATCGCACGACCGTGCATGGCCGCGCGGATGTTGGAGGCCGTCGCTCCGCTTTGCGCGATGATGCCAACCGCCTTCGACGTCCCGAGCGCGCGCGGCGCCATGCGCTCGAAAGTGATGGGCACACCATCCTTGTAGTTGATGAAGCCCATGCAGTTGGGTCCGAGCATGGGCATGTCGGCCTCACGGCAAAGGGCGGCCAGCTCTTCCTGAAGGATGCGCCCTTCTTCTCCGGTCTCCGCAAATCCAGCCGAGAACACCACGACACTGCCAATCTTGCGGGCGATGGAATCGCGGATGGCATCGGCAATCGCGGCCTTGGGGACGATCAGGACCAGCAGGTCGATCCCTTCGGGCAGGGACAGAATATCGGGCAGGCAGGACCGCTCGCCGATGCGGGTCTTCTTGCGGCTGACCAGGTGAATATCGCCTGTGAATCCAAACGCATCGAGGTTGGCCAGAACGCTGCCGCCAATCGTGCGAGGGTCGTCATTTGCGCCAACGATAGCGATGGACCGTGGGCGCAGCATCCTGTCGAGCCCGGTCGGCTTTGTCGTTGTCTCGGCGGAGATTGCACTATTCGTAACGGTGTTCACAGGCACCATTCCTTTCAACGGATTGGCCGTCACACGGCCATCATATCGGCTTCGAATGTATATCAGGATTCCTGATACCTATCAATCCGCTTATTGCATCAGTTCAGCAGATTGTGCGCACTGCTCCAGGAGAGCACGCGATCGATGCAGGTCTTCAGTTCTTCGGGTTGCCCGACATAATAATGCGTTGCCCCGACGATCCGGAGGTACTCCTTGTCCGGCGTCGCCAGCGCGGCTGCAATCGTCGGGTTGTGGGTGGCCGGAACGGCCTCGTCGGCCGTATTCTCGATCTGAAGGACGGGAGTTTTGTGGATCAGTGCCGCGTTCATCGGGCCCTTGGCGTTCGACAGGTCATAGCTCCACTGGCTGAGCCAGGAACGAAGGGTCGAAAAGCGCGCAAGCCCGACCGGGCCGACATTCACGGTACGCGGATCACCCATGTAGCTCACACCCAAAGCGCGTTCGTTCGGGTCGATAGCGAGGTCGAACCAGCGCAGGTCGCACATGGTCCGGTGCGTGACGAAGGCACGCTCCTGCTCGGGCGTATTTCGCTTGCGCAGGGTTTCCAGCATGTCCTGCGCCCAGGCTGTGATCTTGCGGTTGCGGGCCACCTGCGCCGCGCGAAACTTCTGGATGAAAGCCGCGTCGTAAGGCGGCTGATGCGGACAATCCGGCGAGTAGATATCGAACTCCGGGTCGCGCTTGTCCGGGTCGAGCTCGTCGATGACCGAAGGATCGAGCCACTCCGTAAGGGTCTCGGCGCGGCTCAGATGAGCGGCGATGAAGATCACCCCGTCGGCCGGTGTCAGCCCGGCCTCGACAAGGTTCACCTCGTCGCCCGCAGGTGTGTGGGTGATCGTCGGATTTTCGGCCTGGGCCTGATAGAACAGCGACAATGACCCTCCGCCCGACCAGCCGACCAGCACGATGGTGTCGTACCCCATCTCGGCCTTGGCATGGGCGATCCACGCCCCCAGGTCGATGGCCACCTTCTCCATGATCAACGCGCTGTCGTTCTTTGCATACCGGCTGGCGGCGCAGAGAACATGCAGCCCCGCGTCCACCAACGCACGAGGCATGGGCAGAAGGTTCAACGTCGACGTCGGGTGCATGAACACGAACAGTGTGCGGGACTCTGTCGCTGGACGCAGAAGTTGCCCCTCAAGATTGACCTTCCCGGCCTTGCCGGCGAACCCGTAGGTTTCGGTAAAGGCACTGCGGTCGGGAAAGGAGATGTGGAGCGGCACGCGCGTAAAAGCGGCCTCGGCTTCCATAGTCATTACTCAAGGCTCCGTCTGTCTGGGATGTTCTCTCAAGCGCCGGATGAAAGCGGAACGGTCAGGGCGTCGTAGCGGAACAGCCAGTCGTAACGTTCGGTGATCTTTTCCCGGGTCCACTCTGCATCGACATAATCGACGGCGCCCGCCTCGCTGGCGAGGGCCGGGTTGTGAAACCGCGCGATGTTGCCTTCCGAGCCGCGCACGATCTTCGCGGTGCGCTCGACCCGCGCGGCCTCATAAGCCTCGAAAGCTCTGACGTGGTCTTCGTTGTGCGCTTCAAGCGCGCGGGCAAAAACAAGCCCGTCCTCGATGGCCATGTTTGCGCCCTGCGCCAGAAACGGAAGCGTCGGGTGGCAGGCGTCGCCCAACAGGGTCACCCGCCCCTGCGACCACTGCTCCATCGGCGGGCGCAGAATGAGCGCCCATTTGTTCAGGGTGCCGACAGCGCGGATCAGGCCGCGCACATCCTCGTGCCACCCCTCGTAGTCGGCGAGGCATTCCTCGGTGGTCCCTTGAGTAGACCAGGACTCGACCTGCCAGTCGTCCCGCTCGACGACCGATACATAGTTCATCAGTTCGCCGCGACGCAGCGGATAGTGGATGACATGACCGCCCGGCCCGATCCAGTTGGTCCCGACAGGACGCTGCATATGGGGGGCGACATCGGCCCAGGGGATCACACCGCGCCAGGCCACGATGCCCGTGAACGACGGATCGCCATCTCCAAACAGACAGTTCCGAATGACCGAGTGGACGCCATCCGCGCCCACGACGATATCCGCTGTGGCCGTCATGCCGCCTTCGAAGCTCAGCACCGCCTCGCTGGCGGTCTCTTCCACACCGGTGCAAGCGTGGCCGAGCACAAGCCCGTCCGGGCAGCGTTTGATGAAAGCTTCGGCAAGGGTCTTGTGTAGATCGTTCCGGTGGAGCGTGAGATAGGGAAATCCGTAGATCTCCATCGACACCGGCCCCAGATCGAACAGTTTCCAGGTGCGCCCGGTGTTCCAGAGGCGCACTTCCTTGCCCTCGGGTTCACTGGCCAAAGCCATGATCTCGTCCTTCAGGCCGAGGTCGAAAAGGATCCGGCTGCCATTCGGGCTGATCTGAACCCCGGCGCCCAATTCCTTCAGTTCCGGAGCCTGTTCATAAACCTTCACATCATAGCCACGCTGTAGCAAAGCCAAGGCCGCAGTGAGCCCGCCGATCCCGCCACCGACAATCGCAATTCGCATATGATTTCACCTCGTTCCGTCGCAGCGGGGAACCACGTTCTCGACTACGTTTTTCTGTTGGGAGCTTGTTTCAGTCGGACCGCCACTGGGGGCCCGGCAGTTTGGCGGTCGTCCGGGGCCACCAGTGAAGCCCCGGACCCAAATTCTCAGAAGCTGTTCGGGTCGACCTTGGAATAGACCTCGGACCAGAGCGCGTCCTCAAAGGCTTGCGCCCCCTTACCGTCGATCTGTTCCGCGATGCCTTGCCACTTGGTGACCATCTCACGGTACGTGGCGATCAGAGTGGCCGGGTCTTCGACGCCGAATTTCTTGGCTCTTTCGATGCTCTTTTCAGTCTCCAGCCCGGCATAATCCGCCATCAGCTTGTCGAAATCGTCGCCGGCCTCGACCAGGGTGACGCCGTCATTGGCCACCGCTTCCTCCATGATCTTGTCGGAGTTGATCTTGAAGTTGTTGACGGTCATGTCGGCACCGATCGAGGCGAAGGTCTTCAGGTGAACCTGCTTTTCCTCGTCGGTCATGGCGTTCCACTTGTCGCGGTTCATCATGAAGGAGATGCCTGGCGCCGAGATTCCGAGGGAATAGTCGGTGACGTATTTGGCGAAATCCCCGAAGCCGTAGGTCTTGATCCACTCGCCAGCGCCGGCAACGCAGTCCAGGCCCCCGCGCTGAAGCAAGGAGACCGCATCCGAGAGCGACGCGGAGACGCCGGACGCGCCAGCCATTTCGACGATCACCAGCGACGCGCCGGAGGCCCGGACGCGTTTGCCCTTCAGGTCTTCGACGCTCGCAATGGGCGTGGTGCACATGAGCTGATAGGGCGCGGTCGCGAACCCACCGAACGGGATCTGATCCATCGCCGCCGCTTCTTCCAGGCAGGAGGGGCAATGCAGCATCACCGTCTCCACAGCGGCACCGGCAGCAACCACCGGATCGTCGCCTGGCACAACGATTTCATAGAGCATGGCAATCGATGGCAGCAGGTTGGGAACATACGGCGGAAAGCCGAAGCCGGCATCCATGATCCCGTCCTGAATGGCGGGGAAGGTCTCTTTGCCGCCGGCAAGCTGGCCGCCGGTCACGAGGTTCCACTTAATTTCCGGTGCTTCGGCTTCGATCTTGGCGAGTGCGTTGGGCAGCGCCACAGCCGAGAGATAGCCCGATGGCGCCCCCCAGACCCCGAATGTCAGTTCCTCGGCCTGCGCACTGGAGACTCCCATCGTCGCCCCCAGGATCAAGGTGCTTGTCAACAGTCGTTTCATTTTCAGTTCCTCCCTTTCATTTTTTGGTCGTTGCTCCCGGACGAGGTCGACGAATCGCTCCTCGCCCGAGAGTTACACTTGTTAAACATTGTATAACCAAATTAAGCTTTGACAACTGAGCGTGTTGGGGCCGTAGGCCGAACGCGCATTTTTGAGCCTCACATAAGATCGGGAAGGAAGGTCGAGAGTTCCGGGAAAATGATCATCAGCGCGACGACGACGACGTCGCAAACCAGGAACCACCCGACCCCGCGGAAGATCGTGCCGAGAGAGATGCTCTCCCCCACCACGCCTTTGACCACGAAGACATTGAATCCCAAGGGCGGCGTCAGCATCCCGATTTCAATGAACTTCACGACGATCACGCCGAACCAGATCATGTTCATGTCCATCGCCTGAATGAGCGGAATGAACACCGGCATGGTGATGAGCATGATGCCGATCGGGTCGAGAAACATCCCCAGGATCAGGTAAATCACGGAGATCGCCAAGATGATCAGCACCGGATCGAGCCCGAGCGGCGCGATCATGTCGGACAACATCTGCGATGCGCCGGACAGGCTGAGAAGACGGGTGAACATCAGCGCGCCGATGCCGACGAAGAAGATCTGCGCCGTCGTCACCATGGCTTCGCGCACGGCCCCGAGAAAGCCCTTCAAGTCGATCCGGCGTTGAAGCACCGCCATTACAAGTGCAAGCAGAGATCCGGCGGCCCCGGCCTCGGTCGGGGTGATCGACCCAGTGTAGATACCCCCGATGATCGCGACGATGATGACGATCAGCGGCCAGATCTGGCCGAGGGACCGCCAGCGCTCACGCCGCAGGTTTTCGATATCGATATCGACCTTCGGCGCCAGATCGGGCTGCAACGAGCAGCGGACAATGATCATGAAGGTATAGGCAAGAGCGGTCAGAATCCCGGGAATGATGCCGGCGATCAGCAGGTCGGCGATCGAGGTTTCGGCAAAGATCCCATAGAGGACCAGCAGGATCGATGGCGGGATCAGGGCGGCGATCGTGCCCGCACTGGCGACCACACCGGTGGCGAGACCGTCCTGATAACCGGCTTTCCGCATTTCCGGCACGGCAAGGCGGCTCATCGCGGCGGCAGACGCCATGGAAGAACCGCACCCCGCGGCAAATCCCGCCGAAGCGATGTTGGCAGCCACGGCAAGCCCGCCCGGCAACCCGGAAAGCCAAAGTCGGGCGCTATGGAACAACGCACCGGCAATACCCGAGGCAAATACGATGGACCCCATGAGAACGAACATCGGAATGGCAGAGAGATCCCAGTTCGCAGCGAAGGCATAGGGCGCTTCACGCACGACGGAGAGCGCGGTTGCCGTGCCTTTCAGATACCAGAAACCGACCAAGCTCACGACCGGCAGCGCAACGCCGATGGGCATGCGCAAGGCGATGAGGACGAGGACCGCCGCAAGGCAAATAAGCGAAAGCGTCAGACCGTCCATGTCAGCGCTCCACTTTCGCGCGAAGCGTTTTCACGAAGCGCAGCACAAGGCACAGGAAAAAGCTTGCCCCGGCGACCGGAAGGATGAACCGCGAGGGCCATGCAGTCAGGAAGCCGTGCGGAATCTCCAGCACTTCGTTGCGTGCCATCCGACGCATCGCAGAGATCCAGCTCTGCCAGGTGAAAACGGCCGCATAGATGATGCAGATTAGCTGTATCACCACCTCAAGCCATTTCTTCGGGGACCCGCGAAGGCTCTGGGTGAAGATATCGACCGAGATGTTCGTGTCCGTCAGGCCGAGGTAGGCCAAGGGCATGAACGTCGCCAGGATCATGTAGTAGGCGGCAACGGTCTCGTTTGTGCCGGGCAGCGGGTCGTTGACCACGGTTCTGAAGAACACGTCGAGGCTGACATGCAGCATCATCAACACCCCTGCGCAAACGGCAAAGGTCACGAGAACCCTGGACCACCAGTCCAGAAGTGAGTCAATTTTCTGCATCGGGATTACAGGCTCTCAGGGTCAAGCTTGGAGTAGACTTCCGTCCACAGAACGTCCGCGAAAGCATCGACATCGGTGCCGATTTCGGGGGCGAGCCCGCGCCACTTTTCGACGGCTGCGGCATAGGCCTTCTGGATGGCCTCGGGGTCTTCGACACCCAGATCACGGGCGCGGTCGGCGTTGATCTTCGCTTCGTCGACCTGGTAGTCCGCCATCAGCTTGGCGAAATCATCGCCGACCTCGACCATCTGCACGCCATTGTTGGCGATTTCCGCGTCGATCGTCTTCTGATTGTCGAGGACGAAGTTGTTGATGGTCATCTCCGCCGTCACGATAGGCGCCGCGCGAAGGGTCGCGAGACGTCCCTCAGGTGTCATCCGTTCCCAGGCCGCCGTGCCGAGTTGAAGGCCGATTGCCGGGGCGGTCACGCCAAAGGAGAAGTCGGTGACATATTTCGCGAAATCGCTGTATCCATATGTCTTCATCCAGCCACCTGCACCGGCAACGCAGTCCAGCCCGCCGCGCTGAAGCAGCGAGACGGCATCGGCCAACGATGCCGACACAACCGAAGCCCCCGCGATGGCAAGCATGTTTTGGGTGGACCCAGAGGCACGGATACGCTTGCCTTTCAGGTCCGCCACGCTGGCGATCGGCTCGCGGCACATCAGCACGTAGGGCGACGCGGCAAACATGCCCAAGGGCAACTGCTCGATGGCTTTGGCTTCATCGAGGCAACTCGGGCAATGCAGCAGGATCGTTTCCGTCGCAGCCCCGGCGGCAACGACCGGGTCTTCCCCGGCGACAACGGTGCCGTAGAGCATGGAAATGGAGGGAAGCAAGTTCGGAGCATACGGGGCGAAGCCAAAGCCGGCGTCCATAAGACCGTCCTGAATGGCCGAGAAGGTTTCCTTGCCCCCGGCGAGCTGCCCGCCGGAAATCAGGTTCCATGTCACGTCACCGCCGGTCTCTTCTTCGATCTGGGCGAAGGCGCGCGGCAGCGCGGTGGTGTTGAGCCAATCCGTCGAGGCGGGCCATGAGCCGTAGGTGAATTCTTCTGCGTTGGCGGGGCTGACCGCAGCCGCCAGGGCAATGGACACAACTAGTCTGAAGCCGAGCCTCATGTTCTTCTTCCCTCCCTTTTGTCGGTCCTGTGCGCATCGCGTTCCGCACAAGCCGACCCTGTTCGGAAATTATCATGCACCGGCATGGAGGCCGGACTCAACAAAAATTTGCCAAAATCTAATACAATTCGTTTTTAACAAACTTTTGCGGTGTGTCCCTGTCTCCCACTTATTGAAAGGCCGCACATCAATGTCTAACCCGTCGCGCCCGGCAGGCTGGCGTAGATGGTTCGTTCGCGCTCGTCCGGCCGGAAACAAGTCCGACAGCCGCAGGACCCGCCCCCAAAGGCCCCTAGCCTGCCGAAGCGGACAGCCGAGATCGAACCAGGTCCGCCGCCTTCTCGCCGATCATCTGAACCGTCGCGTTGATATTGCCCATGGTGTGGCGCGGGAAGATCGACGCGTCCGCCACCCAGAGCCGGTCGCACCCCGCCAGTTCCAGATCGGGGCTGACAATCGCATCGGGGTCCGACCCCATGCGGCAGGTGCCCACCGGGTGCATGAAACTGCGGGTGGTCTCCCTCAGCCACGCGAGATCGGCCTCGCGGTCCGAACCATCGGGCGGACAGGCGCCACGATCCAAGACAAGATCCGCAAAGGGCGGCTGCGCCGATATCCTGCGCGCCAAATCGAGGCCATTCAAAAGACTCTGGACATCCGCCGGGTCGTCCATGAGCCGAAAATCGATCTTGGGCGGAGTGAGCGGGTCGGCAGAGTGCAGGCCGATCTGCCCGCGGCTTTCGGGATGGTTGATGTTGACCC
Organism: Sagittula stellata E-37; assembly: GCF_039724765.1. NCBI lineage: Bacteria > Pseudomonadati > Pseudomonadota > Alphaproteobacteria > Rhodobacterales > Roseobacteraceae > Sagittula > Sagittula stellata. The sequence continues at coordinate 34,399 of NZ_CP155730.1, read as the reverse complement.
CTATCGACATGAGCGCCCTGTTCGGCAGGACGGCACGCCCGGTCGGGCCGACGTCGTTTGCATAGGGAAACAGGGTCAGTTGCAGATCTGGCTGCGCCAGCCCCGGCTGCGATCTGGCAAAACCGACCGCCTGAGCCGAGACCGTCCCGACCGGGCCTGCGCCTCCGCCAAGCGCCCATTGCAACAGGTGATACGCCGCCCTGGCACCACGGGCCTGCTGGTTGGCAGTAAAACCTTCGATCTCCAGGCGCAGACGAAAGCCTGCATGGTCGCGCAGGTTCGCCCCCACCTCCTTGCGGTCGGCCCGCACCTCAATGCCCAGCTCTTTCAGCACATGCGCCGGACCGATACCGGACAGCATGAGCAACTGCGGCGTCGCAATGCTGCCGAGGCAGAGCACGACGCCCTGGCGCGCCGAAATCCGTTCCGGCTGCCCGTGACGCATCATGTCGAGGCCCGTGACCCGTCTGCCGTCGAACCTTAGGGCGGTCGCATGCGCCCCGTCGATCACCTGCAGGTTGCCCCGCTTGAGGTTGGGCCGGATGTAGGCGTCATAGGACGAAACACGCAGACCGCGCCGGATCGAGGCATCCGCCAGCGCCATCCCGGCCCTGGCCCCCGACACGAAGCCTTCGACGGTTTCGATGCCCTCAGCGGCGCAGGCTTGCAGGAACGGCTCAGTGAACGGATATCTGTAGCCCAGACCGGATACCGGCTGCGGGCCGAGTTCTCCGGCCGACTGGTTCCCCTGCCCCGCCCGCGCTTCGAGCCGCCGGAACAATGGCTGGACATCTGTCCAGCTCCAGCCCGGATTGCCAAGCGCCGCCCAGGCGTCATAGTCAGCCGCGCTTCCGCGAATATGGATCATCCCGTTGATCGCCGACGACCCGCCAAGCATCCGCCCGCGCGGCAGCACATCCGCACGGTTGTCACGGGTCGGGTCCGGCTCTGTCTGGAGACGCCAGTCGTGGCGCGGGTTGCCGATGGTCCGCACGACAGCGGCGGGAACGCGGGACAGGCCCACCCGATCGGACGTCCCGGCCTCGACCAGAATGACCTTGCAGGACGGATCTTCGCTCAGACGCCCGGCGACGGCGCAGCCAGCGCTGCCCGCCCCAACGACAAGGACATCGCAGTCATGATGTGCCTCACCTTGGCTCAAGCGTCGGCCTCCGGCTTTCGCGACCAGTATTCATAGGCTTCTGTATGGTCCAGATCCGGTCCGACGGCGTCGCGTGCGGCGGCGAAACGGTCATGGACCAGATGGGTCAGCGGCGCGGTCACACCGGCTCTGTCCCCGAGGTTGGCAGCGATCCGCACGTCCTTGGTATAGAGTTCCAGCGTAAAACGGCGCTCGAAATCTCCCCTGAGGATACGCGGCATGGAGACTTCGGTAGAAAAGTTGCGCCCGGTCGAAACGTTCAGCACATCGACAATCTGTGCGGGGTCCAACCCAACTTCCGTGCCGATGATCATCGCCTCCGCCGCCGCGACGTAGCCCGCTGCCGAGACATAGTTGTTGAGCGCCTTCATCGCGTGGCCCGCTCCGACGGGGCCGAGATGAAAGAGACGGTTGCCGAGACAAGAGAGCACGGCCCTGGTGCGCTCCAGGACTGCGTCATCGTCGCAGCCGATCATGAAAACGAGATCCGCAGCCTCTGCGCCCGCACGCGCGCCGGAAACCGGGGCGTCCACCAGATGGCAACCGCGCGCGTTCAGCACGGCGGCAAGTTCGCGCGTCGCCTCGGGCGGCGAGGAGGTAGTGTCGATCATCAGCGTGCCCGGCTGCATCTGACCGAGCAATCCGGCCTCACCTCCCTCATCTAGAACCTTGCGCACGATTGCGCCGTTGGGGAGCATCGTCAGCAGAACCGTCGCCTCGGCCAGCTCGGCAACCGTGGCCGGATTGCGCATGCCGGTTTCTTCGGCGAAGGCCGCACGCTTCTCGGCGTCGATGTCGTAGGCCAGAACCTCGAATCCGCCGCGCACCAGATGGCGCGCCATTGCCGTGCCCATGTTGCCGAGCCCGATAAAACCGATCAGTTTGTCTTGCATTCTTCCTCTCCCGCGCCAGGCCGGTCGTGCGTCACAGTCCATCTTGTGGATTTGATATTATCATTGTAATTATGCTTATGTGGAAATTATTGAATGGGCAATCCTTAGATGCCCGCCGCATGCAAACCAACCAGGATGCCCAAACACATGGATATTGCCGCGCCACTCCTACCCCGCCCAGCCTCGGTTGCGAAGTTCCTCGACGGGCAACACCGCCTCCTGATCGGGGATGACTGGGTTGCGGCAGCGTCGGGAGAGACGCTCGACACTCTGGACCCCGCCGATGGCACAACCCTTGCCAGCGTGGCGTCAGCGGGTGCGGAAGACGTCGACCGCGCGGTCCAGGCAGCGCGACGGGCGTTCGAGTCCGGCCCTTGGCCGTCGATGCCCCCAAACGAACGCGCCCGGCTGATCTGGCGGCTCGCCGACCTGATCGAAGCGAATGCCGATGAGATCGCGCTGCTGGAATCGCTCGACAACGGCAAGCCGGTGGGGGACGCCCGCCATTTTGACCTGCCCCATGCAATCGAACTGTTTCGGTATTACGCGGGCTGGGCGACCAAACTGAACGGCGAGTCCATAGCCCTGTCCAATCCGGGGACATGGCATGCGTACACCCTTCGCGAGCCGGTCGGGGTCGTGGGCCAGATCGTGCCGTGGAATGCGCCCTTCATGATCGCAGCCTCCAAGCTTGCACCGGCGCTTGCGGCGGGATGCACGATGATCCTGAAACCCGCCGAACAGACGCCCCTGACGGCGCTAAGACTCGGCCAGCTTGTGCAGGAGGCCGGATTCCCCCCCGGCGTTGTCAATATCCTGACAGGCTACGGCAAGACCGCCGGTGCGGCGATGGCGGCGCATCCGGGGATCGACAAGATTACCTTTACAGGGTCCACGGCGACCGGGCGCGAGATCGTTCATGCCAGCACCTCGAACTTCAAAAGAGTCACGCTGGAGCTGGGTGGCAAGACGCCGGTCATCATCTTTCCCGATGCGGATATGGAGAAGGCCATTGCCGGGGCCGCCCGTGCGATCTTTTCCAATACCGGGCAGATCTGCAACGCGGGCTCTCGGCTCTATACCCACCCGGATGTGTTCGACCAGGTGATCGAAGGCGTCGCGGACATCGCAAGGAACATCCGCCTGGGGCGCGGCACCGACCCGCAAACGCAAATGGGTCCGGTCATCTCCAGCCAACAACTTGACCGGATTACCGGATACATCGAAACGGGCCAGCAGCAGGGGGCGACCCTGCTCAGCGGTGGCGGGCGGCCATCGGGGTCCGGCTATTTCGTCGAGCCGACGATATTGACCGACACCACCCACAAGATGGATGTGGTGCGCGAAGAGATCTTCGGGCCGGTGCTCTGCGCGATGAAATTCGACCCCGAGGAAATCGACCGCATCAGCGCCGAGGCCAACCAATCCGACTTCGGCCTTGGCGCCGTCATCTGGACCCGCGATATCGGAGTCGCCCACGGGCTGGCCCGCAAGCTGAAGGCCGGGACCGTCCGGGTCAACGGTGGCGGGCTCGATCCCGCATTGCCTTTCGGCGGGTTCAAGGCTTCGGGCTGGGGCCGGGAAAGTGGACGGGAAGGCATCGAGGCCTATACCGAAGTCAAATCTGTCGCGGTGAATTACTGAGCGCGAAAATGTAGCGAACGGGCGCTCGACCGATTTGGCGCGATGCTCTACCGTGAACTCCGGCATGAAGAAGGCAAAAAATGGTTGCACGAAAAGCAGGCACGGGTGAGGCGCAACGGCGCATTCAATCCATCGAAGTTGGGTTTCGCGTTATCCGCGTGCTGGAAGATGCCAACGGCCCCATGCCCTTGCGCGACATTGCCGCCGCCGCGGGTATGCCGCCCAGCAAGGCGCATCTCTATCTGGTCAGCTTCATCCAGGAAGGTGTCGCCTTTCAGGATTCTGAAACCGGACATTACGGGCTGGGCACCTTCGCCATCCAACTTGGCCTTTCCGCGATCCGACAACTCGATGTCGTGGGCCTTGCACGCGAGCATCTTGTCAAACTGAGTGACAGTACCGGCTATGCCGCCTACCTGTCGCTTTGGGGCGACCGGGGGCCGGGGATCGTGTCGAAGGTCGACGGGATCTATCAAGGTTCGCTGGCGGTGCGGCTCGGCTATGTCTTGCCCTTGCTCAGTTCGGCCACAGGGCAGATCTTCCATGCGTTCCTGAACGAAGGCAGCACAAAGGCGCTGTGCGAGAGCGAGCTTCAGGAACTGGCCGCGCAACCGGGAGAAACCCGCAACGTCGAGGCCTTGCGTGCCGAGGTCGCTGCGGAACGCGACACGATCAGGGCAAATGGCTATGCGATGTCGACGAACAAGGTGAACTGGAACTTCTCGGCCATCGCCGCGCCGGTCTATGACTACAGCTATGGCATCGTCGCAGCGGTCACCGTTCTGGGTGCGCAGAACAGCCTGCGAAAGGCAGGGCTCAAGAATGTGGTCGAGCAGGTTCTGCAAACCAGCCGCAGCCTGTCGACGAGTCTCGGCGCAGCGCCCTCAAGTTCACGCTTTCAAGGCTGACCGGCAGCCCCTCAGCCGATCGTCGTTGCCAGCAAGGCCATCGTCCTGTCCCATGCAAGCGCTGCGGACTCCGAATCGAAGCTGGCGCGGGCGTCACAGTTGAAGCCATGCCCCGCGTCGTAGATGAAGACGTCCACCTCCGGGCGGGCCTCCGCGACCGCTTCGACATCCGAGAGCGGGATCGTCTGGTCGGTTGCACCGTAGTGCAGCATCGTGGGGCAGTTCGGCACTTCGTCCGAAACCTTGGCAATGTACCCGCCGTAGTAGCCTACGGCCGAGGCCACACCCTCCAGACGCGTCGCGGCCAGATAGGCCAGCGAACCGCCAAAGCAGAACCCGACGACCGAGGTTTTCCCGCCCTGGGATTTCAGGTGGGCCTGCGCCGCGGCGACATCCTTCACCGAGGCCGACCAGTCGATGGCCTTCAGGAGCGGTAGGGACGCGGCGATCTCTTCAGGGCTGTAGCCGGTCTGGTAGTCTCTCTGCTGCCTGTCGAACAGAGCGGGGGCTATGGCGCTGTATCCGGCGGCGGCAAAGCGATCGACGACGCTGCGGATGTGTTCGTTGACGCCGAACATCTCCTGCAAGACCACGACACCCCCTACGGCGCCCTCGACCTTGTGCTCGTAGGCGTCGAACCGATGGCCATCTTCTGCGGTGAGTTGGATCCAGCTCATGTTTTCCTCGGCGTTCTGTGCAAGCGGACTTGACCCGCATTTGTCTTTGTTAATATACAAATGCATGATGTATTATATAATTCCTGAAAGCAAGAGCCGAGCCACAGAAGGGTCAGCCGCGATGGCCCCCGTCCTCGTCTCCTTTGCGCAGAAACGCCCGATCACCGCATGAAAAACCCCAACTCGTCAGCGCCCTACATAGGCCGCCCTCTACCGCGCTTCGAGGATCGCCGGCTGCTTCGCGGCGCCGGGCGATACACCGATGACTTCTCTCTCGAAGGAGAGGTCTGGGCCGCATTCGTTCGCTCCCCATTCGCCGCAGCGAGGATCAACGCAATCGACACCACGGAGGCCAAGGCCCTGCCGGGTGTGCTCGCCGTCCTGACCGGACAGGACTATCTGGCCCAGGGCGGCCAGCCGATGCATCACATTCCCGAGCCGGCCGATGCGAGGGATCACACCAAACGCGCGTTCTCGGGCTATGGCCACAGCGTAATCGACGTGCCGCATCTGCCGATGCCGGTCGATCAGGCGCAGTATCTGGGCGAACCGCTTGTGATGGTCGTGGCAAACAGCCAGAGCATCGCGCTGGACGCCTGTGAACTGGTGGACCTCGATCTGGAAGAACTGCCGTTTGTGATTGACGCGGCAGAGGCCCTTGCCGCAGACGCGCCCGTTGTCGATCCAGCCATTCCGGGCAACCTCGCCGTTGCCGCCGCCTTCGGAAATCGCGAGGCGGTCGAGACCGCCTTTGAAAACGCCGCCCATGTCGTCGAGGGCCGCTTTCCCAACCAGCGCATCGTCAATGCCCAGATGGAGCCTCGCTCGGCCATCGTCACTTACGATCGGGAAAGCGCAAAGTTCCACATGATCGCCGGCAGTCAGGGCGCAAACCGCCAGCGCGACACGCTCGCGGCCTGTCTGGGCGTTCCGCCAGCGGACGTCAGGGTGACATGCCCGGATACCGGCGGCGGCTTCGGGCCGCGCACAAACCTGTCGCCCGAGCAGCCCATGCTGGCCATCGCCGCGCGTCTTCTCGGGCGCCCCGTGCGTTGGACTTCAACGCGCTCGGAGGCATTCCTGTCGGACTATCAGGGCCGCGACATGGCGGTGGCGGCGCGCATGGCGCTCGATGCAGAGGGCCGGATTCTGGCCTACGATGCGACGATCACCGGCAATGTCGGTGGACGCACGGTGGGTTTCATCTCGATGGGCAACGCCTTTCGCGTTCTCACGACGGTGTACCATGTGCCTCATGCCCACGTGGCGATCGAGGGCGTGATGACCAATACCACGCCGACAGCCCCCTATCGCGGCGCCGGTCGGCCAGAGGCCCATCTGGCCATCGAAAGCCTGCTGGACCGCGCGGCGCGTGCGCTCGCTCTGGACCGCGACGAAATTCGCCGCCGGAACATCGTCCGCCCAGAACAGATGCCGTATCACTCTCCGATGGGGCTGGATTACGACAGCGGCGACTTCTCCGGCAACATGGAGCGCGCGCTCACCGGGGCCGACTGGTCTGGTTTCGAGGACCGGCGCGCAGCCGCCCGGGCGCGCGGGAAACTGGCCGGTATCGGCATCGCCAATTATGTCGAATCACCGGTGGGCATGCCCCACGAACGTATCGACCTCACGGTGAACCCCGAGGGTACGGTCGAAGTGATCACCGGCACCCAATCGACCGGGCAAGGGCACCAAACCAGCTTTGCCCAGGTCATGGCCGACTGTCTTGGCGTCACGCCCGAGGACATCCGGCTGATCGCGGGCGATACCGCACGGGTCATCTCGGGCGGCGGCTCGCATTCGGACCGTTCCATGCGTCTGGCCGGGACGCTGATGCGCGAAGCCTCCGACAGCGTGATCGCACAGGCCCGGGAAGTGCTCGCACATCTGTTCGGTCTGCCGGCAGAGCGCGTCGCCTTCACCGATGGGCTCTTCGATCCGGGCCAGGGCAACCAGCGCCTGTCGGTCTTCGAAGTCGCCGCGATGTGTGATGACCCCTCGCTGCCCGACGCTCTTCGCAAACCGCTTGCGGCGACGGCCACCTTCACCGGGCGCATGCCCGCCCATCCGACCGGCGCCGCGGTTTGCGAGGTCGAGATCGACCCGGAAACCGGTGAACTTGAGATCACCCGCTACACGACCGTCGACGATGTCGGTCAGCCGATCAATCCGTTGATCCTCGACGGACAAACCCATGGCGGGATTGTCCAGGGACTCGGTCAGGCGCTGTCGGAAGCGATGCGCAGCGATCCGACCACCGGCCAAGTGCTCAGCGGCGCCTTCATGGACTACGCGATGATGCGGGCGTCAGATGTTCCGTTCTTCGGCGTCGATCTGGTGGAAGACCCCACCTCGTCCAACCCCCTGCGTATCAAAGGCGGAGGCGAAAGCGGCATCACCCCGGCGCTGGCGGTGACGATGAATGCCGTGCTCGACGCCCTTGCGCCGGAAAGCGTGACAGAACTGGAAATGCCCGCCTCCCCCGGCCGCATATGGCAGGCGATACAAGACGCACGACAATCCCTTAAGGAAAAGACTCAATGACCCAACCGAGCATTCTGACCGAACTGGCCGAAGACAACGCATGGGTCATCACCATCGACAACCCCGAGGCGGGCGGCACCCTTTCGCTTGCGATGACGCAGGACCTCGCCCGCGCCTGTCAGGACGTGCCGGCGGAGGCCAAGTTCGTCTTGCTGACGAGCAACGGTGACGACTTCTGTGTCGGGCGGCAATCGCCCATGCCCCCGGCCGACAGCCGCATCACGGCCGCCGACATCCGCGCAAAGGTGTCCCACCCGGTGCTGCAATTCTACGCCACGTTGCGCAACCTCGATCTGCCAGTCATTTCCACCGTGCAGGGCAAGGCGCTTGGCGTCGGCTGCGCGGTGGCCGGGCTGGCCGATGTCATCCTTGCCCGCGAGGACGCCATCTTTCAAATCCCGGAAATGAACCGCGATATCCCGCCGCTGCTGGTGATGACCGCCCTGAGCGAGCGGCTGTCCCGGGCCAGCCTCGCAAGGCTGGTGCTGTCGCGCGCCGAAATCGGCGCTGCGGAGGCGGTGCGGATCGGCCTGGCCTCTCAGGTTGTGGCCGCCTCGGATTGGGAGAGCGAAATCGCCGTCTGGCGGGCGGGGTTTGCCGATAACTCCCGCACCTCCCTCTCCACGATCAAGCGCTTCCTCAACAGCGCCCCGGAACTCGGCTTCGGCCCGCTCTGCGACTACGCCGCCACGGCCAACGCGGCGGCGATGTCCGAACGCTACCTGCCGAAGTGATCGGGGCGCTCCGCCTCAGCCGATCCTGAGAACCGGCTTCAGGACCGAGCCGTCGTGAATCGCCGCAAAGGCGGCGTCGATGTCACCGAAATCGAAGAACTCGATCAGCCGGTCGAAAGGGAAACGGCCTCGGGCGAACAGGTCGGTCAGAAACGGGATGAACAGGTGCGGGTTGCTGTTGCCCTCGACGATCCCGACGACCTTGCGACCTTGCAGCATCCTGAGCATCGGCACGCCGAGGTCCGACCCGTCAGCCGTTCCGGACACGAAGCCGAAGGTGCCGCGGTGCGCCAGAATGGCCATCGCTTCGCGCATCAGCGGGGCGACCCCGGTGGTGTCGAGCACGCGGTCGACCCCGCGCGGCAGGATCGACATGATCTGCGCGCGCGCCTCCCCTTCGGAGGTGTCGATCACATGGCTCGCACCCAGCTCCCGGGCCAGCTCCAGCCGCGCCGCCACGCGGTCAACGGCGATGATCGGCCAGGCCCCGGCGTGATGCGCGGCCATGATGGCGCTCAGACCGACGCTGCCCGTGCCGAAGACCGCAAAGCTCGTCTCCGGACCGACGCTCAGATCGTTCAGCGCCGCGCCCGCACCGGTCTGGATCCCGCAGCCCAGTGGGCCAAGAAGCTCCAGCGGCACGTCCTTGCGCACGGGGATCACGTTCCGCTCGGTGCCGATGGCGTAAGTGGCAAAGGACGACTGGCCAAAGAAGTCACCGTGAATCGGACCCTCCTCGCCTTGCAGGTACGGCACGCCGCCGTCCGGGCGGGCGCAGCCGAAGTTGATCGGCATCTGCCGGTCGCAATAGGCCGGTTCCGCATCGCGGCAACAGGGGCAGGTGCCGCAGGACGCAAAGGTCATCACCACGTGATCGCCGGGCACGACCTGTGTCACCGCCGACCCGACGGCATCGACCACACCGGCGCCCTCATGGCCCAGCACAACGGGCCGGTTCTGGACCAGCCGCGTCGAGGCCGCGCATTTCAGATCGGTGTGGCACACACCGGTCGCCATGATGCGCACGCGCACTTCGTGGGGCAATGGGTCGCTCATCTCGACCTGCTGCAGGGTGATCTTCCCGCTCTCGGCCAGAACCGCTGCCTTGATTTTCATGCTGTCGTCTCCAATTTCTCGGCGGGAGCGGCCCGGACGGTCATCAATACATCGAGGATACCGACGCCCTCAGGGTACAGCGCCAGCGGGTTGATTTCGATCCCGGCAATCCGGTCGTCTTCCGCCAGGATGTGCCCCAACCGCGAGACCACACCCGCGGCGGCGGCTATGTCCAGCGCTGGCATGCCGCGTGCGCCGGTCAGCAATGCGGCGCCTTTCAAAGCGCGGATCTCCTCTTCGATCCGGGCCACATCGACACCGGCTGGCATCATTCGCATATCGCCCATGACCTCTGCCCAGATACCGCCCATGCCGACCACCAGAACACCGCCCCAAAGCGGATCGCGCCGCGCGGCGACGATCAGTTCGGCCCCCGCCGGTCCGGACTGCCGCTCGATCAACACGCCTTCCAGCGCAACCTCCGGCGCGTACCCGTAGACGCTTGCGATGATCCGGCCATAGGCCTGCGAGACCGACTGCGGCGAGCCAAGGTTCAAAGCGACGCCGCCCGCATCGCTCTTGTGGGGAAGAGCACCGCTCTGCGCCTTGGCCACCACAGGATACCCCAGTGTCTCAGCTGCTTCGGCGGCGGCTTGTGCGCTGTTCACCACCCGTCCGGCGGGCACATCGAGACCATTGGCGGCCAGAAGCGCCTTGCCGGTACATTCGGAAAGCGCGACCACGTCGGCCTCGCCAATCGGATGGACTGCAAGCGGTGCGGGCGTTGTACTCCTGCGATCTGCCAGACGGCGAAACGCTCTCAGTGCCCGTTCCGGCGAGCGCATGAACGGCACACCACTGGCCGCGATGTCTTCGAGGAACTCGTCGGGCATCGGGTGTTCGTCGCCGACCACGATGTAGACGACCGGCTTCTCGGACTTCGACATGACCGGGCGCAGCGTGTTCCATTTGTTCATGATCTGCGCGGGCGAGCCGCCGACAACCGCAACCACAACCGCATCTATCGACGGATCGTCCAGAAGCGCCGCGGTCGTATCGCCAAACAGGCTCGGCTGTTTCATCCCCTGCGCCGTGATGTCGAGCGGGTTGTCCAGCGTCGCAAAGTCGGGAAGCACCGCTGCGAGGGCCTGGATCGTCTCCGGGGCGAGGCGCGGCAGATCGAGCCCCAGCGCATGGCAAAAGTCCAGCGTGAAGCCGCGCACGGCGCCAGAGTTCGACATGATCCCAACGCCCGAGACCTGCGCCTGAGGATAGCGGGCGACGATTGCGGCAAGGTCGAACATCTCGTCGAAACCTTCCGCCAGAATGACCCCGTGCTCGCGCGCGAAGCATTCCATCACCGCATGATCCCCGGCGACCGCGCCGGTATGGGTCAGCGCCGCTTCCATCGAACGGGCGCTCTTGCCCGGATGCATGAGCAGCAGCGGCTTGCCCAACGCCATGGCGCGGCGGGCGGCGTCGAGGAAAAGGCGAGGTTTCTTGATCTGCTCGACACAGACAACGAGCTGCGTCACGGCGGGATCGTCCACCAGCACATCCAGAATTTCCTCCGAAGAGGTCACGGCCTCGTTGCCGGTAGAGACCGACATGGCCACAGGCACATGGCGCGCCAAAAGGCCGATGCGCAGGTTCCCGGCCATCGCACCGCTCTGGGTGACGATGGCCGCACCCTTGGTGGGCCGCTCCGATACCGGCAGCGGCTCGAAGGTGGCCGGAACGCCGAGCAGGAAGTTCGCAAAGCCAAGGCAGTTCGGCCCGAGAAGCGCCATGTTCGCCGCCTCTGCGATCCCGACGATCTCCTCCTGCATCGCCCGGCCTGCCTCCCCCGTCTCGGCGAACCCAGCCGAGAAGACGATGGCCCCGCGCACCTTGCGGCGCGCGCAGGCGCGCAGGGAGTCAGCGATGGCCTCCGACGGCACGATCAGCGCGACAAGGTCGATCCCCTCCGGCAGATCGTCGATAGACGGCACGCAGGCGATGCCGTCGATCTCTGTCTGGGAGCGGCTGACAAGGTGCAGCGCGCCGTCGTAGGCAAAAGCCTTGAAGTTTGCCAGAATGTTCCCGCCAAGCGAAAGCGGCTTGGGTGAGGCGCCGACAATGGCCACGGATTGCGGCCGAAGAAGGCGGGCCAGAGCAGCCGAGGTGTCAGCCATCGGTCAGGCGCCGCGCCACATGGTGGCAAGGTGGATTGCTGCTGTCATTGTCAGTATCCCTGATGCATTGTGGGTTTAATTCTGGAGCTTAGGAACCGCACGTATGGCCAAATCCGACCCCCGCCCGACCGACCGCAACGTCCTGCGACCGCGCACGCTCTATCTGCTTTACATCACCGCGAATTCGGTCCGGTCGGAGCTGGAGCAAGCGCTGCGACCGTTCAAGCTTACCGGCATTCAATACTCGGTGCTGAGCATGGTCGACGAAAACGACCCGATGTCTTCGGCAGAGATCGCGCGGCGGTTCTACGTGACGCCGCAAACCATGAACGAGACGATCATCTCCCTCGAACGGCGCGACCTGCTGGCACGCGTGCCCGATCCGGCCAACATGCGCGTGCGTCTCGTCGTGCTCGGCGATGCCGGGCGCACTCTTCTGGAAGAATGCGCCCCACTGGTGGACCGTATCGAGACCGACGCCTTCTCGATGCTCGGCGACGAGGATCTGACCACGCTCCGGCGTCTTGTGTTGGAAGTCTGGCAATCCCGCCACGAGTCCTGACCCCCCTCAGCTCACACTGACGGTCTTGGTCACAAGGTAGGGGTCCATGCCTTCGATCCCGCCTTCGCTGCCATAACCGCTCTGCTTCACACCGCCGAAGGGCGTTTCGGGCATGGAGATGAAGGTGTTGTTGATACCGAGCATCCCGGCCTCGACCTCATCGCTGAGGCGGGCGGCGGTGTGGGTCGATCCGGTGAAGGCGTAAGAGGCAAGCCCGAACGGCAAGCGATTTGCCTGCGTGATTGCATCGTCCAACGAAGCGACACGGGTGATTGTGGCAACCGGGCCAAAGGGTTCTTCGTTCATGATCCGCGCGGCGTCGGGCACATCGGTCAGCACGGTCGGCTGAAAGAAGTACCCCGCGTTGCCGATCCGCTCTCCGCCGGTCGCAAGCTTTGCGCCCTGATCGACGGCCTCATGCACCAGAGTTTCGACAGCAGGCACCCGGCGGTCATGCGCCAGCGGCCCCATCTCGCTCTTCGGGTCCATGCCGTCCGCCGTGACCAGCGCCTGGGTGGCCTTGGTGAAGCTGTCGGCAAAGCTGTCGTGGACACGGTCATGCACAAAGAACCGGGTCGGCGCGATGCAGATCTGTCCGGCGTTGCGGAACTTGGCCTGCATCATCGTCTTGACCGCAAGATCGACGTCGGCGTCTTCACAGACCAGCACCGGCGCATGGCCACCCAGTTCCATGGTGCAGCGCTTGACGCCCGCCTTCGCGGCCATGGCCGCCAGCTGCGCGCCAACGGCGGTGGAACCGGTGAAGGTGATCTTGCGGATGACGGGATGGTTGATCAGCTGCTCGGACACCTCGCCGGGAATGCCGTGAACGATGTTCAGCACACCGGAGGGAAGCCCGGCATCCTCGAAGGCGCGCGCGATCTCGTTCACGGAGACCGGGGTTTCTTCAGCCGGTTTCATCACCATCGTGCACCCGACCGCGAGCGCCGAACCGATCTTCCGGGCCGGGATGATCAGCGGAAAGTTCCACGGCGTGAAGGCGGCCACGGGGCCGACCGGCTGGCGCAGCACCGACCACTGATGTCCCGGCACCGAGGCCGGCACGATGCGCCCGTAGGTCCGGCGGCCCTCGTCCGCGCACCAGTCGAGGATTTCCGCGGCGGCCATGACCTCGATACGGGACTGGGCCAACGGCTTCCCTTGCTCAAGGGTCAAACTGAGGGCAATGCGTTCGGTCCGTTCCCGCAGCAGATCGGCGGCCTTCCGGATGATCCTTGCGCGCGCCAAAGCGGGTGTTCGGCGCCAGCCGTCGAACGCCTCGCTCGCCGCCATTGCGGCCCGGTCCACATCCTGCGTCGTCGCATGGGGCAGCTCGGCGAGCGCCTCCCCGTTCGCGGGGTTGAGCACGTCTTCCCCGCTGCGGTCCTTCGATCCAATCCATTCGCCGCCGATAAAAAGCTGCGGTTGCCCGTATTCTGCGCCACTCATGTCTATCTGTGTCCTCCCACGTCGTTCATTGCCCACGCGCCAATGTTACCCGGCCGCACAGCGGCGACCGGGTCCTGGCGCCGACCTGTCAGCCTTTTGCCGCCAACAGGGCCTTTTTCTTTTTGGTCCATGCGTCCAGCCCGGCATGGGCGCGGGTCTTCTCGGCCTCCATGTAGGAGGGCGGCTCGACCCGTGTGGTCACTTCCAGCCGCAGCCCGTTCGGGTCGAAGAAGTAGATCGAATGGATGAACTCGTGGTCGACGATATCCGTCACCTCCACGCCCGCATCGTGCAGCCGCTTGCGCATGGCCAGAACGTCTTCGATCGAGTCCATCTCCATCGCGAAGTGCATGACCCAGGCCGGCGTGTTCGGCGACGGCTTCGGCATCTCGTTTTCGCCGAGGTCGAAAAAGGCCATGTAGGAGCCGTCACCCATCTCGAAGAAGAAATGCGCATAGGGTTTCTCTTCTCCGGTGCTCGGCACCTTGTCGGCCTGCATGCAGGTCACAAGGGGAAGGCCAAGCAGGTCTTCGTAGAACTGCCGGGTCTCCTCACCGTCGCGGCAAGGAAAAGAATAGTGATACATCCCTTTGATCTTCGGAATGGACGTCATGTGTGGGTCTCCTCCGGAATCACGACACGGCTCATTCGCCAGCAGCCGCATTTCACTTTGTCTAATTCGTTTTGATATAGTGCAATCTGGATGCCGATTTGTCATACGTGTGGTATGACAGGTGACGAATGACCCGGACGGTGCCGATGACCCCACGCCCAGCCCTGCCCGCAACGACCCTCGCCCGCCTGATAGACGAGATCGGGCGCCCGGGTTTCGGGCCCTCGCTGCTTGCGGCCTGCGCCGATCTGTTCAGGGCGGACATGTGCTCTGTCTTCGTCCCCGAAGGCGCGCGACTGCGCTGCGTGCTGAGCGTCGCGGCAGACGGAAAATTCGCGGAGCAAGCCTCCAGAGCCTATGCGGAGCGCTTCGCCCGATCCGACCCCACGCTGACACGCTATCGGCTGCGCCGCCTGCAGGACAGCGCCGTCGTCAGGCTCAACGCCACCAGCATCCTGGATCGGGACTACCTTCGCCAGTGTTTCGCGGATGGAGCCGTTTGCGAAAGGCTCACGCATCTCTACTTCAAACAAGGCCTTGCCGGGCCGTTGCTGATGCTGAACCTCTATCGGCTGCGGGAAAACGGGCCGTTTCCGATGCAAGCGTCCGCCGCTCTCGATGCAAACGGTCCGGTTCTTTCGGCGGCAGCGCTCCGACATGACGCACTTTGCAACACATCGGCAGGCGCCTCGGGAACAATGCCCGATGCGCACGCGATCGCCCGACACCTCAGGGAGGCAAGCAACGGCAGCCTGACATCCCGCGAGGCCGAGGTCTGCGCCTACACCGTGCTGGGCCACAAGCAGGCAGAAATCGCGGAGCTTCTGGGCATCGCCATCACCAGCGTCGCAACCTACAGGCGCCGAAGTTACGGAAAGCTCGGTCTAGGCAGCAGTGCCGCGCTACGCGACTACTTCAACACACCGACGGCATCGCCGCTGGGATACAGGTGACGGACTTTCCTGCGCGGGTGGAAAGTGCCGGCTGCCCCCTTCGGCGCCTGACCTGTCCCCGTCGCCTCACCGCGCGTGGAAGACAAAGGACCGCATGGAGATCGAGGCGAGGTCGATGGCGTCGGTCATGAAGGTCAGGTCGTCGCGGGCGTCCGAGGCCCCGGCGATGGTCAGTGCGGGCATGTAGTGATCGACCGAAGGATGCGCCATGGGCAGCAGAGGCCCAAGCCCCTTCACGTCGCTCAGCGCGGCAAAATCGCGGTCTTCCAGCCGGTCGGCAAACAGCCTGTCGAATTCCAGCGCGAAATCGTGCGGCCGCGCCCCCTTCCCCCACTCGATGGCACCGAGGTTGTGCACCACGTTGCCCGACCCGAGGATCAGCACGCCACGGTCACGCAGCTCGGACAGGGTGCGCCCGATGTCGAGCTGATGCTCAAGACCGCGGCCCATGTCGATGGAGACCTGGAACACCGGCACATCCGCGCCGGGGTAAAGGAATTTCAGCACGGTCCACGCGCCGTGGTCCAGCCCCCATGTGTCGTCCTCTTCGGCACGGTGGCTGGCCAGCAGGGACACCACCTCGCGCGCCATCTCCGGTGCGCCGGGCGCGCTGTAGCTCTGCGCGTAGAGCGCCTGCGGGAAGCCGTAGAAATCGTGGATCGTCCTGGGCATGGCCGACACGTCCACCAGGGTGGTGCCACGGGTCATCCAATGGGCCGATACCACGAGGATCGCCTTGGGGCGGGGCAACGTGCGGCCCAGCTCGGTCCACGCCCGGCTGTAGGCCGTGTCCTCAAGGGCGTTCATCGGGCTGCCGTGGCCGAGAAAGACCACCGGCATCCGGTCAGAAGGCCCCAGCCCCCGTTTCAGGTCGTCGAGCGTTCTGGTCGCGGTCATCGTCTATCTCCTATGGCCTCTGCAACGCTGCGCCGTGGCGCGCCAAAGTCCGCCGCAGAGATTTTGCATTGCCCTCAACCTAGTGCTTGCACTTCATCCATGAAATGGCGTCATCATTGAATGACTATCTTCCATTTGTTCTGAATGAGCGGCCATGGACATCGTCGACCAACTCAAGACCTTCGTGGCCACGGCCAAGACCGGCTCCTTCACCGCCGCCGCCGATCAGCTTGGCGTCTCCAACAGGCTGACCTCGAAATACGTGGCGGAGCTTGAGAACCGTCTTGGCGTGCGTCTGCTGCAACGCACCACGCGCAAGGTCGGCCTGACCCCTGCGGGCGAAGACCTCCTCGCCCGCGCCCCGGCGCTGCTGGACGACCTCGACGCGCTTCTGGCCGAGGTCTCCGACACCTCGCGCGGGTTCACCGGCGTCGTCCGGATCTCCGCGCCTGTCACCTTTGGCGAAGTCTACGTGGCCGGGATGCTCGCCCGCTTCGCCGCCCGCAACCCGGACCTGACCTTCGACCTGCGGCTGCACGACGGCTTTGTCGATCTGGCCAGCGACGGGATCGACCTCGCCTTCCGAGTCGGCCAGTCGGACATGCGGTCGCTGAAATCCCGCAAGCTGGGAGAGATGCGCTCGGTCGCGGCGGCCGGCCCGGCCTACCTCGACGGTCACGGTGCCCCCGCCACGCCTGACGACCTGCGCCACCACGCCTGCATCCTCGACACCAATCGCCGCGCCCCGCGCCGCTGGGTGTTCCTGAAGAACGGCACGGAACAGGCGGTGGACGTACAGGGCCGGTTCCAGGTGAACTCTGCCCGCGCGGCGGCGGAACTGGCCGCATCCGGACTGGGCATCTGCTACACGCCGCGTTTCGCGGTCACGGACGCGCTGGCCACCGGTCGCCTCGTCCCGGTGCTGAAGGACTACGAAAGCACGACGATCCCGGTCAGCGCCGTCTACCTCGAAGGGCGCAGCCTGCCCCGAAAGATCCGCGCCCTGATCGACTTCGCAGTGGAAGACAGCCGCTCCGCCGCCCTGCTCTGACCGCACCACATGGAAAAGGGCGACCCCAGGGGGCCGCCCTCCGACGTCCGGGGCAAGTCGGACGTTCAGCCCAGCACGGCCTTCAGCGTGTCGCGCATGGGCGTTGTCGGGCGGCCGATCAGGCGGCTCAGGTCACGGGACTGCGTAGCCAGCGCCCCCTGCCCCGCCTTCGCGTCGCTGTCGGCCAGAATACCGGCGAAGCCCTCCGGCAGGCCCGCGCCCACCAGCGCCGCCTTGTAGCCCGCTTCATCCATGTCGACATAGGCCACGTCCTTGCCGGACACCTCGCTCAGCAGCGCCGCGTATTCGGTCAGGGAAAAGTCGCTGTCGCCGCCCAGTTCGTAGACCGCTCCGGCGTGGCCCTCGCCCGCCAGCACGACCGCCGCGGCCTCCGCATAGTCCTGCCGCGAGGCGGTGGAAAAACGCCCCGCGCCCGCGGCCCCGAAGTGCTGGCCCATGTCCACGGCCTGCGGCGCGGTCCCGGCGATGTTCTCCGAATACCAGCCGTTGCGCAGCAGCGCGTGGGGAATGCCGCTGTCGCGCAGCAGCGCCTCGGTCTGCAGATGTTCCTCGGCCAGCGCCATGCCGCCGGTCTCGGCGTTCAGGATCGATGTATAGGCAATGAAGCCCACGCCCGCCGCTTTCGCCGCGTCGATCACGTTGCGGTGCTGCGCCGTGCGCTTGCCGACCTCGGAAGACGAGATCAGCAGCAGCCGGTCCACCCCGTCGAAGGCCGCGCGCAGCGACTCCGGGTCTTCGTAGTCGGCCTGCCGCGTGGCGATGCCCTTCGCCGCGAATGCCTCACGCGCCGCGTCCGAGCGCACCAATGCGATGATGTCGCCGGCAGGCACCAGCGTGGCAAGGTGATCCACCACCTTCTGCCCCAACTGCCCCGACGCTCCGGTCACCAGGTACTTCGTCATGATCTTTCCTTTCGGGTATGGAATCGGATACAGGTCTCAGTTAGAGACTTACTCCGCGTCCCGAAAGGAGGCAGTTTTTCGGGACAAGGTAACAGAAAGGGAACCCCGCCATGGAAGCGACCCCCACCAATCGGATGAAGGACTGGAAGGCGCAGGCGTCCGATCTGTCGCAATGCCCGGTGCGGCAAGTGCTCGACCACGTGTCCGCAAAGTGGCCGGTGCTGATCCTGATGGAGCTTGAGCAGGGTCCGGTCCGCTTCAACGCCCTGCTGCGCGCCCTGCCCGACATTTCCAAACGGATGCTGACCCAGTCGCTGCGCAACCTCGAACGCGACGGGATCGTGCGGCGCGAGGTCTTCGACACCAAGCCGCCCAGCGTCTGCTACAGCCTGACCGAGCTTGGAGAGGGTTTCCTGCCGCACCTGCTGGCGATGGTCGACTGGGCCGAAAAGGGCATGCCCCACATCGCCGCCGCCCGCGCCGCCTTCGACCGCGCCTGACCGTCAGACCGCCCGGCGCCCGTCAATCCATCGGCCGGGCGATCTACCTCGACGTGTTCCTCGTCAACATGGACGTGCGCGCGACAAATTAATTGACAAATTTTGTCGACTTATAATAACCGAAGGAGGACAAGCCCTGCCAACCCTTGGCGAGGCATCTGAAAAGACGGTACAAAACCTGTCGAAGGACCACGCCATGCCACAGGCCAATCTGCCCCAACCCGAGATCACCGACGACGGAACCGAACGCTACGATGCCCGCAGCCTGATCCGCGGAGGCGTCAAGGCAGAGATCGAGTTGAACGGCCAAGTCTACACCCTCCGCATCACGCGGGCCGGCAAGCTGATCCTGACGAAATGACCGACCAGGCCCCCGCCCTGCCCGGCGGGCTGGCAGACTACGCCGCGCAGGCCACGGCCTTGCTGCCGCCCGGCCCCGCCGCCTATTTCCTGCGTGGCGCGGGAGCGGAAGACACCTGCCGGGCCAACCTGCGCGATCTCGAAGCGATCCGCATCTGGCCCCGCGCGCTGGCGCCGATCGCGGGTGGGCACACGCGGCTGACGCTGCTCGGACAATCGCTCGATGCCCCGATGCTGGTCGCCCCCATGGCCTACCTGCGCGTGCTGGACGCAGGCGGAGAGGCCGGCGTCGCGGCGGCGGCCACGGCTCAGGGCCTTGGCATGTGCCTCAGCGCGCAGGCCGGACAACCGATGGAGGCGGTGCGCGATGTCGGCCCTGCATGCCGCTGGATGCAGCTTTACTGGCAGGCCGGGCGCGCGCCCACCATGGCGCTGGCCGAACGTGCCGCCCGCGCCGGGTTCACCGCCCTCGTCCTGACCGTCGATGCCCCGGTGAACGGCATCCGCGACGCGGAGATCGCCAGCGGCTTTGCCCTGCCCGACGGCCTCAGGGCGGTGAACCTCGACGGGTTGCCGCAGCCGCAGTTCGCCCCGCTTCAGGACCGCGAGTCGCTGCTGTTCGACCGGGTCGCCCATGTCCTGCCCGACTGGGAGGACGTGGCATGGTTCTGCGCCAACGCCCCCCTGCCCGTCCTGCTGAAAGGCATCCTGCACCCCGACGACGCGACGCAGGCCGTAAAGACCGGGGCAGCTGGCATCATCGTCTCCAACCACGGCGGGCGGGTGCTGGACGGCGCGCCCTCGGCCATTGCCGCCCTGCCAGGCGTCGTGGCGCAGGTCGGCGGCGCGGTGCCCGTGCTGATGGACGGCGGCATCCGGCGCGGCGTGGATGTGTTCCGGGCGCTGGCGCTGGGGGCCACTGCGGTGCTGATCGGTCGCCCGGTCTGTCACGGTCTGGCCGTGGCCGGTGCATTGGGGGTCAGCCATGTCCTGCGCCTTCTCAGGGATGAGCTGGAGGTGACCATGGCGCTGGCGGGATGCCGCACACTGGACGACATCACAGCCGACTGCATCCAGCCCCCTACCCTTTCCGGATCGTGTAGTTCAGCGGGATGACCAGCGTAAAGCTCTCGCCCGTCAGATGGTTCGGCGGCGTCGGCAACCGGTCGAGCTTGTCGAAGACCTCCAGCGCGGCCTCGTCCAGCAGGACCGAGCCCGACGACACGTCTACCTCCCGCGCGGTCACCGCGCCGTAGCGGTCGATGGTGAACTTCACCCGTACCTCGCCCTCCAGCCCCTTCTTGCGGGCCGCCTGCGGATAGGACTTGGCCTTGGCGATGCGCAGCACGACGGCCTTCTGCCATTCGGTGACCTCGGCCAACTGCTCGGCGGTCAGACCCTCGCTTTCGGCCTGCGCGGTTTCGGCCTGCGCCTCCGCATCGACGCCCGAAACCGACGACTCCGACGCCTCGGCCTCCACCGCGCCGGTCTGGCTGGCCTGGTCGATCTGCTCTTCCTCGAACTCCTGCGCCACCTCTTCGGCGATCTCCTCGGTGTCCTGCTCCGGCTTGGGGGCGGCAATGCCGAACTTCAGGTCCTCGTCCTGCACCTCGTAGGGCGTCTGGTTCAGGATCGGCTCGTCCGCCGCGCGGGCGGCATGCACCGCTTCGGGCGATTCCGTGACGGTCGGGGCCTCCACCGCCTCTTCGACGGCCACGCTGTCTTCGCCCGCGTCCGAGGGCGCGGCGATGATGTCCGAGAGGTCGAACATGATCGCGCCCTGCACGCCGGTGTCCTCGCGCCGCACCTCCGGTTCCGGCTCGGGCGCGCGGGCCAGAAGGCTCGCGGGCAGGGCGACATGCACGGCAAGGCTGACCGCCACGCCCGCCGCCGCCATCGGCAGAAGGCCAGCCGCGCCGCGATAGGCGAGGCTCATTGCGTGGCCTCCTCTGCCCCGCCGGCCTCCGCACCTTCGGGCGCCGCTGCCTCGTCCAGCCCGACCAGCCCGACCTTCAGATACCCCTCGGCACGCAGCACGTTCATCACGCGGATCAATTCGCCATAGGGCACCGCCTTGTCGGCGCGGATGTACAGCCGTTCGTCGCGGTTCAGCATGGTCGCGATGCCGATCTCCATCACCAGCGCGTCCAGCGTCGTCTCCACCTCGCCCACCGCAAGCGACAGGTCTTCGTTCAGCGTGATGAACACCGGATCGGATGGTCGCTGCGGCGCATCGGCCACCGCGACCGGCAGTTCGACCGGAATGTCCACGGTCGAAAGCGGCGCCGCCACCATGAAGATGATCAGCAGCACCAGCATGACGTCGATGAAGGGCGTGATGTTGATGTCGGCGTTCTCCGCCATGTCGTCTTCATCGCCACCCGAAAGCCTTGCCCCCATCGGATCACTCCGCCGCCTGCTGCCGCAGCACGTCGCCAAACGGCCCGGGCTGCGGCACGCGGTTCTGCACGCTCATGTCCAGATCGCGCGACAGCGTCCGCTGCACCAGCGCCGAGGCATCGCCCAGCATGACCTTGTACCCGCCCAGCATCCGCGCCAGCAGGTTGTAGAAGATCACCGCCGGGATCGCCGCGACAAGGCCGATGGCGGTGGCCAGAAGCGCCTCGGCAATGCCGGGCGCGACGACGGCCAGATTGGTCGTGTTGGTCTCGGCGATCGAGATGAAGCTGTTCATGATCCCCCAGACCGTCCCGAACAGCCCCACGAACGGCGCGGTGGACCCGGTGATAGCCAGCAGGGCCGATCCGCGCTGCTGGCTGCGCGCCGCCCCGACCTCGATGCGCGACAAGGCGCTTTCGGCGCGCTCCTTGATGCCGCCGTCCGGCGCCGTGCCCGACCTTTGCCGCTCTGCCAGCGCCACCCGGACCATGGCCCCCATGACGCCACGCCGTTTGCGAAAGCGCGCCTCGGCCACCTCCAGCGTGCCGGCCCGGTCGAGCGCCCGGTAGTTCCGCGCCAACCGACGCCGCGCCAGCGTCAGAAGCACGACACGGGCCACGAAGATCGCCCAGACCAGCACCGACGCCACGGCCAGCGACACCATCACCGATTTCACGACGATGTCGGCGGCCAGATACATCCCCACAGGGGACATGTGGTCCTGCCCGGCCTGCGACAGCCAGGCCAGAAGCTCCGCCCTTATCTCGTATACATTCGGTATATCCAGAAAATTCATGGTCAGACGTCCGTCCATTGGCGGATCATGTTGTGATAGATGCCAGTCAGGGTAACGACCTCCGCGTCATCGACGCCCACCCGTCCGGCCAGCCCCTGTATCGCCTGATCCAGATCGAACAGTATCGTGCGCTGCTCGTTCGAGCGCACCATGCTTTGCAGCCAGAAGAACGACGACACCCGCGCGCCGCGCGTCACCGGCGTCACCTCGTGCAGCGAGGTCGAGGGATACAGCACCATGTCGCCTGCCGGCAGCTTGACCTCCTGCGTGCCATAGTGGTCCTCGACGATCAGTTCGCCGCCCTCGTACTCCTCCGGCTCCGAAAAGAAGATCGTCATCGACAGGTCGGTGCGCAGCCGTTCCCCGCTGAAGGGGTTCACCCGGATCGCATTGTCGACATGCACGCCGAAGGTCTCGCCGCTTTCGTAGCGGTTGAACATCGGCGGCAGGATGCGCAGCGGCAGGGCGGAGGACAGGAACAGCGGCGTCTGGTGCAGCCGCTCCAGGATGCGCTGACCGATGGCCTGCCCCGCCTGCGACCGAGGGTCGAGCTGCCGGTTCCGCTTCACGCCCTGCGACTGCGCCCCGGCGGTGGTGCGCCCGTCCTGCCAGTCGGCGGCGTCCAGCTCTGCCCGGATCGACCGCACCTCGTCCTTCCCGAAAAGCTGGGGGATCGTGATGAGCATGTTGTCCTCTTCGATGATGGGCCAGATGGGAGGCAGGGGCCGCCCGAAAGCCGCCCCCGCCCGTCTTCGTTCCGTGCCTCAGAACTTCATGTCGACGGCGACCCAGACCTCGCGCCCGGGGGCGACGTAGGTGAAGGGTTCACCCGAACGGTAGGCGGTGTCGTAGTAGACCTCGTCGCCCGCGTTCTTGACGCCGAACCGCACGTCCATCCGCTCGTTGATGTCGTAGGAACCGACGAGATCGAACGACCAGTAGGCCGGAAGCCGGTTGTCGTTCGGCGCCAGCGAACCCAGCTTGACCTCGCCCTTCCAGTTCGACTGAACGCCCAGCATCAGCCTGTCGGTGACATCGTAGGTGGTCAGCAGGTTGAACTGCTTGTGCGCGATGGTGGCCAGTTCCTCTCCGACGGCGCTAGAGTCCGCCGACTCGAGGATCTCGCTCTCCATGAAAACTGCGCCGCCGTACAGGCCGACCCGGTCGATCTTGCCCGCGACGCCCAGTTCGACCCCGCGCAGCCGGTACTCAAGCGTGTCCTTCGTGACCGATGCCCCGCGCGGACCGACGTCCTCGCGCGCGTTCTGCTTGGTCGTCTGGAACAGCGCGGCGGTCAGCAGGAGGTTGTCCATGACCTCGTACTTGGCGCCCAGCTCATAGGCGATGTTGCGCTCCGGCTTCAGATCCTCGCCCCCGGCATCGAGACCGCCGTAGAAGCCACCGCCCGCCGCCACTTCCGCGCCCATCGGCGTGGTCGAGGTCGCGGCGCTGCCGTAAAGGGTCAGCGTTTCGGTCGGCTTGTACGTCAGGCCGAGGTTGCCGTTCCACATCACGTCGTTACGGCTGAGCGTCGAGCCGGAACTGGTGCGCTCGATGTCATAGGAGTCCACCCGCACACCCGCATCGAGCGTCCATTGCGGCGAGAACTCGATCCGGTCGACGAAGTAGGCCGACACGGTGTTCACCTCCGTGTTGGTCTTGTTCAGGTTGCGCGACGGCATGTTGCCATCCCAGCAGTTCGACGTATCCGGGTTCTCCACGCTCACCGTGCAGCCACGCGCGCCCGCCGGGAAATCCTCGGTCGAGCCGGGATAGGAATCCGCCATCACCTTTTCGCGCTGCAGCAGCAGCCCCGCGACGAAGTCGTGCGACACCCCGAACCATCCGGCCTCGCCCGACAGCTCCGTGGTGTTCGAGATCACGTCCGTCACCTGATAACGCGACTTGTCGCGGATGCCCGTGGTCCAGTCCGACGGATCATTCGACCCGTTCTCTGTCGTGCTCGACGGCGCGGTCAGGATGTAGTCGTTGATCGTTTCGGACCCGCGCAGCGTGTTGGTCAGTTGCAGCCCGTTGCCCATGTCCCAGGTCAGGCGGCCGGTGGCGACATGGCGTGTGGCGATCTGGAAGTCGCGGTCCTCGATGCCATAGAACGTGTCGCGGTCGACGCCGAACTCTGTCACCGGGCCGGTCTTGCCGTCCGGGCGCCCGGTGGTGAAGGGCACGCCCCAGTCCGGTGTCTGGTCGAAGCGGGTGAAGGAATAGGACGCATCCAGCGTCACGTCATCCGTCAGACTGTAGCGCAGCGCCACAGCGGCGCCCTGCCGGTCGTCGTGCACGTCCTCGCGTCCGGCCACCCAACCCTTCTGCAGCATCGTGTTGAACCGCAGTTGCAGACGCTCGTCCGAGGCAAGGTTGATGTCCGCCGTGGCGCGCACGGTGCCCGCGCTGGTCGCCTCCACCGAATAGTGCTGGAAATCCACGTCCTGCGGCTGCTTGGTCGTCAGGTTGATCGTGCCGCCGGTGGCGCCCCGCCCGCCGACAGACCCGGACGGGCCTTTCAGGATCTCGACCTGCTCGGTGTCGAAGGTTTCACGCACCGACGTGCCCGGATCGCGCACGCCGTCGACATAGACGTCGTTGTTGGCCTTGAAACCACGGATGTAAATGTTGTCGCCAAAGGCATTGCCGCCCTCGCCGAAGCCCAGGCTCATCCCCGGCGTGTTGCGCGCCAGTTGCCGGACAGAGGTGGTGTTGGTGGTCTCCAGCACCTCTTTAGTGACGGCGGTAACGGTGCGCGGCATGTCCGCGATCTCGCCCCTCAGCTTGGAGTTGGCGCTCGTCACGGCCCGGAACGGCGCGTCCGGGTCGCCGTTCGGGTTGGTGCCCGCGCTGGCCTGCCGTGCGGCTTCTGCCGCCGCTGCGGCTTGGGCTGCGGTCTGCGCGGCAGCCGCTTCGGCGGCTTCCTGTTCCGCACAAACCGGCGTTCCTGCCAGATCCGGCGTACAGACCTGCGGCGCGGGTGCCCGGCGCGGAGCCGTTGCGGTGCGGCGGGGCGCCGGCGCCGGACGTGCAGGGGCCGGTGTGGGTTCAGCCGTCGTTTCCACGTCGAGTGTCGGCAGGACGATCGTGGTGGTGTCGGCGTTGGTGTCCTGGGCGTAGGCGAAACCGGCCAGGCAGGCGGCGGTCAGGGACGTCCCGACCATCAGGTTTCTGTTCGCCACGGAGTTTCGGACGGCCGCAGGGGGCCGCTGTCTCAGACTGCGCATTTCCATTGTCCCTCAGGTTCTTGGTCTTGAGGCTGCGAAGCTGTCTGGACACGGCAATCTGGATGGCGCAGCAAGTAGGCGCGTCTTATCCGAGAGATTTGATCAGTTAAAGGGGCAAACGCGATGTTGGGGAAGGTCTGTGGTGCAATTGTAACGCATGGCCCCTGCCCCGTCGCATCATTGGGATCATCTTGATCAGACGCGTTGGCGTTTTTTCTCGATTATCGGATTGGCCGACACACGGTTTGGATCAAGAGTTCACAGCTGTGAACTCTTGCCCGAGGCACCCGGTATGCAGCCAAAGTTCACAACTGTGAACTCAGGCCGCGCGCCGCAGCAAAGCCATAACCATCGGTCCGCAAGAGAACGCGCCTTCCGACGCTTTCGCTGTCAGATGCCGCAGGTAGCCGCCGGGATTGCGGATCTCCGTGAACCGTTCGAGCAAGGCCGCAAGGACAACCGCTGCCTGTTCCGGTCCCATGGCCCGCCGGGCCTCTTCCCAGGCCGTAGGTGAAATGCCGGTCATGGGTCTGACCGTTTCTGCGATGGCCACGAATTCGTGCCAGTGCCTCACAGGATGCGGTGCATAGCTCTGGATTTCGGGACACGCCAATAGGACCAGTCGCAAGGGCAGGGACGGGGCAGGGGGGGCATCCTCCTGCGCGTCTGTTCCTAAGTTGGCCTTCCGGCTGGTCAGAGGTGTGACGTTGCCGTCCTCGCCCGGAACCGCTCCTTCAGAAGCATGAGAGTCTTTCTCTGAATTCTGATGGTGCTGCTCATTCCGGGCGTGGCTGGTGCTCGTTTCGGCTGTCTGCGTGACGCTTTCCTGAGGTTCCAGCAGATCCCGCACCTCTGTCAAAGCAGCGAACAGACGGGCGCGCAAGGTTTCCAGCGCGGCATGGTCCAGCTTGCGACGCAGGTCGCGGGCGGCGAGCCGGGCAAGGTCTTCGTAAATGTCCCAGGTGGCGAGATCGGGACGCTCCGTCCGACCCCAGTCCACCAGACCGGCCAGGTCGCGGCGCATCAGGCTGACCGTCTCTCGCAGACGCTTGAGGGCGTCGCGTTCGGCGCGGATCTTTTCGGCATGAGCGCAAACCTCGGCGTGGCGCAACACCAGAGGCGAGAGGTCGAAGCCATAGGCCACCTTGGCGTCGCCGACCCGACGGGCATACCGTTTGCCGTTGGGGCTGTCGCGCCGCACGATGACACCCGCACCCACCAGCCGCGACAGATGGCGCCGCATGGTCGAGCAGGGCATCCCGTTCAACCGCTCGCAGATCGCGGCATTCGACGGATACACCACTGGGGCCGCGCCGCCACTGCCAAGAACTGTATCGGGGTGAAAGCTGACCAGTGCCTGAAGGACGGTCATGTCTCGGTCGCTGAGACCGTAGGCGTTGCGGGCGCAGGCCAGTTCGCGCAACGCTTCCCATTTGTTCAGGCCGTCGGGCGGCAAAGGTGTGTCAAGCTGCGCGCGATGGTCCATCAGCGCAGGCGTCATCGGTCGCCGGAACGGCGTTATCGGGTCGTACCGCATTTTTCATTCACGAAGGCATAAAATTCCCTGCTCGCGAATCACTTTGGACTTGCGAGTGCGGGCTCCGGCGACTACCTTGAAGGTGCTAATCTGGAAGGGTCTCGTGGAGCGTTGCTTTGCGGGGCCTTTTCTTTTGCCTCTCTCGTGCCTCCTGTTTTTTCTCGTTCTGCTCTGGTCTCACTCGATGTCTTCGCGCCAGCGGGCGTAAAGTTCTTCGAGAATGGGTTCGGCGTGGTTCTGCATCCAATTGGCAAAGCGCGGATCGTCGAGATCGATGGCCACGCCTTTCGCGGTCCGCGCCAGGCTGCCCGCCTTTTCGCCGTTGATCTTCAGTGTCGTCTTGACCGGCACGATGGGCTTGCGCTTCGGGCCGCGGGCCAGCCGTTCCAGGGCTTCGAAGATCAGGACGGACGGTTCCTTTGCCAGCGTCTTCCCGGCAGCCTCGTCCGAGGCGATACGGCTGGCGGCGTCCTCTGCCGCCTCGATCACCGGCGCGCGGCTGTTGAACCGCCCGTCGAGCGCCTGCGCCAGCGCATCCCAGCGCGGACGGCCAACGCCTGGGGCCGGGCCGATGATCTGCACCAGCTCCGGGCCGAGCAGCCGCATGATGTTCTGCGACATGGAGATCCACGATTTGGTGACGTTCAGCATCTCGGCCACTTCGGACTGGGTGCCGAAGCCGACCTCGATCAGCTGGTAGGCGTAAAACGCCTTTTCGATGAAGGTCAGGTCGCGGCGGTCGGCGTTCTCGGCCATCTGCGCCCGCATCGCGGCTTCGTCGCTCATCGAGGCGACGAGCGCGCGCACCTTCGTCACCTTGTCGGATTCGCGGATCGCGGCCAGACGGCGGGCGCCGTAGACCAGCAGGTATTTTTCCGGGTCTTTCGGATCGCGGCGCACGAGGATCGGCACGGTCTGGCCGTTGGTCTCGATGTTCTGCCGCAGATCCGACACGTCGCCCAGTTCCATCCGGTCCTGCACGCGGCGGTTGGCGATGCTGTCGGGGTCCAGTTCCCACACGTTGATCCCGTCCACCGCGTCGCGGGCCGAGCGCAGCGCGCGGTTCGACGACATCATCGGGGCAGGGGGGGCAGACGCCCCGGCCTGCGCAAGACCGTCAAGCATGGACAGGCGGCTTTTCTTCTTGTCGGACATGACGCTCCTCCCTTCAGCGGCCCCAGGTCTTCTGGATCAGGCCGGCGATCTCGTCATTGACGGCATTCACGCTTTCGATGGCGCGGTCGTAGGTCGACCGGGTAAAGGCCGAACGTTCGACCTCGTAGAGTGTCTGCTTGGTGAGACCGGCGTCGGAGATCGCGGTGGATTTCAGCATCGGCGCGTTCAGAACCTTGTCGCCATACATCGTACGGAGAAACGCGGTGATGCGGTTCTGCGGCGCGTCGGTCGGTTCGTAGCGGGTCAGCAGGTAGCGCATCCAGTCGTGGCTCATGTCTGCGCCGGATTCGGCGATCACGTCCATCAGGTCGGCGGTCATCCGCAGGAATTGCGACATCGACATGACGTCCAGCATCTCTGGGTGGATGGTCACCAGCACACCCGTCGCGGCGGACAGCGCAGACATGGTCAGGAAGCCAAGCTGCGGCGGGCAGTCGATCACCACCACGTCATAGTTCTCGTCGACCTGGCTCAGCGCCTCCTTCACGCGGAAGAAGAATAGCCCGGCGCTGCCCTGGGCCAGGGCGCGGGGGGTTTCATGCTCGAACTCCATCAGTTCGAGGTTGCCGGGAATCAGGTCGAGGTTCGGGATATAGGTCGGGCGGATGACGTCGGTGATCGGCACCGGGCTGTCGTAGCGGATCGCATCGTACAGCGTACCGCCTTCCGGCAGGTCGTATTCCGGTTGCACCCCGTGCAGCGCGGTCATGGAGGCCTGCGGGTCGAGGTCGATGGCCAGAACGCGATACCCCAGAAGCGCCAGCCGCTGCGCAAGGTGGGCAGAGGTCGTGGTCTTGCCCGATCCGCCCTTGAAGTTCATCACGCCGATGATCTGGAGGTGGTCGCCCTCGCGCCGTCCGGGCAGGTAGTCGCCGGGTTTTCTGGCCGTCTTTTCCAGGAGTTCGCGCAGCGCCTGAATGTCCGTCACCGAATAGAGCCGGCGGTTGCCGGGCGTCAATTCGGGGGAGGGGCCCTTGCCGTCCAGATTCAGCTTGCGCAGGTAGCTGTCGTTTACGCCAAGCAGCGCCGCCGCCTCACCAGAGGTGAACTTGCGCATCTGTTTCGCCGCGTCGGGCGGAAACAGGCTCTCTCTCTGGGCGTGCAATTGTGCCGCCAGTGTTTCAGAATGGTCCCGAATGACCCCGTTCAGGTCCTCGGACTGGAGGGTTGCATCCATATTTCTGCCCCGCGCCGCCTGTTTTATGGCTCACATCGCGGTCATTCTCGTCCGCTCCGCTCCGCCGTGTTCACGGATAATGGCGATTTCACGCCCTTTTTCGTGACTATTGACGAACGGAACAGAGTCGCGCAAGGACTTTTCCACAGACCTTTGCGGAAAACACCCTGATTTGTGCCGGATCAGGGTCAATTCTGGCGCTGCGCAAGCGCCGGGTGGACATCAGAACGCCGCCTTTGGTGGCACCGCTTCGCATTGCATTTGTCGGGCAGTGAGCGATTTCTTCTTCGCCAAAGTGGCTTTTCTTGACCGTCTGTCTCCTCAGTCCGAAGACAGGCCAGCTCTATAGTCAAGGACAGATCAGCGCAGCAGGTCGTTGACGACCGTTCGGCCACACTCACAGCCCTGCGGCTTTGGTCAGATTCACGCGGAACCGGTCGCGGCGGCGCTGGTAGCGGCGGGTCATCTCGGCGGAGGCATGGCCCAGGTGTTTCTGGACATAGCGCTCGTCGACCTCTGCCGAACTGGCGAGACCGGCGCGCAGCGAATGGCCGGAGAACAGCGCGAGGCGCTCCTTTTCTGGCAGCTCGGATCGGATGCCAGCGTCGAGGACCGTGCGCTTGATCAGGCGGGCCACATGCTTGTCGTTGAGCCGCGTTTCGGAGGCCCGTTTGCCATCGCGCGAGGTGCCGACGAAGACTGGCCCAAAGCCGATCTTCGCGAAGTGCAGCCATTGCTCGACCGCATGAACGGGACAAGTCTGATCCTTGGAGCCGCGGCCGATCTCGACCTCGCGCCAACCGGTCTTGGCATTGAGGGTCAACAGCGCGCCCTTGTCGAAGATCTCGATCCAGCCGCCGGACTCCGGCGTGTCGTCCTTATGGACATCGAGACTGACGATTTCCGAGCGGCGCAGGCCGCCAGCGTATCCCAGCAGCAGGATCGCGCGATCTCGCAGCCCGCGCAGGTCATAGGACAGGGTGCCCACCATCGCGAGGATGTCCTCGGCCAGGATCGCTTCCTTCTGAACCGGCGGACGCGCATGCTTGCGCTTGATTCCGGCCAGCACCGTGGCGATGTGCCGGTTCTTGCGATCGAGGGTGAATCCCCGCTGCGCGCAGTTCCAGGCGAGACCCGACAAGCGGCGGACGATGGTCGAGACGGAGAGGGCAGGGGCGGAGCCTGACCCGGACGCCAGATCCGCGAGATAAAGCCCGATCATCTCCGGCGACGGAGGCAGCGCCTCCGTGCCCTTCATCCTGCACCAGCGGATAAAATGCACCCAGTCCTGCGCATAAGCTTTCAGTGTGTTGTCGGAGGCCGCAGCGCGTGCGTAGTTGCGCGCCGTGTCCACCAGACGATCGAGCGTCCCGGATCCGGCCACATGGGAGGGCAGGGCGATGTCATCGCTTTCCCCTTGATGTCTCTCGTCGACGCGAGCGTCATCTTGCTCATCAGAGGGCGTTGACGTCGATTTCTCGGTCTCTGAGGGCATCTTTCTAGAAAATCCGACTATGAAGCTGAACTGCTTCCCAGCATGTCTTTCATGTCCAATAATGCAAACTTATTGGACATGAAAGACAACGGCAAGGTGGGGCGGTTTGTGTGCTATTTTCTGGCAGAAAGCGCCGCCATGAGTTAACATCCGAGCATGACTTTTGCGCCCACGCCTCACGACAGCACCGCAGATACCCTACCGCAGATGCCGGGTTGGGTCAGCTCGACGCGGGCAGAAACCCTTGAAGATGTGGCCTTTTTGTCCGGCGCCGCGTTGAACTGCCTGCATCTTGTGTTGGGACGTGAGGACGTGCCCCAAGCCTTGTTGCGGGACCGTCTGGCGCTGCGCGCGGCAGAGGCCTGCGTCGCCTTCGCGGGGCGGCCAGAGCGGGCAGGGGAGTTGCGCGATGCGGTGCATCTGATGCGTCCCAGCGATTTGCCCGGCCCGGCGGGGGAAACACATCTGAAATGGCGGCGCGCGGTCGAACGACCGGTGTCGGTCGAGGCTCTTGCCCGGGCTTTGCCGACCCATGCGCCGGGCCAGATCGCCACGTGGCTCGATGCCGGGAAGGGTGCTCCGGTCGCCCGGGCCGCGACGGTGCTGGAAGCGGTGCTGACGGCGACGCCGCGCGCCGACGTGCTCGCGCTTGTCCTCGCGGATGCGGCGCTTGCGCAAGCCCTCGGTTGGGATCACCTCGTACCGCTTCTGGGAGCTGGTCTGAAACGCACCGATCTGCGTAAGCGCGGGGATGACCTGAGGCTTTCCTGTCATCGCGCGCTCGTCTCGTCCGCGCCCGAGGCCGCGCGCCTTGCTGCCGACCTCGCACGCCGGGCGGTGCATCTGAAGGCGGTCGCGCCGAAGCTTCGGGCCAAGGGGGCAGGGGCAGCGGTCGAGATGTTCCTGACCCGCGATGCCGTGGCGCCGTCGGCCTTGCCCTTGCCGGATCGCGCCGCGCGGCGGCTCTGCGACCGGCTGGTCGACCTCGGTGCGGTGCGCGAGCTGACCGGTCGCGACACCTTCCGGCTCTACGGGGTGTAGGGATGGCGAAGGACCGCCCCGAGCCCGAGCTTGACCGCGAGCTGGCCGACCTGCCGCCCGAGCTGCGCTGGCGGAAATGGATGCGCCGGATCGAGGCGGTGCTTTTCGCCTCTGCCTCGCCGGTCCCGCGTGAGGACCTGGCCCGCGTGGTGGGGCAGGGGGCCTCGGTCGACTTGCTGGTCGAGGACCTTGCCGCCGATCTGGAGGGGCGGGCCTTCGAGATTGCCCAGGTCGCCGGCGGCTGGATGTTCCGGACGCGGCCCGCCTACGCCCCCGCGATCCGCGCTGCGGCGGATGTCGGGGACCAGCTAATCGATCTGAGCGAATTCGACGTCGCGGTGCTGGCCGCCATCGCCTACCAGCAGCCGATCACCCGCGACGGGCTGAAGGACATCTTCGGGAAGGAAATCAGCCGCGACCTGATCGGACGGCTCTATGCGCGCAGGTTGATCGGGACCGGGCCAAGGTCACCCCGGCGCGGGGCGCCGTATACATTCGTCACCACCGAGCAGTTCCTTGTCGCCCTCGGCTTGGAGAGCCTTCGCGAGCTTCCGGACCGGGAGCAGTTGGAGGATGCGGGCATGAGTGCTGAGTCTTAGGAGGCATCGACAGGCTTCAGCAACGCGTGGGTCAATGCTGCGGCACCAAGCACTCTGACCAGCAACTGCTCGAGTTCCAGTCGATTTTCGATTTAAACGGCGTGGTGGACAGAGCCACGGACACGCGTCGCAAGAATGAAGTCCGCCGCTTGTTCATGTACTCCTCCGTTACCCCTGCGTGCGTCTATTTCTTCGAGCGGGTCTCCAAATGGCACGTCGCGCTCTTGCAAGGTATTTTGCTGCTTCAAGATCAGCCCGCCTTCGGTTTCATCCCAAAGGTCACTTTGCACGCCGGCGATCCGGGCGTGACCGTATTCGAAAGCGTGCTTTTCGAACGATTTAAACCGATGGAAAATCGCGTCCCGAACGTTCTCTCGAAGAAACACTCCAAACTCTCTCACCTGATCTTCGGACAGGTCCGGGGCGCGCAAGTGTCTTGACCTGCATCATTCCGGCAAATCTCCATGGGCGAACGGGTTGGGGAAAAGCCGTTCGCGGTAGTCCAAGGGAAACGCCAGTCTTACGGGGGTTTTCGGAGGGGCGGAGGTCAGTTACCCGGCAGAGGTCAATTTGCCAAGTGTGTTGCGTGCGGTGCGCTCAGACGTCTTGAGGAGAATTTGCGCGTCGCCACGCCTAAGCGCGCCATGCCGAAGAACGGCCGAGATCAGATCGGGCGCGCGTTTGTCATCGACGGGGTCCTCTACGAGGCGCCGATACCGCTTTTCCAGCCCAGCAAGGTCAAAAAGCTTTGTGGAAAACGTGATCTGATCGAGCGAGGCCTTCAGGAACCATTCGCTGTAGGTCTTCAAAGCGGCTTCGGATAGGTTGCCGCGTCCATCGCGGTCTCCACGACGCGGGCTGTCCGCGAGATCCATCATGCGCTTGTATTCACCGCGATCCGTCAACCCGCGCGCAAGCCCGCGCGATACCGACCACAGACCTTGTCCTCCAATCCCGGCCGTCAGGGCCATGGCATGGGACATCAAGCGGCTGACGCGCCCGTTGCCGGCCGGGAACGGATGGATGTAATTCAACCGGTGATGCGCCGACGCGATCGCGATGATCCGCCCGCTCGAGGACCGTGCGGCGATCTGAAACCGTTTGTCGAAGTGATCCATGAAGGCCGCAACGCGCGACGAAGAAGGGGGGAGGTGGCGCCCGACGGCCACCTCCTTGCCGCCGTCCTGGCGCATGTGCCCGGGAATGATCGGTTCGCGTGTTCCATCGGAATGTTCGATCACCCGAAATTCGTCAGGCATTTCATCGTAGAAAGCCCTGTGCACCCAGGTGAGAAATTCGCCGGACGTGGGGCGGGGCAGGGTGCCAGTCTCATGCATCTCGTCGATTGCTCGCTGAACAATGACATGGGCGCGCGCTTCCAAGGCAAGCGGGCGGGTCTCTTCTTCGAGTTCGGCACCGGCGAGGGCGCGCTCAATATCTCGTGGACGTGTGTTGTGGCCTTCGATCAGGTTGGAGTAGTAGCAGTTCATCACGCGGACGAGGTCCGCGAGTTCAGCCGCGCTGTCCGGGTGCAGCCCTTGTCCCAGCTGGGCTGCTTCCCTCTGGATGTCGATCAAAAGGTCGGCCAGTCCGGCGGGGATGTGCTCCTCGAAGAAACACGGTTCGATTCTGCCGGGTGTTTCGAGCATTTCTTGCCGATCTTTTGGACTGGGCGGCACGATAAAATGATGTGAGAGGAATAAGCCTTTCTAGACGCGGCGGCGCGAAAGCTGGTCATCCAAACCCGTCATCTGAGCTCCTCCCCGTCTCTTGGACAGGATCTGGGGTGACTTAAACTGCTCTCTGTTCCTGCTGAAAGGTTTCGATCTTGTCGCACATATCAGC